>JBBAAJ010000030.1:0-13017 GCA_041658365.1 Candidatus Peribacteraceae bacterium | reverse complement strand
TCTCCTCCTCGCCGGCGCTGAACAACTTGTCATCATTCCGCAACGGAGTTCCACGGTGTTCCTCATTGGAGCAATCGTCCTCCTCTGGGGGCTTGACCCTGTTGTCGCGCGTCAGCTCCTCTTGGGAGGATACATGCTCCCGGTTGATCTGACGATCATTCGGTTCGTGACGTTCTTCCTCGCCGCATCGACGACATATGCAGTATATGAGCTCCTCTCTCCGGTGAAATCCAAAGCGCTCTGGCCGCTACAGTCCTCTCTCGTGTTCTCCGGAGTCGCATTGTTCCTCACCGCGCTCTTCTCCTACATCACGCTCTCCCTCCTCCCTGCGACCCAGTATATCCTCTTCATCATCGCCGGTCTCGTGTTGACCCACTTCCTCCAGAAAGCTCTGGAAGCCGATGTTTCTCGCAGGTTCATCCTTTCCGCTTCCGCGCTGGCAGGTGCCATCGCCCTCCTCATCGCTCTCCAGGGTTTCTCCCTCATGGGAACGCTTGCCGGGCTTGGAAGCGCACTTGGCTTCGCCGTGTACTCGCAGCTGAGCAAGCGCTACCAGGAGACGGATGCCCGGATCTACGCGCGCTACCCCGCCTTCGTCTTCTGGCTCTCCATCATCACCATTCTCCTGACCATTGGCGTCATCTTCTGGATGCCCGACTTCCGCTACATTCCATGGTCTGTGACGCTGAAAGCAGGCTTATTCGCGCTCGTCTTCTGCTTCCTCCCGTACGCACTGTACTTCGATTGTATGCACAAGACGGACATCACGATCCTGGAACGCCTGCTCCCGTTCGTGTGCATTGCCACGATCCTGGGGGAACTTGCGCTCACGCGTTCTCTTTCCGCACTTGCGGCAACACCACTCCTCGCAGTGTTCCTCTGGTTCTATTACCCGCGGGAGCAGAGGGAATCCTAAGAAGTTTCTTGTGTGTATCAGTCGATTGGCTGAGCAGTGGTATACCAATCGAGAAGGATCTCACCCTTATCACCACCTGGCAGTTCCGTTGGCACGGTACGACCTCTCTGAATACCCATGATGAAACCTTCATGTGCTTGGCGGCGCACATGCATAATAAGGCTGATCATATTGAGGAGGCTCGGCTTGAACTCTATTCCGATCATTCTTCCGTGGCTATCGAGAACACCACGAACAGCGGCTATTGCCGCCACAAGGTACCGCAGTTTGTGCGTGCGTTCCTGGTTGAGTTCCTTCGCCCGGTCAATAGCGGTATCTTCCGTTGCTGACGCAAATCCACATCCACGTGCCTCTTCTACCGTACAGATATCGGAAACAAGCATTGCACACGCAGGATCTGCCAGAATCTCTCTCAACGCATCCAAACCTTCATCAAAGACGACATCATGCCGTTCCTGATCAATCGGCAGAGGCACAGACGGAACAAAAAGCTGCTTATCGGGTGGCACAAAGAAGTGACCATCTCCTCCGACAATCCGTGGATGCAGCACTCCCCCTTTGACCAGGCGTCCACTTGCCTCGAGCATGAGCCAGCCTCCGCCGTTTTTTTCCCCCGGTCTGGCTGTCTCAGCGATACGTCCGGCTCCGACATCCGAATAGTGCTCCAGGAAGCCCCCACGGTCACGTATCTTTCTCCTCAGCAGGAAAGCTCTGTCTGGCTCGTGGGAAAGTGCAGTTTCCACAACCTCCGGTGTGATGTTGAGCTGCTCATGCCGACAGTCAAACTCCGGACCGCGAGCCGGGTCATCGATTTTTGTGACAATGATGTCCTGCGCCTTGTGTCGTATCCCCTTCGCAACGGCTTCGACTCCCTGCCGGACCGCATGTTGATTTTCCAGACTTTGCGCTGCCTGCTCGGCAAGACGTGAGTAGTCCACCCTTTTAAAAGCACGCGCCAATATATGATCAAATTCGCTCATTCTGTTAAACAGGGAGTAATATTTTATACGATTTTAGAAATATTACAACTAAATCAGAAAGAAACTTTTATCCCTTCTACAAGCCTCGTATGAGAGGAAATTATCGATGTCCAACTTTCTCTTATTACTTTACCGGTCATTCAAGAGAAGCTCTGAAAGTTACCGCAGATTCTCCTTCACTGCTCTGTTCATCTGCTTCCTCCATTACCTGCAGCCCTTCCTCTTGTGCTACTTGATCAGCATATCTCCTGCCATATGTGGCAACCGGAAACTCGAAGGAACCATCATCGGTCCTCGACAAGAGATCCCCGACATCCTCTTGGAGACAACGGCCTAAACGGTCAACATGCTCAGTTGTCAATTGTTCGATAGTTTTATCATCAACCACATCAAGTCCTCGCCTCTTAGCAAGCTCTGATCTATGCTCACGAAAAAGTTTCTTGATCGCCAGTTTTACTACGGCTTGTAAGGCAGTCAAGATTGCCCTTGCAAATTCCATCGCATGCCTATCTTCGACCTGTCGCTCCCAGCTGCGATCAGTTTGCCCCTCAACTGTCACGTGTTCCTTGGCAAATTTCGTGCCGATGGCGCTTGTCCGAGGTGGGGTCATAGTTCAAAAATAGGGTACCATTTTACAAGGATTTTTCCAAATGGAAAGTCACTAAAATTACGCCATGCGTTTCTGTGCAAGTGAAATCAGACCATCGGGATTTTCGATGAGTAATCGTACTGCCTGGCGGACACGAGCAATGTTCATTTTCGACACCCATTCATCAGGACTGTGGGCATGATCGCCATTCGGCGGAATGGTGATGATTCCACGAGGGGTTTTATCAAACGAAGGCAGCTCCATTCCCTCGAGCATGCTATCTGCATATACGCACTCATCGGCAACGGATGGGCCGCCAACAATTTCCGGATCGACACCGGAAATACGTCTCAGGATGCCTGCAGCTACTCGCACCATGGGATGTTTGTCGGGCATTTCGTAGGGTGGATATGAGGTCTCCGAGTCATCCGCCACCAGAGTGTGATCAATGCCATGTTTGCCATGCCACTCCCCCCGGTGGGCGATGCCACTCGCGGTTCTCTTCATTTTCTTCAGCATCTCTCCGCGTGCCGTCGGTGGAACTGTTTTTACTGCAAATCTAAACTTTGCCTCGTGTGGAAGCACATATCCATCACGCTGAGTTGAGGTCACTGCACCCGTTTCAAATTCTTCCACTCCAAGCAAGGAATGTGATTGCTGAACAGGTGACTCATCCCGCTCCCCGGCAGATCCTTTCCTTCCACGGTAGAACTGTTCGCGCATACTCCCAAGAAGCTCGACAAGCGCATCCGATGCATTGGGGAGTCCCGTCTGCGCTCCATGTCCCTGTTGCCCCGGCGCGATGGTAATGGTACCAAGACACTTTTCTCGTCCACAACGAGCGATGATAAGCCGCATGCGCGGATCGTCATCCGGCAGGGGCTTGAGCGGCCCGATATCCGAAGAGATTACCGCATCGATGTGTGGCCACACATCCCACTGTCTCACGAGCTGGAGCGCCCCAAGGGAATCTTCTTCTTCGTCCACCGTGAAAACGAAGTACACCTTCATGCCTTCGGGCACCTGTACCGCGGAAGCAAGGGCAATACTGTTGATCACACCAGCCCCCATATCGTATACACCCCTTCCCTTCCAGCGATCAGGATTTGCCAGATCTTGTTCCAATTGATTGTGATGGGGCAGCCCTTCGACTGTATCAACGTGCGCCACGACCATCACCCTGTAGATCGTCGTATCCGGCGTCTCATCATCCCCCTCCCCTCTCTCGACAATCAGATTGTATCGTCCGTCACCCAAGTCCAAATGGTGTATGCGTAACGCCTGCATCTGCGATGCGACAGCAGTTTCTCGCGCTTCTTCGCCTGCAACGCTACTCTGTAGCCTTGCAAAGAGCCGCCGTCGCATATCATTGAGACGAGCCAAAATCATCTCCTCGACAAGACGCATCTTCGCAATCTGGCCATCTACCGTGACCGATTCCTGCTCTGTGAGTGCGAACAGCTGGGTATAGTCGATCTGCTCCAGACCAGAAGGAAGCCGTTGCTCGCCGGCATTGCCAGGCATAGTCATAGGGGGAGGAAATTCTATGACAATATGCTCGGTATGTCAACTTTTGGACACCGAAATGAGAGCAAAGCACACTTCGCCCAGACTGGGCTTTGCCCTACACTACGCCCATGTTCGACTCCGTTGACCCAAAACAGTCCTTCCCGGACCTCGAGCTCGGGATCCTGAAGTACTGGAGTGAAGAAGAGGTCTTCAAGCGCTCCATGAAGCGGAGGAAGGGCGGCGAAATCTTCAGCTTCTACGACGGGCCGCCGTTCGCCACGGGGCTCCCCCACTACGGGCATATCCTCGCCGGAACGATCAAGGACGTGATCCCCCGCTACCAGACGATGCGCGGGAAGTACGTGAAGCGGAGATTCGGCTGGGACTGCCACGGCCTCCCCGTCGAGAACGAGATCGAGAAGGAGAATGGCCTCAAGTCGAAGAAGGACATCGAGTGTCTGGGCATCCAGTGCTTCAACGATCTCTGCCGTGCCGCGGTGCAGCGCTACACCAAGGAATGGCGGGCGACGGTGGAGCGCCTCGGCCGCTGGGTCGACATGGACTGGGACTACCGCACCATGGACCCGGAGTATATGGAATCGATCTGGTGGGTGTTCAAGAAACTCCACGGACTCGGGCTCATCTACGAAGGAAGGAAAGCGATGCACATTTGTCCACGGTGCGAGACGCCGCTAAGCAATTTCGAAGTCACGCAGGGATACAAAGATGTCACCGATTGTGCCGTAACGGCAAAATTCGAACTGGATGAGAATCAGGAATCAGGAATCAGGAATCAGGCAAAAACATTCCTTCTTGCCTGGACAACAACGCCGTGGACATTGCCCGGAAACCTGTTTCTGGCTGTGCATCCTGATATCAAATATCATAAGTTCAAAAGAAAAGATGGAGATGCGACTTACATAGCTGCAGAAACGTTCATTCAAGGGAGAGTGGAGGGAGAATTTGGGAAAGTAACGTTGGATGAGGATCCGACTCCGATTGATGGCAAGGATCTTATCGGCAGAACCTACAAACCTCTCTTTCCGTACTTCGCGAAGAAATACGCCGGTAAAGCCTTTAAAATCGTAGATGGATCTTCATTTGTCACGACGGATGAGGGAACAGGCATTGTTCATGTTGCACCGGGTTTCGGCGAGGAAGATTACCAAGTCGGAAAACGAGAGGGAGTTGAAATTCTTCAGCACGTGAAACCAGACGGAACATTCGTCAATGCAGTAACTGATTTCGCTGGACTGCCGGTAAAACCAAAGGACAGTCCAACAAAGACAGATAAAGCTATCGGCGCATGGCTCAAGAAGAACGGGAAGCTCTTCGGGAATCCGCAAAATTTTCGCCACAGTTACCCGCACTGCTGGCGGTGCGACTCGCCGCTCCTCAACTACGCGATGACCTCGTGGTTCGTCGCCGTGGAGAAGATCAAGGAGAAGATGCTGGCGGCGAACGCCAAGACGCACTGGGTTCCCGGGCACATCCGTGACGGGCGATTCGGCAAGTGGCTCGAAGGTGCCAGGGACTGGGCGATCTCGCGGAGCCGCTTCTGGGGCACGCCGCTCCCCATTTGGAAGAACTCGATCACCGGCGAAACGGAAGTGCTCGGCTCCCGGGACGAGCTCATGGCCAAGTGCCCGAAGCGTTTCACGAAGGTCATCGTGACACGCCATGCGGAGAGCGAGGGGAATGTCGTCAAGATCTACCAGGGCCAGGAGCCCGGAACACCGCTCACGGAGACGGGGCAGAAACAGGCCAGGGAACTGGGAGCGCAAGTGCAACGAAGCGTGCCGGAAGGCGCGCCGCTTAAGACCATCTACTGCTCCCCCCTCCAGCGGACGAAGGAAACCGCCGAGGCCATCGCGGCCGCGACCGGCGCCGTCCTCGTGGTGGACTCTCACCTCCACGAGATCGATTTCGGGGAGTACGAGGGCAAGCACGTGGACTTCGATGACCTGACATTCGTGCGCGAGCGCCGGGCTCACAAGCTGGAGAAGGGGCAAGTGGAGAGCATCTACCACTTCCACGGAATGGAGACGTGGTCGAGCGTGGAGCGGCGCTTTTCCGCCTTCCTCTCCGAGGTTCTCCCGAAACACGCAGGGGAGACCATCGTGATCGTCACCCATGCGGATCTGATGATGAACGCCACCCACCTCTTCACGAAGACGGACAAGCACAAGATCGTGCACCAGCCGTATCCCGAGCTGGCCGCCATGCGGACATTCTTCTGGGACCATGAGCGCAAAGCGCAGATGGACCTCCACAAGGAGACGGTGGATGGAATCGTGTGGAGCGATAAGCGACAAGCGACAAGCGACAAGCAAGCAGTGGAGCTGACACTGGTGCGGCACGGGGAAACGGACTTCAACAAAGCCAAATTGATCCAGGGATCCAATATCGACTTGTCGCTCAATAAAACCGGCAAGGCGCAAGCGAAGAAAGCGGGAGCGGCTCTGAAGGGAACACCTTTCGATCTCATCATTTCCTCCGATCTGAAGCGCGCGGAGGAGACCGCGAGAATCATTGCGAAGGAGACGGGCGTCCCCTTCGAAGGGACGAATCCCCTCCTGCGCGAGCGCGACATGGGCGCGTGGACCGGGAAGTCCGTTGACGAGGTTCTCGCCACTCATCCGGGAATCCTGAAAGGCGTCCGTACCGTGTTCCAGCAGATCACGCCGCCTGAGGGCGAACCGTATGAGAAGTTCGTCGCAAGAGCGCAGGAAACCTGCGACCTCCTCCTCAAGAAGTACGCGGGGAAGCGCGTCCTCCTCGTGGCGCACGGAGGCTTCCTTTTGGCACTGCGCATGGTCGCCGAGTGCCTCACCTACTCCGACGTATCAACGCAGGAACTCCATAACGCAAAAACGCACTCCCTCACCCTCGCCCCGCAGATGCGCAGGATCGAGGAAGTCCTCGACTGCTGGTTCGAGAGCGGCGCCATGCCGTACGCGCAGGAGCACTTCCCGTTCGAGACGGGCGGCGATATCCCACCCGGGTTCCCCGCGGACTTCATCGCCGAAGGCCTGGACCAGACGCGCGGCTGGTTCTACACGCTGACGGTGCTCTCCACCGCTCTCTTCGACTGTCCGGCGTTCCGCCACTGCGTCGTGAACGGCATCGTCCTCGCCGAAGATGGGAAGAAGATGAGTAAGAGGCTCAAGAACTACCCGGAGCCCACGGAGGTCGTGAAGCGCCACGGCGCCGATGCGGTGCGCTTCGCGCTCATGAGCTCGCCCGCGGTCAGAGGCGAGGACCTCCGGTTCTCCGAACGTCTGGTGGAGGAAGCCGTGCGCGCCGTCCTCCTGCCGCTCTGGAACGCCTACCGCCTCTTCGTCACGTACGCGAACGCCGCCGAATGGAAACCCTCCATCGACTTCTCGCTCCGCAACGGACAATCCAATGTCCTGCTGGACCGGTGGATTCTCCTCAAGACCCAGGAACTGGTGAACAGGATGACGGAGGAGCTCGAGCAGTACGATCTCTCCGCGACCTGCGCGCACCTCGCCGGCTCCATCGACGATCTCACGAACTGGTACGTGCGCTTAAGCCGCCGCCGCCTCGCCGGCAAGGAGGAAGGCTCCGCCGAGGCTTTCGACACCCTGTACCGTGTGCTCATTGCCAATTGCCAATTGCTCGCGCCGTTCTGCCCCTTCATCTCCGAAGTGATTTACTTAAACCTCGTCACGGAGGAACACGGCAGCGTCCACTTCAGCGACTGGCCGCAGACCGCGCCCATCACCGAGGACGACCGGAAAATCCTCTCGCTGATGGAGAACACGCGCACGGTCACCACCCTCGGACTCTCCCTGCGCTCGGAGCTGAAGCTCCGCGTCCGTTCGCCGCTCCAGTCCGTGACGTTCGCCCTGTCGCCCTCTGACTCCGCCGCCGGCGTCCTGAAGGACCTCATCGCCGAGGAACTGAACGTGAAGCAGGTCATTGATGTCGTCGACGCCGCTTCCATCGCCAGCCCCATCGTGCAGGTGGACGCGCGCAAGGTCGGACCCAGACTCGGCTCCAAAGTGCAGGAGATCATCCGCGAAGCGAAAGCGGGCAAGTTCGAGGAGAAGGACGGCTCCATCGTCATCCTCGGCGAAACGCTCTCGCCCGAGGAGGCTTCCATCGTGTATCAGGGGAAGGAAGGCAAGCACGTCGCAGCGGACCGCGGGATCGTGGTGATGCTGGACGCCACTCTCACCGACGCCCTCCGGCTCGAGGGCCTCGCGCGCGAGCTGATCCACGCGATCCAGTCGAAGCGCAAGGAGGCGGGCCTCGAGTTCACCGATACGATCATGCTCTCGCTCACCGGTGCGGACGATATCCTCGCTGCGCACAAGGAACTGATACTTGAGGAAACGCGCTCGGTACAAGGGGAAGGCAATGGAAAGTCGGAGCAGGTGGAGGTAGATGGGAGAACGGTCACAATAAGGTTTCAGAAGAAAGAGAAATAAAAATTCAGTTCCGTAGAGACGCCCCCAATGGGGCGTCTCTACATAAACCATCACGAAAAGCCGACTTCGCGCAATCAATTGCGCAAAATCGGCTGTCCTGCCAAATGGCATTTCACAACCAAACGGCATTGAAAATCGCATTCCCAATCGGCAGGAGCGCCAGCGCGCAGCCGGCAATCATCCAGACTATCGCCTCCCGATAACTCATACGATTGTCATACTGTGAAGCATCGAGCCTAACCAGCAGCTCGTAGTACTCGTCTGTCAAATTGGAATCTTTAGGATTCGCCGGTTCGCCGGACATCCAGAGAGCATCCAGAACCAAAGTACGAATATTGAGAAACTCCACCGGGGCGCCGATCTCATCCGTAAGATCTCTAGCTCCGTGATTCAGTGCAAAAGCTTTGGCTTCACGCCTCAGCCGCTGCCCCCTTTTGTAAGAGGAAAGCATGGCAAAGCATGAAACAAAACTTGCGACGAAACACATCCCCGCTGGCCACCACATCCAATGCGGGACCAGTTGCATACTCAAAAAAAGCTTGTCCATGGGTCTTCTCCTTTCGAGAAAAAATGGACTGAAAGTTCGGAAGCAGACTCCACATACCGTCCGGTGTTTAAAAAGACCGTACTGGCAGGAGGGATATTATGAAAGCTTTAAAATTAAGTGTCAATGTTCGAGCCATCAATAAGCCACTATGCCTGCAAACAATTTAGCAATTTAACAATTTAACAATTGTCCGATTGTTCTAGCATGGCAATATAAATGTTCGGAAATCTTACTTCCTCGCCGGTCAAACTGGTTCTGAAGGCCGCCCTGAATGTCCTCCTCGTATATGCGCTCGACTCCTATTTCTCGGAGTATTTTGCCGTATTCGGCGGGCCGGCGGCATACGTGATCGTCGGGAGCCTCTTGACCCTCCTCAATCTCTTCGTCCGGCCGCTCCTCAATATCATCACTCTGCCCTTCAAGCTCATCGCGACCCTTCTCACGACCGTCCTCCTCAATGCGCTCTTCCTCTGGCTCGTCTACCAGCTCGCGCTCCGGATGGACCCGGATCTCATCGCACTTGCGATCACCGGCGGCTTCACCGGATGGATCGTAGTGAGCAGTGTGCTTGGTTTCTCAAACTGGTTATTCCGGCTGATTCTCTGAGTCGCCTACCGACTTCCATGCTATAATGATTTTCTCTGCTCCATCACAACATCGTACTTTATTCCAACGTTTAGTCCTCCTTCACTCCTTCATGACGGAGCTATGGAGGACATTGTATCTTCGGCTTCGCGCTGCGTTCCTCCGGAACTTGCGCTTAGCTCGAATTCACCAATGGGGATGACAGGCTATCGACAGCGTGAATATGCGTCGTGGTCTGCCCCGGTCCGGGATTGCTGAAGTTCCCGATACCCACATTCAGCGACCAACAAATGCTACTACAGCATTCCGCGAGGCAGCTGAGAAAGGTGAGGCTCTCGTCGCAAGACTTGGCCTGACTCCTCAACTCGCCTTCGCTTAAGGTCTGACCTTCGGTCGGACCACGTCTCACTCCGGATCCTCGCTAAGGGGATGAGGCGTCACCAGCGAGGTTGGGTACCCGCCTGACGCAGCGGTACTCAGAATTCTCAGCGTCACCCCTTCTGCCCTTTCCTTGGTCTTTCCCTACGGGCGGAAGAAACGGAAGGACCATGACCGTACGGGCGCATGATGCACACGTTGGACCCGGGTTCGACTCCCGGCATCTCCACCATCATTATTTGCCAACTCTTTCAATCATAAATTGAACAGCCTCATTCATATTCATGGGCTTTAATTGGATACTTGGGTGCGATTTTTTAAAGACTCTAAAAACTTCATCTGCGAAAGCCTGCCCAATATTTGGCACTTTATCAAAGTCTAAAATTATCAACTTGAATTTATCTAGACCAGCTAACACTCTACGAGCTTGTGAGCGCGAAATATGGATCGTGCCCATCATGTAAAGCTTTATTTGAATCTCTGTTTTATCAAATGCTTTTTCTTCGGGATCTGATTGATACTGCCTCAATACATCAATCAAATGCTTTGCTGAATCATTTGAAATTTGAAAAGATACTTTTGTACCTCGCTTGGCTGGCTTAATTTCCTCGAAAAATATATCTTTTAAGAGGTTGTCGATTATGAGTTTATAATTGTAACTCTGAAGCGTAAAAACATCGGCAATCTTTGATGTAAAGAATATGCCTTCACCAGAATGGGCCTGTGGTGCCGTCGTTGTCTTGCCTTTTAGCAAATCCTGAACAGCTTCCAATTCCGACTTTAGGTGCCTTTTGCGCATTATATTTTTGAACACTCCGATACCAAAATCGTTAACGTGAAAAATTAGATTTGAATCTTTTTCAATTTCAATCTCCACGTTCGCAGATTCCGAGTGTTCAATGGCATTGTTAAGCATTTCTAAAAATGCATAATTTAATATGCTACGAATATTTTCAGGCAAGGAGCGAATGAGGGAACTTCTCTTTTCTAATTTATCTAGGACCTCATGCTCCTTTAAGTTTTTATTAGTGAACCTCTTTTTAATTTTTGTTTTAAATGAATTTGCAAATTTAGGATGTACATAGAATGCATATCTTGTTGATCCAATTTTTATTAATTTTTCTTCTATCACCAAGCTTTTAATGACAGTATTTACATATTGTCTTGATACTTTGTATCTTTCGACAAGATCTTTACTCTTTATTTTCTTGCTATCCTGAGCCAATTTTAAGATTTCATCGCGTAGGTGCATATCTCTATTGTAAACAATGGATTTTTCATTGTCAATACCATTGTCAACTAATAAATTTCTTATGAGCAATAACCATGACAACTGAAGAATTTCTCTTGTCATCTTCATCGTCAACTCATCGAAAACTCTCGGCACGTTCCGTGCGGACACACCGGTGAACTTCGCCGAGGCGATCAAGATGATCCTGAGTGCGTATGGCGAGGAAGTGACGGAAGACACGGGAGCAGAGTGGTACCTGCCGTACGCCGAGAAACTGGAGAGCTTAGGGATTCTCCCGCAGCACTCGTACGTCGCCTGGCAGCCGCTCAATCGCGAACGCGCAGCCGAACTGAACTGCGTGTGGCAAACCGACTGCGCCGGAGGCAACGACATACTGTGGTGCCCGTCCACGATAGACACCGACGAACACGGTGCGTTCTATCCCCACACCTGGCCGCATGACACGGCCAAATACATCGTGGAGTTCCTGAAGTCGCTGAAGTGATTTTTCCATACTTCAAACCTTCCCCCTCGCACGCAGCGCGTATGAGGGGGGTGGTGTGTGGTTGCTTCAGCTTCAACTTTTCAAGAACGTGTTTGCGCGTCTTCAGGAGGCGCGCGGCGAGATGATCTCATGCCTCTCGAGGCACCATCTCGTCACCTCGAGTGAGGTCGGCACACTGAGCGCCGAAGGGAAGCTTGGGTCAACGATGCCCGGCATTTCCTGCCGGCACTTCGGGCCGAAGAGTTCGAGCACCACCGATCCGGCGTAGCCGACTTCCCTGAGACCATCGGCGACCGATTGCCAGTTGACCTTGTCCGTTCCGGGCGTCATGCGTTCGCTTCCGGAAACATGGACATGGACCAGCCGCTGTCCGATGGCCCTCAGAGTGACCTGAGGTATGCCACCGAAACAATCATCGTGGAACGTGTCGTAATGGAGCCCCAGGCGTGGGCTCCCGACCGCGTCCACGATCTTGATCGCATCGTCGAAGCCCCAGAACACCGCGCATTCTGCCGGCCGCAGCGGCTCGAGACCCAGGACGATCCCCGTGCTTTCCGTCGCTTTGACGGCTTTCTTCAGGAAGGCCGTGACCTGATCGGCCGTCCCGGGCTTGCCGATGGAGAACCCGATGGGTCCCGCCACCTTCCTGGCGCCAATGGCCACGGCATATTCGCAGGCGTCCACGAGATGCTTCAACGCGGCGTCCGCCTGGTCTGGAACGAGTGGATCGGGCATGTCGGGCCCGCCAAAGAACACACAGACGGACAGGTGCTCGATTCCGGCCGCCACCTGGAATTTCTTGATCAGTCCCACCGGGTCCGGTGTCCCAGCCGTCCCGGCAAAGAGGACTTCGAAGGCCTTCACTCCATGCCCCTTGCATGGATTCGCCAGAGCTTCCAACATGAGGTGGCTAACCCGGAAGCCCTGTACCAGACTGTGCACTCCAAATGCCAAGTTCAGATTCGTCTTCACGTCATCACATCCTTTCGTTCTGGTTGAATTGAAAAACAAACGCTTGCTGAGGCAACCACTGAGCACTGAATTCTCCTGACCCGGAGGTCAAAGAACTCAGTGGAACCTCAGCAACTGCTGTGTTTCCAAAGAGCGGAATGAAGGGAGTTATCCTAGAACATCTACAGTGGCAGTCAATGCGAAGCCTCATCACCCCTTTTTCCCCTCCCAGAAGGCCTCCGGGATCAATGCCAAATTGTGTGGAGAAACTTTAATCCAAGCACGTGAGACAAGAAAAATATAAATGATACAGAGCAGGTATCTACCTGCGGTCGGCAAGGCACGTCGTTCGCGAACGACGTGCCAAGA
>JBBAAJ010000029.1:0-13104 GCA_041658365.1 Candidatus Peribacteraceae bacterium | reverse complement strand
GCTGCGGCTGGCTTATGACGCAACTAAGTATGCTGACTTCACCGTTAACTCCGCCGGTGAATTGAATATCAGCATGAACGACGCCGTGAGCGGTTCCACCGTAGTGATTGGTGATAACAGCCCCGAAGATGTCGGCCTGGTTCTGGCCGGCAGTTCTTCAACCTTCCATCTTGGCATTGATGATGTGACAGACTCTTTCCGTATCGGCACCTCAACTGTTATGGGGTCGAGTTCGGCTCTGACGATATTGCCAAATGGTAAGGTGGGAATTGGGACGACAAATCCTGATTCGTTGCTGTCAGTTTCTACCAATGAAGCCAATCCAACCACAGCCGCCTATTTTATTGATACTGCAGATGGAGGCACATCTGACATTCTGGTCTTGCAAAAGAAATCAGCAAACGGAGCTGTCGGTTTGAGTTTTAAGCAGGGAACTGGTTCAGGAAACGACATAGGAAGAATCTATGGGGGAAGCGCGACAGATTTTATGATTGCTTCTTATGGGCGTTCTATTACGCTTAATCCAGGCAATTTAACTGCTATGACCTTGTTAACTTCCGGCAACATCGGCATCGGCACCACCTCACCATCCGCAATGTTAACCGTTGGCGCGACTAGCTCACAGCAGTTCCGGGTCAACAACCTTGGTGTGGTCACCGGCGGCACCTGGCAAGGAAGTCCAATCGGCATCGCCTACGGCGGTACGGGGACATCCACCACCCCAAGCTACGGCCAGCTGTTGCTGGGTAACAATTCCAGCGGCTATAATCTGGTTTCCACCTCCTCGCTCGGCTTGATGGGCGGAACCGCCATCGGCTCCGGCAACACCGGCTACATCCCATACTACTCCGCCACCGGCACTAACCTGACTGCCACTTCGGCATTATTTATCGCGGCGAATGGGAATATTGGGATTGGTACGACGACAGTAACCTATCCATTAAGCCTTGCCACTGTCGCCGGGAACAATATGGCTGAATTTAAGAATGGGGATTCTTATTTCAGGGTGTTGTCCAAGGGTGCTGGCATGGGGATAAGACTTTCATTGTCGCGTGGTGATGGCACGGAAACATTTTATATTGCTAGTGCGGACGGCGGAGACGGTCGATCAATAATATCGTCTACTTTGACCAATTCAGACTTACTTCTGGAAGCTAACAGAAATGTCCTTATTAATGCTGGTGGAAGTGAAAAGATGAGAATTTTATCAACCGGTAATATTGGCATCGGCACCACCTCACCACTTGCTAGACTTGATGTTTACGGCAACGCAATTCTATCCGGTTCTAACCGCTATCTGAACTTCGGCACGGCGACCGGCACCGGCGGTTACGGCTTCTTCGATAACAACGGCACCATGCAATTCAAGAACGCGAGTGGCAACTGGACAAATTTTTCAACCTCCACCGGCTCGGTCAACTCCGGCACCGCCGGCCAGCTCGCTTACTACAGTGCCAATGGCACGGCGGTTTCCGGCACCTCTTCGCTTTTCCTCGCGACTAACGGATTTGTCGGCATCGGTACGACTACTCCCGGAAGCCAGCTGACGGTCGTCTCAACGCTCGGCCCGCAATTGCGCCTCGCCTATGACAGTTCAAAATACGTTGACTTCACCGTGGCTTCGGACGGTCAGTTCACCATCAGCCCAACCGGCTATACCGGCGGTTCTATAATGACCATCGGCAATAATCTAAACGAAAACGTCGGCATGATTTTTGCCGGCTCTTCTACGCCGTTCTACCTGGCTCTGGACAACGCCGATGGCGCCTTAAAGATCGGCACCTCAACCACCATCGGATCAAGCACTTTATTGACGATTTTGAAGAACGGCAATGTGGGGATTGGGACGGCAGCGCCGAATAATCCTTTACAGGTTATAGGTAAAGTGCAATTTGGTGCGGGCAGTTCCGCCTCATATCAATTATATGTGATTGGTGGTTCTGGTAACACAGAAACATACACTACTCCGAGCATATCACCAGAAAGAGTAATGGGGTTTGGTGATAGTACTGGTAGTGGCGGATTAGCGGCATTTGAGATAACTTCTACTGGAGGAACTTATTTTAGGGCAGGCTCGAATAATACAGGATATTTAGGTTTTGCTACTAGGGCTTCAAGCGCGAATTATGAAAGAATGAGGATCACCAATTCCGGCAACCTTGGTATCGGCACCACCTCGCCCTCATCAAAACTTACCGTCTATGGCGACCTACTCTTGGAAGGTATCAGTCGTTATCTCAACTTCGGCACAGCTACCGGCACCGGCGGCTACGGTTTCTATGACTCGGGCGGCACCCTGCAGTACAAAAACTCCGGCGGCTCGTGGGCCAACTTCGGCTCGGGCACGGTTGGCGCGGCTACGCTTGCCGGCCAGGTGCCATATTACGCGGCGGCCGGCACCAGTCTGACTGCCACCTCGTCGCTGTTCATTTCAACAGACGGTTATGTAGGTTATGGAACGACAACGCCGTCCGCTAAAATCACTTTGCCCGACAGCACCATCGCCGCCGGCGGCATTCAATTTGGGTCAAATATAAAATTATATCGTGAAGCAACTGAAAACAGTTTGAGGTATGACGGTGGCCCATTGTTTATGACCGGGAATGGAATTAATAATCTTTCCGATGGCACAACTTTCTCTGTGCGCCCAAACTACAACGGCTATTTCCAAATAGAGCCTTATGGATCCTCCTGGCAACCGACCGTCGCCGGCAAATTTACCACAATTAGCGTGGGATCCACAATTTTACCCACCACCGGGGATACAAAAGAATTATCCATACAGGGAACGTTTGGCTACAGTGGCGTTGCCAGAACCTGGACCGGTAGTTGGACAGGATTAAGCTTGGAAACTGTTTTCGGCAACGGCATTACTTCCACTTACAATGGTTCGGCGCCGATCGCCGCCCTTTCAATCACCCCGACCATTAATGTGGCCGCCACCTCTACTGCCGGTTATGTCGGCTTGAGTATGGATATAAACGAGATAAGCACCTCAACAGCGCAAAATTATTTGATGAATCTGAAGGTGGCTTCATCAAGCAAGTTTGTGATATTGCCCAACGGCAGAGTCGGCATCGGGACCACCAGCCCCCAGGCCCTGCTTCATATATTTTCGCCAAGCGAGACGCTTGCGATAATCACAGACAACAACGGCACCGGAGAAGGATTTAAATTTTTATCAACTAATGGCGGCGCCGACAGCGTTATAGACGCTATCTATAATAATTTAGTCTTAAGAACCACGCGTAGCGGAGATGATATTATATTTACCGCTAACTCTGCTGAAGCCGCCCGCATTAAAGCCTCAACCGGTCGTTTCGGCATCGGCACCAGCTCGCCCTCGGCCAAGCTGACGGTCTGGGGCGCGGGCACGACCACCGGTATCACTATGAACGTGGTCAACGCCGCCTCCAGCTCTCTACTCACGGTTTTGGATAATGGGAATGTGGGGATTGGGACGGCAAATCCAACGGATGAATTGCAAATAAGTGTTGGAGCGGGGAGTACGCCACAAATAACCCTTACCCAGGGAGGAGTTAATGACCTTGTTATGTATGGCCAGAGTCAGACCACGGGAATTATTGTTGGATATCAATATTTAAACTTGGGGACAGTAACTCAAGGGGACCAAATTAGTATTAATGGACCAAGCGATTATGTAGATATAGGCACAGGTTCAATGAGAATTTTTGGCACCGGCAACGTCGGCATCGGCACCTCATCGCCCTCGGCCAAACTGACCGTCTGGGGTACGGGCACGACGACGGGCATCACCATGAACGTGGCCAACGCCGCCTCCAGCTCGCTGTTGACGATTTTGGATAACGGTAACATCGGCATCGGCACGGCCGGTCCCCAGGAAAAACTGACCCTCGCCGCCGGCTCTAACTTAGTCACCGAACTGGCTACCCCGACCGGCGTTACCACCGGCACCACTACCGGCGGCAGTCTGCCGGCTGGCACCTATTATTTTAAAGTCGCGGCCTCGGACGGCGTCGGCGCCACCATCGGTTCAACCGAAGTTTCCCGCACGATCGCCGCGGGCGAAGCCGTCACCCTTTCTTGGAGCGCGGTTACCGGCGCCAGCTCTTACCGCGTCTATGGTAATACTACCGGCGCGCAAAATCATTACTTTACCACCGGCGTCGCCGCCTACACCTACGCCACCTCAACCGGCTCAACCGCCGGCACGCCCCCCGCGGCCACCACCGCTTATGTCAACAAACTGGCTGCCAGCGGCAATTCCTGGCTCCTGGGCGGCAACCTCGGCATCGGCACGACGACGCCCGGTTATACATTAGAAGTAAATGGTACCGTGGGACATCAGGGGATCACCGATACTTCTCTTGTTGGTTACTGGACGTTCAACGAGGGATCTGGCACCAATGTCTATGATCTTTCGGCCTACAACAATGACGGCACTATTAGTGGCAATCCTGTCTATACCACCGATGGCATCATAGGCAAATCTATTAATTTTGACGGCGTAGGAGATGTTGTAACAATCCCTGATAACAATAACGTTGACCTCACTGGTCCGTTTACCATCATGACCTGGATTAAAGCCGAATCTCAACCCGGCGGTTGGCGTAACCTTGTGGCTAAATGGGCAGCTGGCTCCGATGAGCTCAACAGCGGCAACTCTTACTATGTGGCCGAACAAGCATCGGGAGCAGGCCATTATATTAAGTTCCTTATGGAGGACTCCGGTGGCGGCACTGCAATTAATGGCAGCACTGTGCTTGCTCTTAATGTTTGGTACCATGTCGCGGCGGTTTACGACGGCTCTTACATGCGTATTTACGTTAATGGCGCATCAGACGCCACTCCTGTTTCCCGAACAACCGGTGCCCGCAACAGCACAACTGTTTTGGACCTTGGCAATAAAACCAGCAATACCGGCTATGGTCATGCTGGCCCAATGGATGAGGTAAAAATCTATAAACGCGCCCTTTCTCAAGAAGAAATTCAAAAAGACTACAACGAAGGATCAACCAAAATCGGTGTCGCTTCGAATTACATATCCGGCAACGTCGGCATCGGCACCACCACCCCCGGCTACAAACTGACCGTCAACAGCTCAAACTCAACCGACAACCTCCTGCAAATCGCCACCACCACCAACCAAAATATTTTTGTCATCAACAATCAGGGCCGGGTGGGTATAGGCATCGCGGCCCCGACCAAAGAATTGGAATTGCGTGGAAACAGGGGCTGGAATTCAAATACTTTTGGTATGATGATCAAGAATGACTGGGGTCCGGCGGCCATTCAGATAGATTCAGGCAATCTGACTGATGGAGGCTCTGGTGGCGCCTATAGAACCGCCGGCATTGATTTCAAGAATGGCGGCAACCTAAGATGGGGCATCGGTATTCATCCGGGCGATGATTCAAACACCGGTTTTAAAGTCTGGGAATCTCAAGCAGGCGACGCCATCCGACTTCATATTGATGCCGGCGGTAATGTCGGCATCGGAGCCGTTAATCCGGCCGGCAAACTCGTGGTAACCGGTACCTCCGGCAGCATCCAGCCCGTTTTGGATATTGCCTCCTCCACCGGCGCTTCACTTTTTAGGGTAACTTCGAGCGGCAACGTCGGCATCGGCACCACCACCCCCGCCTACAAACTGACCATTAATAGCACCAACGCCACCGACAACCTCCTGCAAATCGCCACCACCACCAATCAGCAGATTTTAGTAGTAAATAATACCGGCAACCTCGGCATCGGCAGCGTCGCGCCGCAAGAGAAGCTGATTATTGGCGCCGGCGGCAATCTGGGAGTTGAGCTGGCTACGCCAAGCGGCGCAACTGCCGCTACCACCACCGGCGGCAGTCTGCCGGCTGGCACCTATTATTTCCGCGTCTCGGCCTCGGACGGCGTCGGCACCACCATTGGCTCAAGCGAAGTTTCACAGACGATTGCCGCTGGCCAAGCCGTCACCCTTTCTTGGAGCGCGGTTACCGGCGCCAGCTCCTACCGCGTTTTCGGCAACGCCTCGGGCGCCCAAAACCACTATTTCACTACCTCCGCTACCGCCTACACCTACGCCACCTCCACCGGTTCAACCGCCGGCACGCCCCCCGCGGCCACCACCGCTTACATCAACAAACTGGCGGCCGGCGGCAATTCCTGGCTCCTGGGCGGCAACATCGGCATCGGCACGACCTCGCTCTACGCCAAGCTGACCGTCTGGGGCACCGGCACTTCAACCGCCTACCTCGCCAACTTTGTGAATTCGGCATCAACTACGCTTTTATCCATCCAGGAAAACGGTACGATCACCATGGGCTCGGGTGCTTTCCAATACAACGGCACCACCGGCGTCACCTCAATTGATTCCATTGACCTCGGTTCCATGAACTTTGACACCGATTCCGGCATCATCACCTGGATTGACATGCCGGTAGCCACGACCACCGCCGGCATAGTTCAAAGTTACACCGCTAAGCTGGACGGCAATCCGCTACTTACGGTTTACGGTGAGACCGACGGCACGGGCGGCGTTCGCTATAAGTCGGTTGGTATCGGCACTACCACGCCGCTCGCCACCCTTGCCGTGATGGGTGAGGCAGGTTCGCGTCCGGTATTTGATATCGCCTCTTCCACCGGCGCATCGCTTTTAAGAGTCTTGGCTAACGGCAACCTCGGCATCGGCACCACCAGCCCCTCGCAGGCGCTCTCGGTTAACGGCTTGATGTATATCGGCGGCAGCGGCACCTCTACCATCCAAAACAATCTGCAGGTCCTCGGCAACCTGAAGGTCGGCACCTCGTCATTATTGCTCACTGAAAACGTGCTGACTTCAACCGGTAACTTCACTATAAACGGCATCACTATTACTCCGGCAGGAAATATGCAGCTGCCGTCTTCAAATAGTCTGGCCATCGGCACCTCCACCGCCTCCTCCAAACTCACCGTCTACGGCGACCTGCTACTGGAGGGTTCCAGCCGCTACCTCAACTTCGGCACGGCCACCGGCACGGCCGGCTACGGCTTCTATGATAATAGCGGCGTTCTGCAATTCAAGAACACAGGTGGTTCGTGGGCAAATATTTCAACCTCCACCATCGGCTACGGCACCACCGGCCAGATACCTTATTATTCCGCTTCAAGCTCCAACTTGACCGCGACTTCGGCGCTGTTCATCGCGAGTAACGGAAATATTGGGATTGGGACGACGGACCCTGGGGGCTTCAAGTTGACCGTGAATGGAACGATTTATTCTTCAGCCGGCGCAAACTCATTTATTGGCAGTGATTTCGAAATTGATGTTATTAATTTCAGGGGCAGTTATGGGACTGGATTATCAATGCCGACTACTGGCTCAATGGCATTAAAAACTGCCAGTTATGGAGAGGTAATGCGCATAGCGTCTTCCGGCCTCATCGGCATCGGCACCTCCTCCCCCTCGGCCAAGCTGACCGTCTGGGGTGCGGGCACGACCACCGCTCAACTGGTGAATTTCGTAAATTCGGCCTCTACGACGTTATTTACTGTGTTAGAAAATGGCAACGTCGGCATCGGCACGGCCGGTCCCCAGGAAAAACTGACCCTCGCCGCCGCCTCTAATTTCGCCACCGAAATGGCCACCCCGAGCGGCGTCACCGCCGCTACCACCACCGGTGGCAGTTTGCCGGCCGGCACCTATTATTTTAAGGTCGCGGCCTCGGACGGCGTCGGCACCACCACCGGCTCAAGCGAAGTTTCCCGGACCATCGCCGCGGGCGATGCCGTCACCCTTTCTTGGAGCGCGGTTACCGGCGCCGCTTCTTACCGCGTCTTCGGCAACGCCTCGGGCGCGCAAAACCACTACTTTACCACCAGCGCTACCACTTACACCTACGCCACCTCCACCGGCTCAACCGCCGGCACGCCCCCGACCTTCACCACCGCTTATGTCAATAAATTGGCTGCCAGCGGCAATTCCTGGCTCCTGGGCGGCTACATCGGCATTGGCACTTCGTCACCTTCCGCCAAACTCACCGTCTGGGGCACGGGCACGACCACCGGCATCACCCTGAACGTGGTCAACGCCGCCTCAACGACGCTTTTGACAGTTTTAGATAATGGCAACGTCGGTATAGGTACGACTAACCCCGGCGCTAAACTGGAAGTAGTTGGCGACATTATTTCTAAAGGCACTTCATGGACCGTCCGCTCGGCTGCCGGAAGCTGGCAGGGTATCGCCTACGGCAACGGCTTATTCGTAGCGGTGGGTACTTCCGGCAATCGTGTCATGACATCTCCTGACGGCATCAACTGGACCGCCCGCTCGGCTGCCGGAGGCAATGACAATTGGATTGGCATCACCTACGGCAACGGCTTATTCGTAGCGGTGAGTACTTCCCTCGACCGCGTCATGACATCTCCTGACGGCATCAACTGGACCGCCCGCTCGGCTGCCGGAGACAATGACAGCTGGTATGGCATCACCTACGGCAACGGCTTATTCGTAGCGGTGAGTTATTTCGGCGGCGACCGCGTCATGACTTCTCCCGATGGCATCAACTGGACCGCCCGCTCGGCTGCCGGAGACGATGACAGCTGGCGGGGTATCACCTACGGCAACGGCTTATTCGTAGCGGTGAGTGATTCAGTCGATCGTGTCATGACTTCTCCCGATGGCATCAACTGGACCGCCCGCTCGGCTGCCGGAGACAATGACAATTGGTATGGCATCACCTACGGCAACGGCTTATTCGTAGCGGTGGGTAGTACCGGCGTCGGCGATCGTGTCATAACTTCTGGCAAGGGGGAAATCAACACTCTTTCCGCGAACAATATATATCAAGGCGGCATGAATATTTACGGCAATGTCGGCATCGGCAACTCTACGCCGAGCGGCTTGCTGTCAGTCGGCAGTACGGGCACCGACTTTATCGTCAACTCCTCGGGCGTGGTGACCGCCGGCACCTGGCAGGGAAGTGCCATCGGCGTGGGCTACGGCGGTACGGGCCTAACTACTTTCACGGATGCCGGCCGGCTGCTCTATTCAACTTCAGCCACCGGCCTGACCACTTTAGCCAGCTCTACCTATGGCACGGTCTTAATGACCCAGTCAACCGGCTATCCCGGCTGGACCGCCACTTCGTCTTTGGGCTTGCTCGGTTCAAATATTACTGCCAGTCTATCCGCTAATTATGTACCCAAATGGACCGGTTCAGTATTCAATAATTCTTTAATTTATGACACCGGAACTTATCTCGGCATCGGCACCACTTCGCCCGGCTACAAACTCACCGTCGTGAGCTCTAACGCCACCGACAACCTCCTGCAAATCGCCACCACCACCAATCAATCAATCTTCACCATCAACAACCAAGGCCGAGTCGGCATCGGCACCAGCTCGCCCTACGCCACGTTCTCCATAGTAGACAGCGGCGGCAGTGGCTTAAGAGACGTCTTCGTTATCTCCACCAGCACGACCGGCGCCATCTTTAAAGTTGATTCTTACGGCCAGGTTTGGGCCGACAACGGCACGCTGGGCGCGCCGGCCGATTACGCCGAATATTTCTATACGATTAACACCGATTTAGGGTCTGGCGAGGCAGTCTGCGTGGACGTGGAAAACAAGAGCGCGGTAAAACGCTGTCTGCGCCAGGCGGATAATGATATTATCGGCATAGTTTCCACCCGTCCGCTGATTGTCGGCAACGCCAAGCCGGAATATGTTAATAATAAAAATTACGTTAAGGTGGCGATGCTCGGCCAGATTCCGGCCAAGGTCTCGGCCGAGAACGGACCAGTCAGGCCGGGCGACTCGCTCACTTCGGCCAAGCAAATTGGTTATATCGCCCGCGCCGAGGCCGGCGATTCCACGGTCGGCGTGGCGCTGGAATCGCTTGACGCCGGCACAGGCGTAATTAACGTCTTAATCTCCCGCCGCAACAAGAGCTTGACAGTGGAACAGGTTGAACAGTCGGTCACCGACCGCGTGGCGGCGATGAAGATTGAGGACGAGGTCAGAATTATGATCAGCTCGGCGGTGGACAGCTTGAATTTGGGAACGGAAATTACCCCGATTGTGAACGAGCAGATCGCCCTGCTCAAGTCCGGTCTGACGGTTTCGGTTGACGATTTAAACAGCCAATTGATAAGCACCAAAGCGGATGTCGCCTTGCTGGCACAACAGGTAGCGGCACTGGGACAAAGCGTGGATTTAAGATTTACGATTTATGATTTACGAATTGAAGAATTGAATGCGAAGCTAGCTTCAAGCACGCTAGCGTCTAGCCAGTCGATGGTGGTTGACGCATTCGGTAATATTAAGATGGGTAATAATATAGCGAATACCACCTCACCCCAGCCTTCTCCTGCGCCAGGAGAGGGAGGAGTCATCCCCTCTCCTTTAGAAGGAGAGGGTCAGGGTGAGGTCGCTATCGTGGAGATTGACGCGCTCTCGACGGCGACCGCCTTGGTGGTACGACAGATGGGCGACGGCAATATTGCCGAGTTCCAGGGTCCGGAGGTTTCGGTGATGACGGTTGAAGGCGGTGGGGAAGTCAAAATCGTCGGCACGCTCGGCGTGGACGGCCGCATTCTGGTCTGCTCCGGCGGCGTCTGTCCGGCTGGATTGGACAATTCAGTTGACTCAACGCTCGGTGATGTCGGCGTGGAGGGCAAGGTGGTAGCCGGCGCTTACGAAAGTTACTGCGCTGACGGCTTTGCCTGGGTGCCGGGCTCAAGCAAATACGGTACTATGCCCGGCTTCTGTGTTATGTCTCGCCTGGCGAGACGCGCGGACTTAGCGCAGACTAATGCGGACTTTACGCCGACAACAGCAAGCATCTCTGACGCTTCTTCCACGCCGTGGGTAAATATCAGCCAGGGCGAAGCGGCCATCGCTTGTCAGAGCGTGGGCGACAACTATCACCTGCTTACCGAAAATGAATGGTTGACTGTAGCAGAGAATGCCATCCGCATCGGCGACAACGATATTGATAAAGCAACAGCCGGTCTGCAACTCTCCACTTTGAGTATTCCCCTCTCGGGAGGGGTGGCCGAAGGCCAGGGTGGGTTTGTTCTCTCCAACGGCGCGCGGCTCTACGACCTCGTCGGCACAATCAGCCAGTGGACTGACCAGACGATCACCAAGACCGGTTTACCGGCACTTGCGAACTCCACGCCGGCCAGCATCGGCTCATGGCAGGAGTACTATAATGTTGACGACTACAAAGGTCAAAATATCAATCCGCCCTACTACTACACCGCGGCCCAAAACGGCATCGGCCAAATTCTGCTCGGCGCCGGCGACGCCAATCTGCGCGGCTTCGTCCGCGGCTACAATGGCCTATATAGCTTAGATTTATCCAACGCCCCGACCCTGCAATCACCGGTGGTTGGGTTCCGCTGCGCTAAATAAGGTTTTGGGTATTAGGTGATAGGTTTTAGGTTGAATGCAGAAAATAAAATATGGAAGATAAAATTGTTATTAATTCATATAAAGATTTGATGGTTTGGCAGAAAGCAATGGAGTTAGTGGTGAGCGTATATAGTTTAACAGATAAATTTCCAAGAGAAGAAATTTATGGTTTGACTTCACAACTGCGAAGAGCGGCAGTGTCAATACCATCTAATATTGCTGAAGGAAAATGCAGAGGAACGCGTAAAGACTATCGTCAATTTTTATTAATAGCTTTTGGTTCTTGCGCTGAATTGGAAACTCAAATTGAGATTGCTAAAAGATTAGAAAAAACAAAAAATCTGGATTATAAAAAGATTGAGTTATTGATAGTAGAAATTTCTAAAATGTTAAATACTATAATTATAAAGCTAGGCCAATAGGAGTTATCTAACCTAACACCTAAAACCTAACACCTAAAACCTATGCGAAGCATCATCCATTTCCTCAAGTACAACAACCTAACCGTCATAATTTTGGCGATGGTTTTAATCATTGGCGCCTCCGCTTTCGCCGCAACCGATGCAGGCCAGGCGGCCATCGGGCAACAAACTACGAGCGTGCAGGGCGTGGATAATACTTTGCTCTTGACGGCCAACCCTGACGCGATGAATATGGATTTTAAGATTGAGAAGATTGAGCAGGACGTTGACTATTATTATGTAACCTACACCTTCCTTAATCTGATTAAAGAAAGCAACGCCTGGCAATACCAGCTGACCGAGAAGTCGCGCAAGGTGACAAAAAAGATTAAGCAAGACCTTGGCGCTTATTTGGCGGAAGAATTCAAACAAGAACATGATGCCATCGTGAAAGACTTGAAGGCAGAACAGGCCAAAGCGAGTTTAGAGGGTGAACAAATAAGAGAAGAGGTAACGCAGTATTCGGGATTGATTGGCCAGACCTTGGACGCGGTGGCGCAGATATTCCCGAACTATGAACCGGTCAAGAAGGTGGGAGTGGAGTCGCCCCAGGTGCCGGCCGAAGTTTTAGCGGCCATCAATTCGGCGACCTCAACCGTACCGGTGAGCGCGGATAATCTGACCGCCGTTTACAACAACTACATCGCGGCCAACGACCCGGATCACGACGATATTTTTGGCGCGGCCGACAACTGTCCGCTGACCTATAACCCCGACCAAAAAGACACCGACGCGGACGGCCTGGGCGATGTTTGCGATATTGATCAGATGGACGGCGGGACGGCGACCAGCACCGCGAGCTCAATTGATGAAATCGTTCCAACCGAGTCGGCACCCACAACTGAAGTCGCACCCGCTGAACCGGCACCTGCCACAGAAACCGCGCCGGTAATCCAACCGGATATCGTGATACCGGCAGAGACGGGGACTTCAACTTCGACTCAGTAATTTTTAATTATCAATTTTCAATGAATTTTCAATGATTCAATTTTCAAACAAATACGACCTTGAAGAAAGAACGGCGAAAGATAAAATAATCCAGCCAATTGTAATTCTCGTCCTCCTCGCCATTTTCGGCGCGGCCGGTTTTTTTATTTACCGCGCGGTTAATGAATCCAATCCCCTCCTTTCCAAGGAGGGAGCGGGGGGTGGTCAGACCTCACCCCAACCCTCTCCTTCTAAAGGAGAGGGGGAAGGACAAGAACAGACCTACACCCATCCCGATTACGGTTTCACCTTGCGCTACCCGGGTAACCTGAAACTCGGTAAATT
>JBBAAJ010000028.1:0-13517 GCA_041658365.1 Candidatus Peribacteraceae bacterium | reverse complement strand
GCCGGCGAGGAGGAGATCTTCGCGGAAAGCGTTGAGTTCCCCATGTGACATCTGAACGGTGAGCGAAACGGTTCCCTGGTTGTTCGGACCACGCCGGTACCGGATGTCCGTGAGGGTACTCCCGTGCTTGCGGTGAGCGAGGTTTGCACGATCCATCGTCTCAGTGTTATTCATTGCGATTTTGTACCGGATGATGGAGGAGCGGACGTTCTCCTTGCGTTTCCTATGTGCGGGCCGGAAGAAAATGGTATACACCGTTACAGGTTCCAACCGCCCGTCAGCAATGGCGATGTAGATATCACGGAGGGAGTGGTATCCCAATTCAGCGAGTTGCTGTGCGAACACCGTCTCATCGAATTCCTCCAGGTAGCCGCGCTTCTGCTCCGTAAAGATCTTCTGGAGGATTTTCTTGCCGGTCTCCAGTTTCTTCTCCTCTGACTGTTGGGCAAGGAATGAGTGGATCTTTGCTGTCGAGAAACCTGTGTGAACGCAGTGGAGCCAATCCAGGGTGCAAGTCTCTTCATCGGCAAGTTCCAGATCCAGCGATGCCCCCTTGGCAAGAACGGTGCTCAGCGGGACTTCCTGGCCATTGACGCGAACGGCTTTGGTCCGGAGGGCATTTTCCTGGAAAAGATGGAAAACGCCGTCCAGAGCCGTGGCATTGTTCGGCAGCTGAACGGTGGTGTCATCCCGACCGTGAACGGTGATCGCTTCGCCCAGAATGTCGCTTTTCAGATTCTGCCAGAAATCGTTGCTGCTGCCTTCGGTGTCAACCGCCAGTGGCGAGATGCGCTTGGTCCAGGGGAGAATCTCACCAATGTTGGTGGGTCCTTTGAAACAGACGGAGGAAACACCGAGTCTCGAGTATTCCTGCATCTCCCGCGTGCGGATTTTGCAGCGGACCCGCGTGCCGTCCGGGGCGATGATGGTGGTGTGAATTCCGCGGTATCCATTGAGTTGCGGCACGTTAACAAAATCCTCGAACGAAAGCATTTCTCGTTTCCACATCTGATGCAGGATCCCCAATGTCCGGTAGCAATTGTCGACGTCGTTGCAGATGAAGATTGCCGTGACGAATGACGTGCCAATAGCCGCTGGCGCTTCGTATTGTGTGCGGAGCTGCCCCCAGGATTTGTTGGCGAAGAAAACCTTGGTATGTGCTGAAAGCATGGGATCGAAGGACCGGAAATTCTGGTGAATTTTTGCGACTATGGGCGTACTGCGCTGTTCGTTCCTGAGACGAATATCCTTAAGCTTCTCGTACAGCTCCGGTTCCAGGACGGATAGGCACAGGGCACCCAGCTCGTCACGTATGTCACGCATGCAGAGCCGGTCGGCGATTTTTACAAAAACCTCAGCCGTTTCTTCGGCCAGAAGCCGTTGCCGTTCAGGGGGCAGGAACTCGATGGTCTGCATGTTATGCAGCCGGTCGATGAGTTTGATGACCATGATGCGGATGTCGCTCTGCATCAGCGTGAATATCTTTCGGAGCGTCTCGACCTGTTCGTTCAGGTTCGGACTCATGGCCACGTCCTCGGAGCTCAGCTTGGTCAGCCCATCGATTAAATTTCCGACGGACCCGTCAAACTGATGATCAATCTCGGCGATGGAAATCGGCGTGTCCTCGACGGTGTCGTGCAGCAGGGACGCGATCAGCGTGTCGGCGTCGGCGCCGAGATCGGAAAGCATCATGGCGACGGCAATCGGATGATTGAAGTACGGGTCGCCGGAAAAGCGTTTCTGGTCGCCGTGCATCTTCTTCCCCAAAGCAAAAGCCCGTTCCAGACGGCCTAAATCCTTTGCCGGAAGATGCCGAATATGCGTGCGAAATTCGTGCCACTGCATAAGGCGGCAGTGTACGCTTAGAGCTTACCAAAAGGAATTAAATGTGTCATTTCAAAGCTGCCTCGAACTCATCGTACCCCCTGTTGCCGTACCGAACGGGGAGGCGAAGCCGGGAGGCGGCTCGGTGGTGAGGAGCATGATCTGCGGTGGCGCGAAGAGCCGGGCGCGCGGGCCGAGCTCTCCGATGCCGCGGGTGATGACGAGCGTGCGTTCCCGCCCGAGGGAGAAAATGCCCTGGTCGAAGGCGGGTCCGAGCCTGGTGGGGAGGGCGGCGAGGGGACCGATCCACGGCAGGCGGATTTGCCCGCCGTGCGTGTGTCCCGAGACGATCAGATCGGCTTCCCCCGAGAGCGGATCGAGAATCACGTCGGGGTTATGGGAGAGGAGGATCGTCGGGACCCCCGCCGTTCGTCCCTGGAGTGTCCGGAGGAGATCTGCTTTTCCTGACCAGGCGTCGTCGACGCCGGCGATCGTTACCGCATCCGTTCCGACGGTCACGTTCTCGCTCGCGTTCACGAGCACGGTCATATTCAAACTGCGGAGGAACTCCGCGATCGTTTCACTGCGATCTTCCGGAGCGCGGTGCACGCCGAAGAACGTGCGGTACACGCCATGGTCGTGGTTCCCGAGGACGGCGAACGTGCCGTAGCTGGACCGGAGATCCTTGAGGGGCGAGAGTGAGGAGAACGTACGCGCGTCGAGATTGTCACTCGCGACGAAGTCCCCGGCGATGAGAATCATATCCGGGAACAGGCCGTTGACTCTCCGGACGACACGTTCGGTGTCGGAGGCCTGCACGTACGCGCCGACATGGAGGTCGGCAAGAAGGACGATCCTGAGGGGGCGGTCCGTTCGGAGGGGGACGGATGCCTGCGTCACGGTGAGGAGCTTCGGCTCGACGAACGTTCCGTAGGCCGTGAGGAAGAAGGCACTTAAGGAGAGGAGTCCGATGAGAGAGACGGTGAAACGGCGGAGAGTCCCTTTCTTCCCCGAGCGCAGCGCGGCATCCGCAGCGATCGCCAGGCTGAAGGAGCCCGCCAGGATCATGGCAATGGCGATGTCCCAGGGATAGGCGTGGGGTGAGAGGAAGAACATGTGGCGCACAGTAAGGAGGAATCACCATCCACCATACCGCGTCGGCACTTTCTTCGTTGGGCAGATGCCGCTTCGCTGAAGCTCGAGGAGCTTCGCAGCACTCACCGTCGTATCAGTGCAGGCGGCGTCAATCGGAACGGGAAGCAGAGCGCTGAGTTCTGTTCCGGATTCCGGCGATTCCTGCGGGAGAGACGGTTCCTGAAGGAGAAGTGGCAGCTCTCGCGTGAGGCCTCTCGCGGACTGCGGCAGAGAACTGAGCGCTATGGCGTCCGTCGGCGCCGAGAGGGACAGCGGACCTGAGAGTACCTGTTCCGATCCCTTGGCGGAGAAGGAAGAAGACTTGGTCTTCATGGAGAGGGAGAACGTGCTGGAGACGAAGCGGTCTTTGCCGGTGAGGACGACGGTCATCGAGAACGAGAGACTCTTCCCGAGCTCACGCCAGGGGAAGAAATCGCTCGATGTCGACTGAGTGTCATTGAGCAGGTTCTTGAGTTGCATCGCCAGATCGACGGCGGAATCCGGCGTGAGGGAGAGCTGGTACACTCTGAGGCCTTTGTCGGTGTAGCTTGAGAGGGTGAAGATGGAGTCCACAGGAGTTGGTTCCGAGGCAAAGAAACCCGCCGCGAGGCCAGAGCTTACGGAACTGAACGCACTTTGAACGAGCGGGATGCTGATCCACTGATCCTGCAGCACGGCGGGTGCGATGGCTTTCGGGGTGCCTGGGACACTCAGGATCTTGAAGTACAGGATTTCATCGATGACGAGCACTTGGCCTTTCATGCGGGTCTTCGTGGTTCCCTGGACTCTGTCGACAGTGACATTCATCGAGAGGGAGGTGTTCTCCGCCTGTTTGCCCTGGTTTTTGCCGTTGGCCCAAACGGAAACATACGTTCCCTGGCTCCCCGCATGGGCGGTAGCAAAGAAGCTCCTCGCCCGCGCATCATCCTGAAGGGCATGGAAGAGCTGGCCCGGAGTCGAGAACGCCGCGAAGGACAGAGCAGGCGAGAGGAGGAGGGCAGCGGAGATGAACGAAAGGAGGAAGCGGCTCATGGGGAGAAAAGGGGGAAATCGCTCATAGTATTCACGTTCTTCCTTTCGGGAACAAGGCGCGGGAAGAAAAATGTTTAAACGCGAAGCGGTATCACTACCCATGCCATGCGTTTAAGCGCAGAAGCGCGAGACGCAGGCACTGCCGGAATACAAGGGTACGCAACTAATCATTTTTTTCCGAAGCCGGGGCATCGTGCCCCGGAACACGGGCACGATGCCCGTGCTGCGGGGCTAAAGAGAGCGGGGCAAAGAGAGTGGAAGGCCGAGGCACAGGCACTTTATCGTGGCCGACGCGCAGAGTTATTCACTTCAGCATCTTCTTCAGGTACTGCCCCGTAGAGCTGGAGGGGCAGAGCGCCACTTCCTCCGGCGTCCCCGTGGCGATGATCTGTCCGCCCTCATCGCCCCCGTCGGGTCCGATGTCAATCACGTGATCAACCGATTTGATGACGTCGAGGTTGTGTTCGATGACGAGGACGGTGTTGCCCTTCTCCACCAGCCGCTGCAGGACGTCGAGCAGGCGATGGATGTCGTCGAAGTGCAGTCCGGTCGTCGGTTCATCGAGGATGTAGAACGTCTTGCCGGTCGCCCGCTTGGTGAGCTCCGTGGCCAGCTTGATGCGTTGTGCTTCGCCGCCCGAGAGGGTCGTGGCGCTCTGTCCGAGGTGGATGTAATCGAGGCCGACGTCCGAAAGCGTCTGGAGCTTGGTTCTAATGGTGGGAAAGGCGCCGAGGAATTCCAGCGCTTCCGCGATGGTCATCTCCAGCGTGTCGGCGATCGTCTTCCCCTTGTAAGTGACTTCGAGTGTCTCGCGGTTGTACCGCTGTCCCTTGCAGGACTCGCAGGTGACGTACACATCGGGGAGGAAGTGCATCTCGATGCGCTTGAGTCCGTCTCCCTCGCACTCTTCGCAGCGTCCGCCGCTGACATTGAAGCTGAAGCGCCCGGGCTTGTAGCCGCGGAGTTTCGCCTCCGGCGTCATCGCGAAGACATCCCGGACTTCCGTGAAGATGCCCGTGTACGTGGCCGGATTGCTCCGCGGAGTCCGGCCGATGGGGGACTGGTCGATCACGATGGCTTTGTCGAGGTGATGGAGCCCCTTGATCTCCTGGAAGTCCTGTCCCTTCGCATGGGCGTTATTGAGAACTCTGAGGAGCTCGGGGGCCAGGATGCCATGGATGAGGCTGGATTTGCCGGAACCGGAAACGCCGGTGACCCCGATGAAACTGCCGAGGGGGAGACGGACATCCACATTCTTGAGGTTGTGATGCCGCGCTCCGATGATCTCCACGAATTTTCCGTTCCCCGGACGCCGCTTCTTCGGGAGGGGGATCTTCTTCCTGCCGCTTAAGTACTGCCCGGTGACCGAGTGCGGGTTTAAGATCAGCTGGTCCGGCGTTCCCTGTGCGATGACCTGCCCGCCGTGCTTGCCGGCACCGGGGCCGATCTCGAGGAGCCAGTCCGCGGCCTGGATCGTCTCCCGGTCATGCTCCACGACGATCACGGTGTTCCCGATGTCGCGGAGGTTCGTCATGGTCGCGATGAGCTTGGCATTATCACGCTGGTGGAGCCCGATACTGGGTTCATCGAGAACGTAGAGGACGCCCTGGAGCGCCGAGCCGATCTGCGTCGCGAGGCGGATGCGCTGCGCTTCGCCGCCGGAGAGCGTGGCTGCGGAACGGTCAATCGTGAGGTACTTGAGTCCCACGTTCTCGAGGAACGAGAGCCGCGAGATGATTTCGGAAATAACTTTTCGGACGATGGTGTATTCATAAGATGTTAACTGGGAGGAAACCGAAGAAACCGAAGAATCCGAGGATTTTAAGTCTTTCTTTTTTTCCTCGGTTTCTTCGCCCGCCCGGCCCGCTGTCCGTTCGGACGTGGACTCATCGGTTTCCTTTTTTTTCGGTATCAATTCCTCATAAAACTTCTTGGCATTGCTTATCGAAAGCGCCGATGCGTCAACGATATTCTTTGAGCCCACCGTGACGCCGAGGATCTCCTTCCTCAGGCGCTTCCCGAGGCACTCGGGACAGGGGAGCTCGAACATGTACGCCTCGATCTGTGTGCGCACGTAGCTACTGTCAGTCTCGCGGTGGCGACGCTCGAGGTTGGGGATGACGCCTTCGTACGTGGTCTGGTAGTGCCCGTCGAATTTCTCGGTGTTGAAGTCCACCTCGATTTTCTCCGGGTGTCCGTAGAGCACGATCTTCTGCGCCTCGGGAGTGAGTTCCTTCCACGGGACGTCGAGCGAGAACGAGAGCTTCTTCGCCACGGCGGCGAGTGTCTGGAGCATGAAGCTCATGCGGCCTGCGGACGTCGCCCAGGGGTGGATCGCCCCCTCGTTGACGGTGAGGTCGGAGTTGGGGACGAGCGTCGCCGCATCGATCTGGAGGATGTTGCCGATGCCGTGGCAGTGCTCGCAGGCGCCGTGCGGGGAATTGAAGGAGAAGCTCCGCGGCTCGATTTCCGGGATGCTCATTTCGGGGTAGTCGGGGTTCACGAATCGGTCCGAGAACTTGATGAGCTCACCGGTCTCGCTGTCGAGGACGAAGAGGAGTCCCTCCCCCTTGCGCAGCGCGAGCTCGACGCTATCGGAGAGGCGGGTGCGGTTGGGGTTCGGCGCTTCCATGGTCGTCCCGTCACTCAGGGTTTCCCGGACGGGCGCGAAATCGCGCACAATCATGCGGTCAATGACGATCTCGATGTCGTGCGCTTTCTTCGGGTCCAGGACCAGCTCCTCGTCCGACGTCACGATCTGGCCGTCCACGCGCATCCGCACGAACCCTTCCCGCTTGATGGCAGAGAGAATCTTCTGATGCGCCCCCTTGCGGCCGAGGACCTGCGGGGCGAGGAGAATGATCTTCTTCCCCTCCGGCATTTTCGTGATGATCTCCACGATCTGGCTCGCCGATTGCTTCGTGAGGAGTTTGCCCGTGATGGGGCAGTGCACTTTTCCGACCTTGGCCCACAGGAGACGCATATAGTCGTACACCTCCGTGACGGTTCCCACCGTGGAGCGGGGATTCCGCGGCGCGGTCTTCTGGTCGATGGAGATAGCTGGACTCAAGCCTTCGATCGAGTCGACCTCCGGCTTCTCCATTTGGGAGATGAACTGCCGCGCGTAGGCGGAGAGGGACTCGGCGTACCGGCGCTGACCCTCGGCGAAGATCGTATCGAAAGCGAGGGAGGATTTTCCGGAACCGGAGAGGCCGGTGATGACCGTGAGGGAATTGCGCGGGATTTCGACGTCGATATTCTTGAGGTTGTGCATCCTGGCACCCTTCACTTTGATGCTGTCCATGGCACGGAAAGAAGCTTATGGTCCTAGTGTGACCATAGCTGATGGAGTGTACGCTTAAATTTCACTTGTGTCCAGGGATGACCGCTAAAAAAACCGACTTTTGCCGCTCGGGAAGAGCCTGGAAGAGTATGACAGCTTGAAGAAATTGCACCGGTATCTCACCGGGCGTACGGTCTCGCCAATGGAAAGACCTGAAGCTCCTCCTGCTCCTGTGTCAGCAACAAAAGCTCCACTTGAAAGAAGCAGCGTTCTGAAAGTTCTTCACACGAAAAAATTCTATACGTTGGTTGCACTCGCGGCGCTCATCGGTGACACGATGCGGGTGTCGCACCCGGTCGATCCTCCTCCGGTGATCGCACAAAACTCCGGAACCTCCGTTCCCCATCCGCCGCCGTCGCCGGAAATGGACATCGAGACACTCATGGAATCGATCGATACCGTGGAGGATTTGACAGAGTTCCTTGATCAACATGTAAAAATACTCGGCCCCGGTACTCTCTGGGAATTCTTGCGGACTTTTCGGCAGGACCCGGAAGGAATGCAGGAAAACGACTGGACTGGTCCGTGCAACAACGTCGTCGAGTTTCATGGCCGATTCGCGCTTCAGCATGGCGGGAAGCCATACCTCGTGACGATTTACCCGGTCGGATTTCGGCCAAAATTCAGAAAAAGCTGGCATCAGATGATCGTCTGCAAAACCGCACCGGACCACCTCGTCATCTTCGACAACCATTCGGCGATCGACTACGACGGGACGTTCGAGAAGTTCCTGCAAGAACACTACGCGGGCATGACCGTTCTGCCGGTTGGAGGAGTGATCCCTTGGACGGGGACGGTCCCGGACGCCGCGCGGGCGAAGATACTCGATCTTTTCCAATGGAACGTGCCGGAAGAGGAATTTGAGTTCTGGCCGCTGCCGCGGCGGAATCAAGCGGAGCCGCCACGAGGCCCGTTCGCTTAATTACGTGTTACGCTATGCCCATGCTGTCAATCGTATCCACCCCCATCGGCAACCTTGGCGACATCACCCTCCGTGCAATGGATACGCTACGAAACTGCGATGCGATCGTTTGCGAGGACACGCGTGTTGCCGGCAAGCTTTTAGCGCTGCTGGGTCTCCCGAAGAAGGAACTCATCTCGTTCCACGGATACTCCGACCCACGAAAGGTTGATGCGATTCTCGCGCGTCTCAGGCGGAGCGAACGCCTCTGCCTCGTCTCGGACGCTGGCACGCCGTGCATTTCCGATCCGGGATACGCGCTCGTTGCGGCGGCAAGGAAAGCGGACATGAAGATCGAAGTCGTCCCCGGCCCTTCCGCGTTCCTCGCGGCGCTGAGCGCGAGCGGACTCCCCATCAACCGGTTCACATACTTCGGGTTTCTCCCGCTCAAGAAGGGACGTGCAACGCTCCTTCAGTCCCTGCGGAAAGAGGAACGCACGGTGGTGTTCTACGAATCACCACACCGCATCGAGCGGACGCTCCTCGACCTCGCCGTCGCCCTCGGTGACCAACCCGATCGCCGCATCGTCGTCGCACGGGAGCTCACGAAGCTGCACGAGGAAACACTGACATTCACCATTCGGGACGTCGGAACGGCATTGATGAAGCTCACGATCAAGGGAGAGTTCGTGATCGTCATTTCTGCAGCACCGTCAGCGGATTGATCTGTTTCCCGTCCTTCATCATCTCGAGATGGAGATGTGAACCCGTGGTCATGGGGCCGGCCCCGCGGGTGCCCGGACGCCCGCCGGAAAGCGCGATCGTCTGACCGTAGCGGACTCTGTCCCCCACCTTGACCAGCGCGAGGGACACGTGCCCGTAGAGAGACGCAAAACCGTTCCGGTGGCCGATGAGGACGTAGCTGTAGCCGGTCGCGCCGCCATCCTTCACGGCGAAGACGATACCCTCGGCGATTGCCTTCACTGGTGATCCTTGCGGAACCGCGATGTCAATCGCCTGGTGCGGGATGCCGAACACGCGCTCATAATCCGGATCGAGGTACGTGGCGGTGAGGGGACCCGTCGCCGGCCACGAGAAAAGCGGCGGCAGTCCCTCGAGCCCCGTCTGCTGCTCGGTCGTTTCGATCTCGCCCAACCTCACGCCGATCGAATCGGTGAGCTCGTTGATCCGCTTCGTGAGATCCTGGACATTGGCCGCGATCCCGCTGAGTTCCGGCGCCACCCCCTCCGCCTCATACCTGGCCCGGACATACTCCTTCGCCGGCTCCGCGGGAATCCCATCGCGCATCAACGCAATCACCTCCTTCAGGAGCGCGACTTCCTGCGTGAGCGCGGCAATAGGCTGAACCGTCCCCGACCCCGTGAGTGCTCCGAGTGCGGCTTTCTTTTCTTTGAGAGACAGCTCCTCCTGTTCCAGCCGCTTGTAGAGCTTCTTGTCGGTATTCCGTTGTTGCATGGCTGTCTGAAGCGCGCGCATCGCCGTCTCCTGCAGAAGACGGATTGCTGTTTCTTTGCGTTGCAACGCCTGACGCTGGGCACCGAGACCGGCCTTGTCCGTCTCCAGCGAGGCGAGCGCACTGCGCATCTCTTTCAGGCGCTCCTCCTTCAGTTTCGCATTGATGGCGAGAAGGCTCGTCTGCATTGACGCAATGCGCGATTGCGCCTCCTGCGCCTCCTGCGCCACGTTCTTCAGCTCTTCTTCCGTGAGCTTCCGCTGCCGCCAGCTGTCATCAATGAACGCCGCTTTCTTGTCCATCGCGTTCTCGAGAACCTTGCTCTTGCCCTCGAGTTCCTCCAGTTCGCTCGTCAGCTGTCCGGCGATGTTCTGGAGACGCTCCTGCGCCCGTCCGGATTCCGCCACCAGAACACCGGCCTGGCGGAGGAAACTGCTCCGCGCTTTGAGGAGCGCCGCGTACGCGAGCTCCTCGTCAATACTCTCCCCGAGAGACCCCCGGAGGATGCGCCGGAGCACCGGTCCTCCCGCGCTGGGTCCGGCTTCCTGCAGAGCAATCTCCTTGCTCGCGACATAGCGGACGAAGGCGATGTAATCGTCACGCTGGTGGTCGGCGATACCGCGGTAGAACGCCTCGGTCTCGCCCGCCACGCGGATCTGCTGCTGCAGGACATCGATGAGTTCCCGGCGGTCCCTGACCCTCTCCCGGAGATCCTTTCGTAGCCGCACCGCTTCCTCCAGATCCTGCCTGGCCTGCTGTACCTTCACGTCGAACTGCTGCAGGTTCTCCTCCAGATCGGCGCGCCGCTTCGTCGTTTCCGCCGCGGAATGCCAGAGCTGGTCGAACGCATCTTTCGTCTCGAGAAACTGCTGCTCGCTCGGGACGGCGAGCACCGTGAGCGGCATGAGCAGCGCTGCTGCCACAATGACCACGACCCTGGTATGGATATGGATGTGGGCGCCCGGAGGCATCGAGACAGTATAGCAGAAAGAGACACAGGGGAGAAGCAGCGTCAAAGAAAAGAATCCGAAGAAACCGAGGATTCCGACCCGACTTCGCCCGAGGGCTTCGCCGAGGCGAGAGAGTCCGAAGACAGTCGTTCTTCCTCGGATTCCTCGGTTTCCTTGTATTCCTTGATTCGGACGGGAATAAAGCCTCGGAAAAGTAAAGCGGGATCAGCGGCGCTCATGGCCAGTATCTGCTACGATCAAGCTCCATGCTGTACGCGCTCACGGGTACCGTCCGGAAGCTCTCCATCCCGCAGATCGTGGTCGATCTCGGCGGCACCGCATACCTGGTGTCCGTTCCCCATCCCCTGTGGGATTCTGTCCGGACCGGAACGGAGGCGACCGTCATCGTCTACACGTTCGTCCGGGAGGACCGCCTGGAACTCTACGGATTCCGCAGCGACGCGGAGAGAGCGTTCTTCGCGGAGCTCCTGAATATTTCCGGCGTTGGTCCGAAGATGGCGCTCGAGTTCTGTTCCATTTCGAAAGCATTGCTTCTGCAAGCGGTGCACACGGATGACACGGGCATCCTCACAAACATCAAAGGTGTCGGGAGGAAGACCGCGGAGAAGCTCCTGGTGGATCTGAAATCTTTGTCCGAGAAACATCCGGAATGGCTTGTCGAGTCCGCCGGGCTCACCCGTGGGAGCATCGCCGCTCTCGATACGGACGCAATCGCGGCACTCACTTCCCTGGGATACGGCCAGCCGGACATAGTGGCCGCGCTCTTAAAGCTCCCGCCGAAGATCAGGAAAACCGAGGAACGCGTCGCCGCCGTCCTCCGCTCCATCTGATACGGCTTCGCGATGAAAACGCTACGAATGTTTTTCGAAGGCTATACTAATAGCGGCGTAGCGATATCGCTACGCCGCTATGAAGAAAAGTCCAGATGAACAATCGTATCATATCTATCGTGAAGACGTATGATACTCTCTCTGCCATGCTCACGCTGGATATCAAAGGCACGCTCGCCAAGGTGATCACACCGAGCTACGGCATCCCCGATTCGGAGTTCTCCGCCATCCGGTCATCGGTGCGGCGGCACACGGAAGAATGGCTCTCCGAGCGGGAGAAGGGGCAACATGCCTGGTCCATGAATCCCTATGACAGGGACACGGTGAAGAACGTGGGCGATATCGTGAACATGGTGAAGGCCGAGAATATCCGGACCATCGTGTGGATCGGCATCGGCGGATCGGGGCTCGGTCCCAAGGTCCTCCAGGAACTCTTCGAATCCCCAACGACCCCGGCATTCCTCGTCATAGACACGATTGATCCGGCCGCTCTGGCGATGCACCTGTCGCTCATCGACTGGAAGAACGCGCTCATCGTCGTGGTGAGCAAATCTGGCAGCACGCTGGAGACGATGTCGGCCTTCTTCGCCTGCTTCGAGAAACTCCAGGAATCCGTGAAGACGCATCCGGGGAACCGCGTGATCGCGATCACGGATCCGGAGGGCGGACCGCTCCGCGCTTTCGCGAAGACGAACCGCATTCACGCACTGTCCATCCCGCCGAACGTCGGCGGCCGCTTCTGCATTTTCACGCCCGTCGGCCTCCTCGCACTCGGCCTCCTGGGAGGGGACATCGGTGCATTCGTCCGCGGCGCGAAAGAGATGGACACGCACTGCCAGGAAACGACCCTGAGCCGCAATCCCGCCGCCTCCCTCGCCGCAGTGCAGTACCTCCTCGACACCCGTCGCGGCTATCCCATCAGGGTCATCATGCCCTATGGCGACCGGCTTCTGTCCTTCGCCCGCTGGGAACAGCAGCTCATCGCGGAAAGCCTGGGGAAGAACGACGGCTTCAACCCCATCCCCATGGCCGCCGTCGGCACGCAGGACCAGCACTCCCTCTTGCAGCAGTGGCTGGCGGGTCCGCGTAAGTACTGGCACCTGTTCATCCGGGAGCTCGATAAGCCCCGTCTGGAAGTCCCGCGTTCCCTCCCCGAGTCGTTCTCCTTCATCGCCGGCAAAACCTTCGGCCAGCTCCTCGACGCGTGCTACGAGGGAACGAGCCAGGCGCTGACCTCCGTGAAGCGTCCCCACGTGACAGTCTCGCTCCAGCGGCTGGACGAGTACCACATCGGCCAGCTCTTCTTCATGTTCCTCGCCGAAGTGGTCTACTTAGGCAAGCTCTACCGGATTGATATTTACGGACAACCGGCAGTCGAGGTGGGCAAACAGATAACCAGGAGCATCCTGTCGAAAGGGCATCAGTGAAACAATGTAACAATGTAAAAGCTTCTGATATCATCAGCCTCGCTCCGTCCTCAACATTTCATGACTATTCCTCTGACCGACGCGGAATTCCAGACGAAAGTTCTGAAGTCCCCCATACCGGTCCTCGTCGATTTCTGGGCTCCGTGGTGCGGCCCGTGCAAGGCGATGCTTCCCATCGTCGAGGAGCTCGCCAAAGATTTCGAGGGGAGAGTCGCCTTCTTCAAGGTGAATGTGGATGAGAACAGCGAAACCCCGGCACAGTACAACGTCATGAGCATCCCCACCTTCATCATCTTTAGAAGCGGCGAAGCGAAAGACACCTTCATCGGCACCAAGCCGAAGGAGGATATCGCGACTCGTTTGAACGCAGTCCTCCAGTAATGTATGAGGTTCATCGGCGGCATCTTCGGCATTATCTGCAGCTTCCTCATCATCAAATACCGCGAGCGGATCGGTGAGATGCTCGGGGACCCGCAGTGGGCTTCCAAGGTCGGCGGCATCTACAACATCCTGATCATCGTCGGGATCTTCATCTTCCTCTGGAGCCTGACGACCATGACCGGCACGTCGGATTTCCTCTT
>JBBAAJ010000027.1:0-13732 GCA_041658365.1 Candidatus Peribacteraceae bacterium | reverse complement strand
CCCCGCCATTCGCTACAATCTCCCCGATGTCATTCACCGTGAGACCTGTCCGCGAGGAGAGGAAGCCGTCCGGCAGGACAAGAAAGTACCTGCTTTTCGCCACCGCTATCGCGGAGTCCGTCTTCCGGCTCTACCGGTGGAAGAAGGTGCGCGAGGAGGAGGTGCTTAAGGTGCGCCGTACGCGGACCCTCAAGAGAACTGTTTCCATGCTGCTCGCGATCCTCGTTGTCCTCCTGCTCGCCGTGGGCACACTGAAGATTCTCGTCCGTCTCAAGGCTCTCTCCCTTTCGGGAGTGACATCGTTGGTGGGCGCCGCCCTCCCCGCAGACAAGAACGGCTTCACGAACATCCTGCTCCTCGGAGTGGGAGACGGCGATCATGACGGCGTAGATCTCACGGATACGATCATGGTCGCAAGCCTGGATCCGAAACGCACCAGGAGCATCGTTCTCCTTTCACTTCCGCGCGATCTCGCTGTCCTGAGCACGGAAAAGATGGGGAAAGGACGGATCAACAGCCTCTTCCGCGATTACAAGATCACGCTCGTCCGCGGGGGTATGAAGAGCAACGAGGCTTCCGTCGAATCGCTCCGGCAGCTCGGAAAAGAGATCGGCACGCTGCTCGATCTACCGATCCACGGGGTGATCAAGATCAACTTCTCCGGATTCGAGCAGGCCATCGACGCGCTGGGCGGCATCGACGTGGTGGTCCCCGAAGATATCGTGGATCCGGAGTACCCCGGACCGAACTACACCTACCAGACGTTCATGCTCTCGAAGGGGCCGCAACACCTAAGCGGCGGGGCGGCGCTACAGTACGTCCGGTCCAGACACTCGACGAGCGACTTCTCCCGTTCCGCACGGCAACAGCAGGTACTCGCGGCGGCGGCAGCGAAGACCAAAGCGACCGGCCTCTTCAAGAGTGTCGGCAAGAGCACGGAAATCCTCAGTATCATCTCGAGGAACATGGAGTCGACATTCTCGACCCGCGAGTTCCTGGGTCTCGTCGATCTCGGGAAGAAGATCGACCAGAAGAGGATCATTTCGATGCAGCTCTCGGACGAGAATGGTCTCTTTGGGAGCGGCATCGGCCGCGGCGGATTCCTCTATGCCCCGCCACGGGAAGAGTTCGAGGGTGCTTCGGTGCTCCTCCCGGTCTCTATCCCGGAATTCCCGATTACCTGGAGGCAGATCCAGGCCCTCTCTGTCCTCCTCTTCGGGCAACGCGAACTCTTCCTCAAGCCCCCGGGCATCGTGGTGCTCAATGCGGGAGCGAAGGAGGGCGCTGCCAGGAAGCTCGGCGGAGAATTCTACCGGTACGGATTCAACGTCATCGATACCCGAAACTTCGCCCAACGGAACAACCCGTCATTCTCCGACTCCTTCCTCGTCGTCAACCCTTCGCTCCTCTCCCCGAAAGAGGGTGACCGGCAGGCGGTGGACCGTCTGGAGAACGCTCAAACCAGCGCCACAGCACTCCGGAAGCTCCTGCAGCTCAAGAAGGCTCCGGCCACCGTGGATTCCGCCGCTTTCGACGGGAATGCGGATATCGCAATCGTGCTCGGGAAGGACTTCAGCTTGACCCCTCTTCAGGATCTCCTCCGATAGACGGCCAAAGGTCCCCCTTCTCCTCCTGATGCTCACTCCACGCGAGATCATTGCGCAGGCCTGGACCATCACGACGACCGAGCGGGCGCTGAAGCGATGGGGGTTCTTCGGGACCTTCTTCCGCCTCCTCCTGGACATCAAGCTGATCGCTTACCAGCTCTACTTCCTCTATGCCTTCGTCATCGCGGGAAAGCCTGTCGGGCTCTTCGACGACGTGATCTGGGCGTTCGATCACATGCCGTTCTGGCTGTTCGTCACGGTCGTGACGACATTCCTGGTCCTCCTCTTCATCGAGTTCTTCATCCCCAGCTTCGCGGACGGGGCGATCATCGGCCTCGGAGCGAAAGCGCACAACAGGGAACCCGTGCGGGGCGGCTTTATCCTCGCGATGTACAACTTCTTCCCCATCTTCGCCGTCCATGAGATCTTCGTCTTCAGCGGACTCAATCTCCTGATCACCGCCAGCTCCATCCTGCTGCGGTACGGGGGAGGCCTCGCGGGATTCACCATCGTAGTCGCCGTGCTCCTGTGGCTCATCTCCAGCGTGCTGAAGTTCTTCGCCAGTTTCGCCGAGCCGGCCATCGTCGTGCAGAAAACGGGGATCTTCAACGCGATCGCGCGGAGCATCAAGCTGATCTTCAGCTACCCGTCTCATGTCATCTTCCTGATCCTTCTCCTCCTGATCATCAGCATCCGCGTCTTCATCAACACGGTGGTAGCCATCCTCATCCCCGGTATCGTCTTCGGCATCGGACTCACGATGACATTCTTTGTGAATCCGGTGATCAGCTTCGGGATTTCGGCCTTCATCGGCCTTATCCTCATCTTCATCGCAGCGTACTTCTTCACCTACCTTCACGTCTTCAAGCAGACGGTCTGGACCATCATGTACATGGAGCTCATGAAGCAGAAGGAACTGGATACAATCGGCTGAGTGTTGACAGTGGACAATCGTTCACCTATGATGGTGTACGATTGTTCCTCCCACTCTATGTCCCTCACCCCCCACCAGCGAACCGTCCTCAACTACATCACCGAGTTTCAGGGCAAACGGGGCTACTCCCCGTCCCTCGCGGATCTCGCGGTCGCCTTCGGGGTCCGGAGCAAGAATTCCATCGCGAAGGTGGTGAATACGCTCGTAGCGGAGAAGCAGATCGAGAAAGACCCCAAGGGGCGCATCAAGATCGTGGCATTATCCCATGACGAGATTCCCGCTCCCCTGACCCTCCCGCTCTTCGGGCCGATCGCCGCGGGCTTCGCCGCCACGGTCGAGGAGTACGCGGAGGAACAGATCACCCTCGAGCATTACCTGGTGCGGAACCGCTCCGCCACCTTCCTGCTCCGCGTGAAAGGCGACAGCATGATCAATGCGGGCATCCGCGAAGGAGACCTGGTGATCGTGGACCGGACGCGGGAACCGCGCGTGGGAGACATCGTGGTGGGGGTGATGGACAGCGAGTTCACCCTGAAGCGGCTCAAGAAGGACAAGGGGAAGTTCTATCTCCAGGCCGAGAACGACGACTATCCCGACCTCTACGCGCTGGAGGAGCTGAAGGTGGCGGGCGTGGTGGTGGGAGTAGTGCGGAAATACCACTGATATCAATTCTCATACCGCGAAGCGTTCGCTAAAGCTAAATTTAGCAGATCCGAACGTTCGGACATCCATAACGCTTTGAACGCGAAGTGGTATGATCCTGAACCAGCCACCTGTATCACCCCGCGGGGCGGGGCGCTTGACTTGTGCGGGGTTCCGGACTCTTGAAGAGCGAGGACGTATAGAATCCGGTCCGATAGAGGAACCCGAGCACGGAAACGCGGAGGACGCCGAAACCGTACACGATGCTCCGGCGGAAGTTGATGGAGGAAGCCTCTGGGAAATACTTCGTCGGACAGGACACCTCGCCGACGCGGAAACCCGCGAGGAGGATCTGCGCGAGAACCTCGTTGTCGAACACGAAATCATCAGCATTGACCTCGAATGGCAGGGATTCCAATACCTCACAGCGGAACGCGCGGTAGCCGGTATGGAACTCGGAGAGTTTCGAGCCAAGGAGGAGATTCTGAATGAACGTGAGAAAGCGGTTACTCACGTACCTCCAGAGCGGCATGCCGCCCCGGAGCGCGCCTCCGCCGAGGATGCGCGACCCCAGCGTGACATCGTAGAGCCCATCCGCCAGGAGAGAACACAGGGGAAGGATGAGATGCGGGTCGTACTGGTAGTCCGGATGAACCATGACGACGATCTGTGCGCCGTGCTTGAGCGCAGCACGGTAGCAGGTCTTCTGGTTCGCACCGTACCCTCTGTTCTCCGGATGAACGATCGTCGTAAGTCCGAGTTTTTTGGCCACCTCCACCGTCGCATCCCGGCTGCAATCATCAACCAGTATCACCTCATCAACAATATCCTTCGGTATCTCCCGGTAGGTTCTTTCCACCGTTTCCGCGGCATTGTACGCCGGCATGACAACGATGATTCTCTGCCCATGCAACACGTCGGAAAGATAGCAGAAGAGAGCGATGAGCGACTAGCGATTAGCGATAAGCAAATTCTCCATTGGCGATAAAAATATGGCACCAAAGGGGGGCGTGCGCCACCAGCCTTCGCCCCGAGGGCTACGGCCGGCAAGCGGGTTGGCGCACACTTGCCCTTCCGTAGCTCCGCGAAGCGGAGCGAAGGAGGGCGCGCTTTCTTTTGGTTCTTTTCTTTGTCGCTCGGACAAAGAAAAGAACGAGGGAATATCCTGCTCTCAAAGCTGAGCCAATCGCTCCTCGATCTTCTTCAGTTTCTCTTCGACTTCCATGAGCTTCCCCTGCTCCGCTTCCACAAGCAACGCCGGCGCACGTGAGACGAAATCCTTATTCTGGAGCTTACTATGGAGACCATCGCGGTACCGCGTGAGCGATGCCTGTTCCTTCAGGAGACTCCCTTTAACCTTCACCGGATCGAAGATGCCCTCGAGTGAGAGGTGGATCTCCATACCGGAGAGGAATGCGCTCGCGATGTTCGCGTGCTTGATTGGCTTCGCATCAATCGTGAGTGTCCCCACGTGCGCAAGCCGCCGGATGTGGGCTTCCTGGGACGTAAGGAGCTCAGCGTGTTTCTTCGTGTGAACGAACACCGTAATGTCCTTCCCCGCCTCGATCCCCTGCTCCACACGCAGCTTGCGGATCGCGACAATGATATCGATGAGAATGTGGAAATCATCGTAAGCCTTCTGGTCCTTTCGCTCCTTCTTGATCTTCGGCCACACCTCAGCGATGAGCATGCCCGTATCCTGCGGTTTCACGTGAGACCAGAGTTCTTCAGTGACGAAGGGGCAGTAGGGATGCAGGAGCTTCAGGACGCGCCGCAGGACATGCACGAGCACGGCATGATTGGCGCTCCCCTTGCTGAGCTCGAGGTACCAATCGCAGAAGAAATCCCAAACGAAGCTGTAGAGTCGCTCACCGATATCGCTGAGCCGGTATTCTTCAAGCCCTTTCGTCACTTCCTCAATCAATACTTCGGACGCGTGCAGAACGGCGCGATCAGCGAGCGAGAGCGACGTCGGATCCGGCAGCTTCGTGATGGATTTCGGATCGATCCCCGCCTGCTCACATTGCAGCAAAACAAACCGCGCCGCATTCCAGAGCTTGTTGATAAAATTCCTGTACCCCGCGATTTTCTCTTCATAGAGCCGTGAATCGTTCCCCGGGCTCTGGCCGACGATCATACTGAGCCTGAGCGCATCCGCGCCGTACTTCGAGATGATATCGAGCGGGTCAATCATCGTCTCGGGGTCCGATTTACTCATCTTCCGACCATCACGTGTCCGGATGAGCCCATGGAGGTACACGGTCTCGAAAGGAATCTGACCAGTTGCGTAAGTCGTCATGAGGATCATCCGCGCCACCCAGAAGAAGAGGATGTCATACCCCGTCTCCATCACCTGCGTCGGATGAAAAGCCTGAAAATCCGGGCTTTTTTTGAGTAAATCTTTTAGGGAGAGGCTGTAATCCTCGACAAGGGAATGATCAACAAGTGTGCTCCATGTCCACAGGCCGGAGCTGAACCACGTGTCGAGGGTGTCCGAATCCTGTTCCAGCTTCTCCGAACCGCAATGAGGGCACTCTGTGGGAGGACTGACAGAGGCAATAGGCTTCTTGCAATCGAGCTTGCACAGATCATCGCCGATGCAATACCACACCGGCACCCGGTGTCCCCACCAGATTTGCCGGGAAATGCACCAGTCGCGAAGGTTGTCGATCCAGTGGAAATACACTTTCTCGAATCGTTCCGGAATGATTCGGATATCTTTTTTCTTGATCACTTCCTGCATGATGGCCTTCAAGCTGAGCTTGCGGCGCTTCCATGTAACCACCGGCTTATTGACATCAATGAACCACTGCTCCTTGATCTGCGGCTCGACCAAGCCTTTACCACGGTAACTGACTGCAACCCGGTGAACATAATTCTCGTCGACCTTGACCAGCAGACCCTTGTTTTTCAATTTCTCGACGACCTTTGACCGGGCTTCTTCGATCGGCTGACCTGCGAATTCACCGGCTACCTCCATGAGCCGGCCGTCGAAATCGATGATCTGCTCGCGCTGCAAACCGTGTCTTTCCGACAATTCGAAATCCACCATATCGTGCCACGGCGTGATCGTCATGACGCCGGTACCGAACTCAGGGTCGATAATTTTGTCCTTGATCACGGTCGCCTTCACCGGTCCGTTGATCCACTCCGCGGTGAAGGTATCGCCGTCCTTGTACTGCGCATAACGCTTGTCGTCCGGATGCATGACGACGTACTTGTCCCCGAACTTCGTCTCCGGCCGCGCGGTCGAAATTTGGAACGGTCCGTATTGGAAGGTGTAGTACGGCGTTTTCTCCTCGATGTACTCGATCTCGTCGTCACTGACGGTCGTCTGCATCTTCGGATCCCAGTTCACCGCACGGTGGCCTCGGTAAATAAGCCCGTCCTCGTACATCTTCACGAAGACCTCGCTCACACAGCGGTTGAGCATCGGATCCAGCGTGTAGCGCTCCCTGGACCAGTCGCAGCTCGCGCCCATTTTGCGGATTTGCGAGCGGATGGTCCCGCGGCTCTTCTCCACGAAATCGGCAATTCTCCGGACCAGTTCCTTTCGCCCGAGCTTGGCACGCGGGTCCGGGATGTTCTCCTCCCTCTGAATCTGTTTGATCACGACACTCTCGGTTGCAATGGAGGCATGATCAGTCCCGGGAACCCAGAGTGTCTTTTTTCCGCGCATCCGGCTGAACCGGATGAAGATGTCCTCGAGCGCAAGCATGACCGCGTGACCGAGATGCAGCTGCCCCGTGGCATTCGGCGGCGGCATGCTGATCGTAAAAGTTTCGGCTTTCGGATCTTTGGCGCTTTCCGGCCGGAAAGCGCCGCTCTTTTCCCACATCTCATAAATCCGGTCCTCACACGCCTTCGGATCGTAAGTCTTTTGAAGCATCGAAAAGAAGTGTACCGCCTAAAAAGGATATTTTAAAAACCGTTCACAGTGCCCCCTCTCCAGCGCGACGCTGGAGAGGGGTGCCGAGCGAAGTCACGGCGGTCGCGACCGCCAGTGGCGAGCGAGGCGGGATGAGGACTCAAGCCAAATCTTGACTGTTGACATAGTAAGCCAGAATTGCCTAATATATGAACAGACTGCAATGTGAATCTTTTTCTGACAGTTTCAAGGTTCCATGGCAGTCATCGAATTGGTTAGCCTTCTCACCGCTTTCCTACGGAGTAGCCACATGACGGCTCAGCCACCGTTCGATTCGTTCGTCCCGGGTGTCGTATATCCCGGGACGTAAAAGGCTCCATACTGTCTCCAATGCCTCTTGAAAAAGGAGACACCGCGCAAATAGCCTTGCGCAGGGGCTCACTACAAACTCCCGTTCGGGAGGGAGTGGTGAGCCCCCCTTCAACAGAAATGGTATGTGTTAGTAGAAAAAAGCCTATTTTTCTGCTACAATAAGACCACAAATACCCATGCCCACTCCTCCGATCGGCCCCATCGGCCCCGAGATCGGCCCGGTCCTCCCGAACGCACCGGGCGCCATGCCATCTCCAGCTCTGTTCGCGGCGAACCAGATCGGACACATCGCCGGATTCCTCGCTGTCATCGCCGGTCCACTCCTGACACTTGCCATCGCAGGCATGGGACTCCAGATGATCATCACGGGCGATAAGCCCAAGCTCTTCAGGAAGGGATGAGTTGCAGCTCATGGAAAGCCCATTACAATCGTGACTACATGCCCACCTATGAGTTCCAGTGCAGTGCGTGTTCCCAGACCTTCCAGAAGGTCCTTCCCCTCGGATCGAAGGATCTTCCTCTGTGTCCAGCCTGTGGCGGTGTCACGCGCAAGCTCATCAAGCCTCCCATGATCCACTTCAAGGGCAGCGGCTTCTATAAGACGGACAGCGCGCAGAAGAAGGAAGCTCTTCAGGCGAAGCCGCAGAGCGGCGCCGAAATCAAAAAGCCCGACACCGTCAAGAAACCGTCCGCCTCCCCTCCCCCCGCATGAGCAAACGCAAGCTGCGTGCCGCGCCAGGAAGCGAACCGTGGGTGACGAAGCTCACGTCACTCACGTACCAGTCACTCCTGTTCCTGTACGTCGGCCTCATCGTTGGCTTCGGCATCTTGTACTACCTCCTCGCCACGTTCGCGCCGGCGCATGGCCCGTCCATTCCGCTCGGTGCCGCAGGGTGGCTGCGCTTCCTCGACAGCCTGTACTACAGCACGATCACGGCAACGACCGTCGGATACGGGGACATCGTTCCACACGGGATATCCAAAATCCTCGCCGGAATCCAGAGCATCTCCGCGCTCTTCGTCTTCGCGATCCTGGTGAGCAAGCCGATCTCTCACAAGCAGGAGGCCGCGCTCTACCAGATGCACCAGCTGACGTTCGACGACGTCTTCACGTCGGTGCGCGAGGGATTCTTCATCATGCGGAAGGATTTCGACGAACTGATTTTGGAAGCGCGGTCTACGAAAAAGCTGCAGACGAACTCCTGGGAGAACCTGCTCACCGCGTACCGGCAAGGAGAGGTGCTCCTCGAGGAGATACCGAAATTCTACGACACCGAGCGACGGCTCTACGTGATCGATACGCATCGGGAGCAGCTTTTGATCGAATCGGTGGAACGCACGATGGAACGGCTCTGTACGCTACTGAAGACATTCGATGCATTTGGCATTCGCTGGCGGGAAGATGCCAAGCACTCGGAACGCTTCGACGAACTCCTCGCCCTCGCGAAACGGACGACTGCTCACTGGCAGACCCAGTCCCCGCATCGGGCCAAGGAAGAATTTTTGGAGCTGGAAAAGGCACTCGCAGAAATCGCAGGTCTTCGAGAGAAAAAATAAGGAAAATCCTGATTCGATATTTCCAACTACCAGAGGGGTGGCGTGCGCCACGGCGGGGGTCTGAGGGTGGACGTTGGCGCACACGCGCTTTCTTTTTCGTTCTTTTTCTTTGTCGCTTAGGCCTTAGAAAAAGAACAAAGAATGAGATGAGTTAGCCGCTCTACCTTCTAAATCCTCCCCGCCCGCCTCCTCCCCCCGATCTCCCGTGCGGCGGTCCGCTTGGCCGCGGCGGCGGCGGTATCCATCCGGCCGGCGGCGGCGTCAGCTGCTTCAGCGAAAGCCGGGTCTTTCCTTCGATCGAATCGAACTCAACGCACTTCGCCTTGACGACGGCGCCGACCTTGAGGATGTCCTCAACCTTCTCCGTGCGCGCCCACTGGAGCTCGGAGATGTGGATCATGCCGTCCTTGCCGCGGCCGAACTCAACGATGGCCCCCACCCCGTCGATGATGCGGACGACCTTGGCGTCGTAGACCTTGCCGACCTCCGGCTTCTCGACGATCCCGAGGACCCATTCCTTCGCCTTCTGCATCATCTCGCCGTTCACGGAGGTGATGAAGATGAGACCGCTGTCCTCGATATCGATCTCGACTCCCAGATCCTTCGTAATCTTCTGGATCGTTTCGCCGCCCTTGCCGATGACGAGGCGGATGTCGTCCGGATTGATCTGGAGCGTTTCGATGCGCGGCGCGAACGGGCTCATTTCCTTCCTCGGCTCGGGAATTACTTTCAGCATTTTTTCCAAAATATATTGCCGGCCAATCTTTGATCGCTCCAGGGCTTCGGCAAAAACATGATCCGGCAGACCTTTGATCTTGACGTCCATCTGGATAGCGGTGATGCCCTTCGCCGTGCCGGCGATTTTGAAATCCATGTCGCCGCCGAAGTCCTCCTCGTCCTGAAGATCGGAGAGGATGACGTATTTGTCTTTCGCCTCATCGGAAATTAAGCCGAGGGCGATGCCGGATACCGGCGCGGTTATCGGCACACCGGCCGCCATCAACGCAAGCGTGGAACCGCAGGTCGCCGCCATCGAAGAGGAACCGTTTGACTCCAGAATTTCCGTAACGACTCGGATGGTGTACGGGAAACTTTCGAGCGGCGGAAGCACCGGCTCCAGCGCGCGCTGCGCCAGACTCCCGTGGCCGATCTCGCGGTTGCCGACAAAGAGACGATTACTGGTCTCCCCCACCGAGAAGGGCGGAAAGTTGTAGTGATGCATGTACCGTAGCTCCCTCTCGCCCTCCATCCCCTCCATGAGCTGCCGATCGCCCGGCGCGCCGAACGTGCAGGTCGTCAGTCCCTGGGTTTCCCCGCGCTGGAACAGCGCCGAGCCGTGTACGCGGTTGGGCAGGATGTCGACAGTGCAGGAAATCGGGCGGATCTCGTCGATCTTTCGGCTGCTCATGCGCACGCCTTCCTCCAGAATCAGGCGACGGACCTCCGTCTTGATGATCTTGTCGACGAACTCCGGAGCTTTTGCGTAGAGCTCCTGAAGTTCCTCATTCTCGCCAGCCGGTCCGCCTGCCGCGAGCGTAGTCGAACGGTGCTTCGCTTCGAGTTTTTCCTGAGCCGCATCCATGAGATCGTTGAAGATCTTGCGACGGGCAAGTTTCTCAAGCGGATCCCGGATCGCTTTGGTAACGATCGGAAGCACCCAATCCTTCAGCAACTTCACATCATCATCTGACGGGGCAAAAGGCGGCTCGAACTCGAGCTTCTTCTTGCCCACTTCTTTCTGGATATCGGCGAAGAACCGCGCGATTTTCTGCGCCCATTTCTTCCCGAAATCGATGGCACGGAGGATCTGGTCCTCCGGAACCTGGTTCGCCCCCGCTTCGATCATCACGATCCGTTCGGGCGACGTGGTAACGAACATGTCGAGATCGCTCTTCTTTCGCGCCTCGACTGAAGGATTCAGAACCAATTCGCCGCCGATCAGCCCCACGCGAACCGTACCAAGCGGACCATCAGCCGGACAATCGGACAGCGCCACCGCCAGATTGGCGGCGTTGGCCGAGGTAATGTCATGCTCGTGCTCGAAGTCATAACTCAGAACCGTGGCAAAAACCTGGATATCGTTGCGGATGTGCTTCGGGAACATCGGCCTGAGCCCACGATCAATGACCCTGCCAAGTAAAACGTATGGATCCGCGGGACGCCCTTCGCGCTTGCGGAAGCGGCTGCCAGAGATCTTGCCTCCGGCGTAGTACTTCTCCTGGTACACGACCTGCAGCGGCAGGAAATCCACACCTTCGCGCGGCTTCAGGCTAACGGTACAGTTGCCAAGGGAAACCGTATCGCCCATCTGGCAGATCACCGAGGCATTGGCCTGAGTGGCCAGTTCCCCGGTACGGATGGTCAAAGGCTCGTCGCCAAGTACAAGTGAATACTCTTTTTTCATAGGATAATTGGGAAACGGATACCGCTCCCCCTTCAGCCAGTGGACTTTTGATTGTTTGGACTTACATATGAAGGTCTGGTGGCAATTGGCTTTTGGCAATTGGCTATTAGCTAACTGCTAACTGCCAACTGCCAGCGCCGCAGGCACTCGTACGTAAATCCAACAAAAATCCGATGGTAAAGGGAAAGAGCGTGGCTTAAGCTTACGCCGACAATTGGCTATTAGCTAACTGCCAATTGCTAACTGCCAATTGCTAATCTATTTCTTCAGATCCAGCGCATCGATCACCTTCTGGTAGTCCTCCGGCTTGTTCATCCGGAGGTACGTGAGGAGCTTGCGGCGGCGAGCGACCTTGGCGATGAGTCCGCGGCGCGCGGAATTGTCCTTCCTGTGATCTTTGAGATGCTTGGTCACCTGTTCGATCTCCTTCGTGAGGATGGCGATCTGGACGGCGGGCGAGCCCGTGTCCTTCTCGTGAAGGCAGTGCTTGGTGATGATCTTCTTCTTCGAAGCGCGCTTGAGAACCATAGAGTAGTGGGGGTAATCGCTGTGCTCCGTGCACACAATATGAAACAGTTCTTCGGGCCTTCTCCAGCGGTCAAACGACGGGAGAAAGTGCGATAGCGGGGCTAGTGTAGCCAAACTGGAACCAAAGTCAAGTGTTGCTGTATTGCATGCGGAAAAAAAGGCAGTGAAGTTCAGTACCTCACTGCCCTCATTGCCCTCTCCAGTGGACAACCGTACACCGTGTGCTAGGATGGCGGGGTTGAGCGCCGCCCTCATCACCATTGGCATCATCATTGTTCTTGGGATAATCGTTATTATCGGATTGCAATTGAAACGACCATCACTCCCCTCTGCTGACCCAGGAAAGGATCAAAAAATCAGAGACCTGGAGAAGGCGCTAAAAGACGAGGAGGGAGAGAAAAACAAACTCATTGGTAAGAACAAAGAATTATTCGCGCAACACGTACAGCTCCAAGCTAAATATGATTCTCTTCAAAAAGAGAAAGATAGGCTCAGTGAGGCTGTGACAAAATTCGAGGCAAACGAAAAACACCAGGTGAAAACGTACGAAGAAAAAATTGAAAATCTGGAAAGTGCAAGGAAGGCATTTGAAAAAGATCAAAAACGCATCAACGACGAAGCTCTTGCTAGACGTCAAATGGAAGAAGAAGAACATGACCGTCTGTGGACAGAGCACGAGAATCACGTAATTTATCTTCTCACGGATCTCTGCAAGAAACCGGAGTTCAATTTCACCTGCTATAACAACACTAATCTTCCTGACGACTTCCACAGCAGCCTGAAGCCCGACTTCCTCATCGAGTTCCTTGAGCAATATGTCATCTTCGATGCGAAGATCTCGAAGGCAGACAATCTGCAAGTATATATAAACGACCAGGTGAAAAAAACGGCAGTCAAGGTGAAGGGTAAGGAGAAAATCTATCACACAATCTATCTAGTCGTTCCCACGCATGCCATCGGTGAATTGAAGAAGACATATTACTTCGAGGAAGGCTTTCACTTCTTCATCATCTCGCCCGAGGCCATTGCACCTATCTTTTCGAGCCTAAAAAGAATTGAATCTTACGAATTCGCAGAGAATCGAGATCCAGAGGAGCGTGAAACGATCATCGACCTCATCACACAGTTCGACTACCACGTCAGCCTGCGTAATTACATCGACTACCACCTCATTGAGCATGGTCTCAAAACACTTGGGAAAACGCAGGATACCAATCCTGATTTTGCAAAGGAGGTAGCAATCCGCAAGACGAAGATGCGCGCGCCCTCAATGAAGACCGCAGAACTGAAGGCCTTTGTCTCCAACCCGGAACTTTTGCAACAACGTCTCATCGAACTCACAGAACCAAAATCCCAGATCGCAAAAGAAGACATACGGCAACATTCATGAAGAGGCGCTACAATCAGGCGCCAATGTCCTACGATGATCCCATCCTCGGACCGCTCAACGAAGCGCAGAGACAAGCCGTGCTCCATCTGAAGGGCCCCTCCCTCATCCTCGCCGGAGCCGGGAGCGGCAAGACGCGCACGCTCACCCATCGGATCGCGTACATGATCGATCAGGGCGTGCCGCCGTGGCAGATCCTCGCCGTCACGTTCACGAACAAGGCGGCACAGGAGATGAAAGAGCGGATCCGCGCCCTCCTCAAGATCACCCACGCGCAGGGGACCTGGCGCGAACACCTGCCGATGAGCGGCACGTTCCACTCGATCTGCGCCCGGATCCTGCGGCGGGACATCGAACACATCGGCAGGAACCGGAATTTCGTGATCTACGACGCGGACGACCAGGAGAAGCTGATTCAGCAGGTGCTCCGCAC
>JBBAAJ010000026.1:0-15005 GCA_041658365.1 Candidatus Peribacteraceae bacterium | reverse complement strand
AGCGGCCGTCCCGGCCGCGGCGAATGAAGAATTGCTGCGTTGTCCATCACGCAAACACCGCGGCTTGGAAAGCCGCTGCTGTTATGTTGTTTATCGCAAGTAATGGCATTAATCAGAGCTTCCCTAAAGGTTTTTCAGCAGCTGCTCCTCCTCCCACGCATGCAGCGCCTCGATGATCCCTCCGACGTTCCCCTGCATCACGCTTTGAATATTCGAAAAATTCTTGTTGATGCGATGATCGGTGATGCGGTCCTGCGGGAAGTTATAGGTGCGGATCTTCTCGCTCCTCTCCGCTGAACCCACCTGTCCCGAACGCAACTCCGTTCGCTCCCGCTGCCGCCTCTCCTGCTCTGCGGCATAGAGACGGCTGCGGAGCATCCGCATGGCACGCTCGCGGTTCTGGATCTGGCTGCGCTCGGACTGACAGGCGACCACGACGCCGGTCGGTACGTGCGTGATGCGCACCGCGCTCTCCGTCTTGTTCACGTGCTGTCCCCCCGCGCCGCCGGAGCGGTACGTGTCGACCCTCAGATCTTCGGGGCGAACCAGAATGTCCACCTCCTCCGCCTCCGGCAGAATCGCCACGGTGGTCGTGGACGTGTGGATCCTGCCCTTGGCTTCCGTCACAGGAATGCGCTGCACCCGATGCACTCCGGATTCGAACTTCAGTTCGCCGTACGCCCCCTCCCCCTCGATGCGCGCGACGGCTTCTTTCACTCCGCCGACCTCCGCTTCGGACAGAGACAGGAGTTCCGTCTTCCAGCCGCGCTGCTCGGCATATTTCAAATACATCTTCAGCTGCTCCGCCGCGAAGAGCGCCGCTTCCTCGCCGCCCGTTCCCGCGCGCACCTCCAGGATCACGCCGCGCTCGTCATCGGGATTCTTCGGGAGCAACAGGCGCTTCATCTCACCCTGCAATACGGGCAGGCGCTCGCGGGCTTGCTGCGCCTCCTCGATCGCCACTGCCTTCAGCTCCGCGTCGTCACTCAGGTGCTCTTCGTCGCGTATCGCCCTCTCCAGCCTGCGGTACTCCGCTTCCTTGGCTTCCAGCGGCTCCAGTTGCTTCAGCCTCCTCGCGAGCGCCGTGAACTGCTTCCTGTCCGCATAGACGGAAGGATCCGCCATCTTCCGGCGGATTTCCTGGAGCTCGCTCAGGTACGCGCGAATACGTTCGATCATGGGAGAGGAGGCAAACTCATCTGTTCTGCCGGTCGAAGGCGTCGAACGTGAAGCAGTGCTGGCCAACAGGATGATTCCAGGTGATGTCATAGTTGAGATCCCGCGGAAGACTGAATATGGCACAGAGATCAAACGTCGTGCCGCGTTGTACGTATTCGTACGGCTGAAGCGTCTCGGGGTCGTTCAGGGAAAGTTTCTGGTATGTCGCATTGTTCGCCACAACCTCCAAACTCGCAGGAAGTGGCTTCGGGAGAACGACGATTTTCTGTCCGTTCCACCGCTCCGGGCCATACGCGTAGTTCATGATCTCCTCGCGGATAAGCCGAAGGTCATTGACCCGCGTTTCATCAAGCCGTTCCTTGCGCCCATAGAGCGGCGATCCGGCAGTGGCAATTCCCCACACTACCGCAACGAAAATGATCACCGATGTCATCCAGAAGAACACCCGGTGGATGCGGCTCTCCCCGTAGGACTGCGGATCGAAGCGGATGACGTTGAAGTAGTATATGAACGGCAGTCCGCTCAAGAACAAGATCGCGAACACTTTGAGGAGGAAGCGGACGGTGAGTTCGCCCTGCAGCAGGAAGAAGAGCAGCGTGATGAGGTCGCCGCTGATCGTGCAGGCCGTCACGAAGAGCGTCAGGTACGTGAGCCATCTCCGCACGCCCGACTGGAGCTTCTCGGGATGACGCACGCACTCGCGATGCAGTATTCGCGCCAGGAATGCGAACAGGGGGTAGGACACCAAAATCACCGCGAGCGCCCAACGGATCGCGGATGTATTGATGCTCACTTCATACACGGACTTGAATGCCGGATCGGCAAACGTCCTCTCGATGAACTGGAACGCGAGGACGATGGAGCTGATCACTAACGCGTAGAGCGTCGTGAACGTCAGGAGATGGAAGAATGCGTCACGGGCCGACCCCGTGTCCGGCGGCAGCGGTACCGGCATGGCGAGACTCTCGGAGACCAACGCGGAGGAGATGTCCTTTTCCTTCCAGCCTGCCGAGAGGAGCAGCATGCGGATCGTCTGGTGGTCCATTCCTTTGGACCGTGCGTGTGCGATGAATGGGGCGATGGAAGATTGCATGTAAAACATGGTAGCACTCTCGGTCAGCTTGTGCTCGAAGTCGTTTGAAAGCCTCGACGAGCAACAATTTTTCAATTGTTAAATTGCTAAATTGCTAAATTGTTTGTACGCATCGACCGCCCGTTCTTGCTTGCTAACAATTTAACAATTTAGCAATATAGCATTTGTCTCCCGACAAGCCTCACCAAACGTTGTTCTCGTGAAGATTCTTCTCGCTATGTCCGGCGGTGTGGATTCGAGCGTGGCTGCCCATCTCCTCACAAGGAAGGGGCACGAGGTCGTTGGCGTTCGCTTCGCGCTCTGGAATGACCCGAAAGCGCCGGCATTCGCGAAAATCCTCCCCAGCAAGTGTTGCACAACGGAGAATATCCACCGCGCGAACGCGGTGGCGAAGCAGCTGAAATTTCCGCTCCACAGGGTGAATCTCACGAAAGAATTCAAGAAGTGCGTCGTGGACGCGTACCTCGATGCGCATCGCAGGGGCTTCACACCCAACCCGTGCGTCGAGTGCAACCGCATCATCAAGTTCGATCATCTCCTCCGGCTCGCGAAGAAGTACGGCTGCGAAAAAGTCGCGACCGGCCACTACGCCCGCATCGCCAGGAAGCGCCTCTTGGGCGGGACGGAACGCTCCTCGCTCCTGGAGGCGAAAGATCGCGGCAAGGACCAGAGCTACTACCTCTATGAGCTGGAGCAACGGCACCTGAGGGCAGCCCTGTTTCCGCTCGGGACACTCACGAAACGGAAGGTGCTCTCTCTCGCGAAGACATTCCATGTTCCCCTGCCCGACCGCTATATCCAGAGCCAGGATCTCTGCTTCTTCCCCGAGAAAACGCCGCACGAATTTTTGAAGCGGCATTTGAAGCGAGCGATGAAACCGGGAAATATTGTCCGACGCGACGGAAAAATATTAGGCAAACACGAAGGGTTGCCGCTCTATACCATCGGACAACGGCGCGGACTTCGTGTCGGCGGCCAGCGCATCCCGCTCGAAGTGGTCGCCAAGGACACGAAAGGCAACCGGCTCATCGTCGCACAGAAGGGAGAGGAAACGATGACGACGGTTGCGCTCATCGACATGCGATTTACTTCCCTACGACCGAAAGAAGGAGTGCCTGTCCGCTTCGAATGCCGCACGCGCTCACTCTCGCAGAAGAAAGCCGGAACCCTCACGCTCAGGGGGGAAAAAGCACTCTTCCGCTTCGCTGTGCCGCAGCCACTGCAGACTCCGGGGCAGTCGCTCGTGCTGTACCGGGGAGAGGAAGTGGTGGGAGGAGGCGTGATTGTTTCCATGTGACCGAAGGGACCGAGGGAACCGAGGTTACCGAGGTGCCTCGTTACGAAAATATCCAACACTACCTCGGTTCCCTCGTCCTACAAGCCTTTCTATGGTACAATAGAGGACTATTTTCTAGCCCAATTTTCCGTGCACGGAGCCCGGTACGACTCAAGCGGAAACATCATCCTCCTTCCGGAGGAACCGATGCTCGATGGCGAGCCTGTTCCCGTGCATGCCACGAGACCGAAACAGAATTCTCCTCCCGTGCAGGAAAAACCGCCCGTACCCGGTCTCTCTCTGCGGTTCAAGGAATCCGTCTCCGGAGCGATCTCGGAGTCCATCGCCGAAGGGAAGCGGCAGCTCCAGGCAACGCTCGCGGGCGCCGGGTCGGAGATCGTCGCCACTCGCGTAACTCTTAGAACTCTCCCCGAACGAATGCGCGGAGCCCTCCGGAATTTCTGGCGCGTGGTGAATACGCCGGTCACGCTCACACAGCAGAGGCCGGGCAAAAACCGGAAACCTCCGACGAAACTCCGGCTCTTCATCGTGGATACCGTTCGCTTCGGCGGCACATTCGCCGGCATCTTCCTCGTGCTCTTCGTGGGCATCAACTACCAGAGCTTCTGGCAGATCGCCAGGGCACAGCTGGCTCTGGGGGTGGACATCAAGACGGAACAGGCACTCGAGCAGATCGTCCGCGGGACGCTGGATGCAGCTCCTCTCTATGACCTTCGTACGACCCGTGCCAATGCGAGGAGCCTGCTTGCGTATTTGCCTCCAGCCGGCCCGTTCGAGAACCGCATCATCATCCCGAGGATCGGAAAGAACGTCCCCATCGTGCGTCCGAGCATGGACGCGCTGATGAAGGAGGACTGGAAGCAATTCGAGGAAGATATCCAGATCGCCCTCCGTGACGGCGTCGTGCACTACCCCGGATCCGCGAGACCCGGACAAGCGGGGAATTTCTTCATTACCGGTCACAGCTCGTACTACCCATGGGACAAAGGGAGATACAAGGACGTATTCGCCCGTCTCCCTGACCTCGTGATCGGCGACACGTTCTCGGTGTATTACAATGGCGACCGATACACGTACCGCGTCACCGCCAAGAAGGAGGTTCTGCCGAACAACGTCTCCGTTCTGGACCAGCCGACCGACAAGCGCCTCGCCACCCTCATGACCTGCGTGCCCGTCGGGACGACGCTTAAGCGCCTCATTGTCACTGCTGAAGAAATCGACCCCGTGACCGGCGAAGCCCTGCGAGTCGGTGAGCGGCCGGATGAACGACCGCAGCAGAATTTCTCCCCGCGCCTGGAAGTGCTGCCTATCTAGCGATCCCCATTCCCGCTTTCGAAAGAATGCGGACTGTTTGTGTTGCCTGTACAGGCTTCCGGAACGGAAAATGGAGGAACGACCAACGATGGTGCAGGGACTCGAGCGCCTGCAGCGAGCACTGCTCGAGGAGAAGGCCGAAGACGATGACCACTGCCCCGAGCATCTGGTACGGCTGCACGCTCTCTCCGAGGATTATGACCGCAGAGAGCAAACCGGAGAGCGGGCTTGCGATCATGATGAGGGAGAACGTCGTCACCGGCAGGCGTTCCAGCGCCTCGTAGAAAAACGTGAGGTTCAGGTAGCGCGCGAAGAAGGCGAACGCGAGGAGGAGCAGGATCTTCCGTGCCGGGAAGGCCACCACTTCCTCGACGAACGTATATCCCATGAGCACGCTCACGACGATGACCGTCGTCACACCCACGACGTTGCGGATCAGGATCTCGAGCTCCGGCATGACGTGCGAAAGATACTTCTTGAAGAGAACTGCCCCGAGAGCGAAGACCATCGCGCCGGCAAGGATGAATAGGTCGCCGATGTGCATGCTGATGGGCTCGCCGAATGAAGCGAGACTGATAACGAAGATGCCGGAGACCACGACCCCTGCCCCGATGAGACGCATGCGTTCGATTTTCTCCCGCATCAGAAAGTATCCGAATATGAGGATGAAGATGATATCGACGGACGAGAGTATGGACGCATTCACCGCGGAGGTACGCGCAAGACCGGTGAACCAGAGGAGCGGCGCGACTGCCGAGTTAAGGAGTCCGATGACGATGCACATCCTGAGCGACTTCCCATCCAGTTTCATGAACTCCCTGAGGAGCGGCACAAGCCCGAACGTCGCGATGACGAAGACGCCCGTGAGCGCTTCGCTCAGGACGAGGAGCGACATGGGCGAAAGGAAGGGCAGGAGTCCCTTCGCAAGTGAATTGTAGGTCCCCGTCACTAGCAAAGTGCCGAAGGCCAGAGTAAGCCCCAGCGTGTATTGGCTGCGTTCTCGCTTACAGAGTTGCATAGGTATCTGCGCCTGCTTGGCGCTTCTTTATATTATAACATATATCTTATTATATGTAAAAAGACTCTTCGCGGGAACTGCTCACTGACCCTGCAGCCTACCCGCCTCACTCCGCCCCGCTGTGCGGGGCACCTTGTATGTTGAAAGACATGGTTGATCTACGATCATTGCCGGAGCGTCCGCTGGAGGCACCTTCATCGTCAGAAAGTTTCTGATGGATGTCGAGAGAGTTCCGGAGTTTCCGGCATGATCGTGCGACCAATTCATGGTTCGCGAATCCCTTGCAGGGATGTCCGCTATCACGAACAAGGCTGTCGAGATCATACCAAAGGAAACTCACACGAGCTCCGCCTTCTCTTCTTTTCTTTTCTTCTCTTTTCTTTTTTGGCTTCCGTATGCCACTTCCAACACTTCCCCCCTGACAATATGACCATTCTTGGCTGCGACATCAGCAAAGACACTGTCGATAGTGTCCTGCTGGCACCTGATTTTGTGCTTTTGCAGCGTCTTGACTGCCTGAACACTGTAGAAGAACTCACGAAGATTTTGCAAGAACTGAAGAAAGATTATGCAGATTTGTGTGTTGGCTGCGAATCGACCGGTATGTATCACCAATCACTTGTCGAAGCATGCGATGCTGTAAAAATTCCATGCAAACTCTTAAATCCCATTCTCACGAAAGAATTCAATCGTAGCTCCATTCGCAAGAAGAAGACCGACAGAGATGACGCTGTCGTCATTGCCAAGCTCTTAGCGCAAGGAGAAGGCACTGTCATCCATAGTGATGATTGCACCGATCGCCTGAAGGCAACGGTACGTTCTGCACGGAAAATTGCCGACCTGTCACGGTCACTACTTCTACATTCTCGGCATGCAGGCAAGCTTCTTCCAACAGAGTTGCCGCGGTACGAGCATGTGCAGGAAGAACTCCTGACTCTTCAGAAGGCTCTCAAGAAAAGCGCAATCACGATGTGTGATGCATCACTGCGTTCTCTTCTTGAATCCATCCCAGGCATCGGCGCATGGACCGCCAGTGTCATCCTGGCTGAAACAAAAAACTTCGAGCGCTGTCGCAATGCCGATGCATTCGTTGCATTTGCCGGTCTCGATCCACGGGTACAACAGAGCGGCACAACCCTGAATCGTAATAGTAGACTGACGAAAAGAGGTTCTCCACATTTGCGTGCCGCTCTCTTCGTAGCAGCCAGTGTCGGACGCATGCACGATCCCGAACTTCGTGCGTACTACAACGCAAAAAAGGGGCAGGGAAAGAAATTCACTGCAATCACCTGCGCACTTTCCCGAAAGCTCTGCTATCGAATCTACGCTGTAATCAAACGAAAAACCCCCTACGAAGTTCACGAAAAACAATCCTAGTATTTCAAAATTGTTCCTTCACATCATCAAGAAAAAACCTACGAATGCTCTTGTCTGAAGATTCATGGTCTCTCTCCATTGCGATGGAGAGAGGGAATCTCAGGACAAGCACAACGGAAGTCACCCTTCTCCACCGCCCTGCCGGCCGTAGCCTTGCCTGCCGGCCGTAGCTTCAGCGAAGGCTGGGCGAAGGCTGGAGTGGAGAAGGGACGGGGATGAGGACGGTACTGAAATCCGACGCAACGTTAGTGAGCAGTTACAAGCTAACTAATTGCATTCTGATCCGTGAGCCCTGTACTCTCGGAACCACTATGAAACTCAACAAATTTTTCACACAAGCGATCGACTTATCCATCGACTTTGATCCGCGGGGACGGAAACAAGTGGAGAAGTTGCTGGCCAAACAACTGAAGCGCTTCAAGGAAGCGAAGGGCAAAGAACGCGAACTCTTCGATGAGGAGCGCACATGGAATCCCTATTCGGACAGCCGCATCATCAACGGAACCGGCAAGGAGGAATTCACGCGCATTGCCGTGGGGATCGACATCGAGACCGCCGAGCTTCTGCTCATTGACCACTTGAGGAAGCAGGGAACACGGATCGACGGCGTCCTCATCCATCACCCCGAAGGCCGGGCGCTCGCCGATCTGGAGAAAGTCATGCCCATGCAAGCCGATCTCCTCATGCAGGTGGGGGTGTCCGTGAACCAGGCGGAATCCATGCTGCGTCCGAGGATGGACAAGGTTTCGCGGTCCATCCACGCCGACAACCTCTTCCGCACGGAACGGGCCGCAAACCTCCTGAAAATTCCGGCCGTCTGCTGCCACACCGTCACCGACAACCTCGTCTGGAGCTTCATGGAGAAGTACATCAGCAAGCGGGAATTCGATGAGCTCGGCGACATCATCAACGCACTCCTCGATATTCCGGAGTACAAGGCGTACGCGAAGAAAGGGAATCCGCCTCTCATCGTAAGCGGCGGCAAGGGAAGCCGACCGGGGAAGATCTTTGCCACCGAGTTCACCGGCGGCACCAACGGGCCGGAGGAATTCTTCGAGGCACAGTCACGCGCCGGAGTGGGGACGATCCTCTCCATGCACGTACCGGAGAAATCGCTGGAGGAAGCGAAGAAGCATCACCTCAATATCATCCAGTGCAGCCACATGGCCGCCGACACGCTGGGCATAAATCTCCTCCTGGACGCGATGCGCAGGGAGGACCCGAAGATGACATTCCTCGAGATGTCGGGGTTCATCCGGGTAGAGAGGAAGAAGTGGTGATGTGAAATTCGAAAACTTGCCGCATTTTCCCCGCCTTCCCCGCAGCAGGGACGCCGCGTCCCGGTGGTTCGCCCCGCGTTCGCGGGGCGTCTGCGACGCGGCGTCGCAGCTGCGTATCAATTTTATCCATTGCTTATCCCTGCCTCCTTCATTACCTGCTCAAACACCTGCGGGTGATGAATGGCCAGCTCGGAGAGCGCCTTGCGGTCGAGAGTGATCTTCGCCTTCGCGAGTGCCGGAATGAAACGCGAGTAGTTGAGTCCTTTCGCGCGCAATGCCGCGCTGATCCGGAGCGTCCAGAGCGAGCGGAAAACGCGTTTCTTGAGTTTTCGGTCACGGTAAGCGTTCTGGCCGGCCTTGATAACCGCCTCCTTGGCTTTCTTCACCGTTGTGCGCTTCATGCCCCGGTAACCCTTGGTCAGCCGGTGCAGGGCTTTGACCCGACGATGCCTGTGAATTCCGCGCTTGACTCGCATGATTGAAGGTTAGATATGGGGGACGAGCAACCTGAGGGCGCGCTCGTTCGCAGGATGGACGAGTTGCGTCCGGTTGATGCGCTTCTGGCGCTTGCTTTTCTGCAGCAGCAGATGGTTGCGGCTGTTTCTTTTGAACACCAGTTTGCCGCTTCCGGTGCGCCGGAGACGTTTCTTCGCGCCGCTGTGGGACTTGAGCTTGGGCATACGGACATGCGAGTATAAACACAGAATGCAAAAACGCAAACGGAATTTCCCCGCTCAAAACAGGCAACTCATTGAACGCCGTGTATTTCCAGCCATTGGTGCCGTTGACGGCTGGCGAGCAGAGAGGGAGAGTCTTTCCGCGAACCATCCGGTTTTTGAACAGGAGGCAAGAGAGCGAATGCTCGCATTCTCGTGTCATGCCAGCGACGCAAAAAATACTCGGCGAGCGGAAGGGCCGGAAGCCGCAAGTCCTCGCCACCTTCCACCGTGCCGACATCTGGAGAGCCTTCTTTCATTGGAGAGCGATGCTACCCTCACAGGGAAACGAGTCAAGAAGGTGAGAGCCTCTGTCACTTCTTCGGCCGCAGGATCACGATAAAGTGGTTTCCTTGCCGCTTCACCGACTGGTCGACTTCGGAGACGTCCGCGAGACTCGCAACGAATTTGTTGAGCTTGGTGATGCCGTACTCCTTGTTGCTGAGCTCGCGCCCGCGCAGCACGATGGTCACCTTCACCATGTGACGCTCGGCGAGGAACTCCCTGCTGCGGTTCGCCTGGCGGTCCAAGTCCCCCGTATCGGTGCGGAAGCCGAAGCGGATGGCCTTCACCTCCGTCTGCTTGCTGTGCGCCTTCTGCCGCTTCTCCTTCTTCTTCAGCTGGTAGAGGTGACTGCCATAGTCGCCGATCTTCACCACCGGCGGCACGGCCTTGGGCGAGACCTCGATCAAATCGAGTCCTAAGTCCCGGGCACGCTGAAGAGCCTCCGGAGTCGGCATGCGCTGCGCGCCCTGCTCCGAGACTAAGAGAACTTCCGCCGCGCGAATCTGTTCATTGAAGCGCGGCCGATGCTGCAGTTGGTGGGAACGCTGGTAGGAGAAGCGTTGACGCAGTGGCGGAAGGGGAACTGGAGTAAAGAATGGAGAAAAGGCTCGTGAAGGTCAAGATGGAACCAAGAACGACTAGGGGTTAGTGTTAGGGTTGGGGTTGGGGAACGCACGTTAATACAAAAAGACCTCCCGGTCCGACTGGTTTCAAACACGGATCATCAAGCAAAGACTGTACCTCCGGCGGATAGAACGAGCGGAAAACGTCCGTGGCGTAGAAATAGGTGCCCGCGGGATAGCGCCGGAAAAAGACGGCACGATCATCATGGGATCCGAACAGGAACTTTTGCCACACTTCCTCAGGCTGCGAGTCGAAAATGCCCGGCCCGCTCACGTTTGCTTCCGGAAGGAAACCGACCACCCAGGGCGCCATGTTATCGAGCACCACGAGCTTCGAGCCCGGTTCCACCGTCTGCGAGAGAGCAGCGAACTCCTTAAGGTCGCTTGCCCGGACGTGCGGGTCGATGACCGCCATCCGCTGGAGGAGGAGCAGCGCCTGCAGCGCGACGACAGCCACTGCCAGCCCGCGGAGTTTGCCATGCCGGAGTCCCCAGATCCACTCGAGCGCGATCGCGGCGGAAGGGAGGAGGAAGAAATCGAGCGGAAGGAGGAACCGCCGATAGAAGAAGAACATGCTCACAACGGCAAGAAGAGACCACATCGCCGCCCACGCCCAAGGGCTCCCCACGTCACGCCGGATGAGGAGCACGAGACCGACGATCCCGAGTATGAAAAGCGGGGACGATGTGCGGAAGTACTCCTCGACCGTGAGGAACGCGCCGGGAGTGACGCCGCGGGACTGCGAGAGGAAAGCAACGAGCGACGACGGAGCGTACCCCGCGAACGGAAGCATGAGGAGCAGGAACCCCACCGCCGCACAGACCACCATCACCCACCAGCGCGGCATCGGCGAGAGAATGACCGAGAAGAGCATCAGCGTGCCGATGCAGAGAATGGCGAAAATCCCGAGACTCACCGTAGGGCGGAGGAGGAACGGCAGGACAGAGCCGATCGCGCGCTCAAAGTTCGGGAGGTACCAGAGAAGCCCGAGGAGGCAGGTGAGGAGCAGCATTCCTCCAAGGACGAGGTGCTCAGAAACCGCACGGCGCCGGATGGAGGAAGCGACGATGGAGGAAGCGAGAGCGAACGCGAAGAGGAGACCGATCTGCTGATGCGTCGCGACGACGAACATGCCGTACAGGATCCACCACCGCGATTTCCGTTCGTACGCCCCGAACGCCAGAGTGCACCAGAAGAGAGCCAGAAAGACCTTCCAGTAGATCATGAGGAACCCTTCGTACTGCGCGACGGACACGAGGAAAACAAGAAGAGCAAACAGCCCCACGCGCTTCCCGTAGGTACGGGAGAGGACACACGCGAGCACGCCGCCCAGGAACACCGGAAACAGATTCCACACCCAGCCGATGAGCGCATCGGCGGAAAGACCGGCCTTCAGAAGAATCGTGGAGAAGAAGAAGATGCCCAGAGGATGGCTCTTCGCCCACTCCGGCATCGAGGCGAGGAGGAACGGCGGGAACCCTTTCGCGTGCGTGAGGAAGAGAAAACGGTATATCCCCGCGTCGTACCCGAACGGGACGCCGGGGAATGTGACGAACGACCAGAAATATTTGCAGAGGAGCAGGATGACAAGACCGACGCACATGCTCACGAACTGCCAGCGCTTCAGGGATCCCATCATAGATTGTCCTCAAGTGTACGTCATGCCTGAGTGAAGCGCACGATAAAGCGCCAAATGAGATGCGATCTCCGCCTTGTCCGTAAACCGGTGACGCGCGATCCTGCAACTCTTGTGCAAGCGCTCGAAAAGGGCATCGTCGGTAAGAACCGCGAGAATCCCCGAAGCGATCTGCGAAGGAACGGGAGAAATGAGGAGGCCGGTCTTCCGATCCTCCACCACGGTACGAAGGCCGTCGCTGTCCGTCGCCACGACCGGAGTGCCGGAGGCAATCGCCTCCGCCGCGCTCAGGCCGAACCCTTCGAACCGCGACGGACACACCGCGAGACGGCTCCTGCCGACGAGCGAGCGATGCTCGGCGTCAGTAAGACGCCCGTGAAAGCGGATGCCGGGCTGCTTGGAACCGGTGAACCCGACGACGTCGAGAACGGCGGAAGGAAGGCGCGCATGCACGTCTCTCCAGGCAGCCTGCAGTAGATCCCACCCCTTGCGGGTGTCCGGACGACCGACGAACACCACATGGAGCGGACGCTGCCCAGCCTCCATGTCCTCAGCCTCAAACGGAGCGAGGGGAAAGCCGCAGGGTATGACAGAGAGACGCGAAGAGGGAACCCCGTAGACGCGCTCGACGATGCGTGCGGTGTCCGCCGAGATGGAAATCACGCGGTTCGCGAGCGCGTACGTGCGCCGCTCGAGAGGGAGGAGAAGACGCTTCCAGCGCTCGCCGGGGAGATGATGCTGCTGCCAGTACGTGTGGTTCGCGGTCACGACGAGCGGAACACCGGCGCGACGGAGGAGCATCGCACCACCCGGGCCAGTGTGGACGTGGAGGAGATTCACCCCCCGCGCGGCGATCCATCGCCCGAGGCGAAACGGGAGCACGAACGAAAATGCGACAGAGCGGCCGAGCCCGACGCTCTGAACATCGGAGCCCGAGAACACGGAAACCGTGAGGCCCGCTTGTCTCAGTCCTTCGGTGAGTGTCCCTACATGCCGGCCCATCCCGCCGATGGAAGGATCGAAGTCCCAGGACACCATGCCAATATGGAGCCCCTCAACATTTCTCTCCAACGTTACAGCCGGGACTTTTTGCGAAGTGGGGTGGAGATCAGCGGAAGACATCATAGACATAGCGGGAAGCCACCTGCCTGATACTGAAACGCCGGAGACATGCCTGTTGCACCGCACGGGAATCCCACGGACGCCGGAGTGCCTGCGAGATCACGTCCACGGCACTCTCCGGATCGCCGGCGCGGAAGAAGAGCCCTGTTTCGCCGTTCAGGACGGCATCGGCTACACCCTCGATCTCCGCTGCGACGACCGGTAATCCGTGATTCCCTGCTTCGATGCACACGAGACCGAAACCCTCCATGTCGCCCGGCACCGGAATATTGGGCATGAGGAAGATCGTGCTCGAGAGAAAGAGACGGCGTTTCTCCTCCTCGCTCACTCTGCCGGGAACCGTAACGGCGGAAGCCGGCGTAATGCGCGAAATCTGCTTGCGAATCGCCGGGAGCTCCGGTCCCTCCCCCGCAATGGTGAGACAGAGAGACGGAAAGTTCCTGAGGAGCCGGGGGAAGACGTCGCGGAGAAACCACACCGTCCCCTTGCGCCGAATCTGCCGGCCGAGGATGAGGAGCCGGATTCCCAGGGAAAGCGTGTATCGAACCGGGGGCGCGCTGCAGCGTACCCCGCACGGGATGACGACGATGGAGGAAGCATCTACCCCCCTCCTCTCCGCCTCCTTCGCCGTCGCGCGGCTGATGGCGACGACGCGCTGCGCGTAAGGAAGTGTAGAGTGCAGGAGCCGCTGGTAGAACCGCGACCGATACGTGAGATCGAGGCCGTACACTGTGACACTCCGCCTGAGCCGGGGCCGAAGAACCCTGAGGAGCGGGAGCAACGGTGACAGCGCCGCATCAGAAAGATGCACCTGATCTCCGCGAAATACGAGGGAGCGCACTGCAGCCCAGAGGAAGAAGAACGGAAGACCGCCTCTCCCTCCGCCATATCCCACAACGGTGAGGGAACAGTCGCCGCAGGCACGAAGACTTTCAATGAGGAGCCGCGTGTATTCCTGCATCCCTCCTCCGGAGGACTGGAGGCTGCGGGTGACGAAGAGGACGGATGGCGGACGCATGGGTCACGTGCGGGGCGAATCGCCCTCTTCGAGCGAAAGACGGCGCTGGGCGGCGAAGGAATCCGTGACGACACCCAGCACGACGAACTGGAGAGCGACGAGCAGGAGGGCGAGAGCGAGAAGCAGGAGCTCTGGACTGGCAGCCGGAGAAGAGAAGAGCATCCAGACGAAAGCGCCGCACGCGAGGAAGGATGAACCGAGTGCCAGGAGCAGGAACTTCCGGAGAGGACGGAGGAGGAAGAGTGACCGGAGAATGGTGCCACAGGACCGGAGGATGTGATGCCGGAGCGTCCGCACGAGCTTGCTCTTCCCATGGAGACGGGGGAGGAACGTGACGGGGACATCGACAATCCTGAAACCGTATGCCTTCGCCTGGATCAGCATCTCGTGGGTGTACGTGTGCCGGCTCGTGATGCGCAGAGCACGGGCACACCGCGCTGTGAACATGCGGAACCCTGAGGACGCATCGCGCACCGGCACGGCGGCGAGGAGGCGGAGCATCGCGCTCCCGACGATGTTCCCGAGCCGGTTTCCCGCCGGCATGTGATTACATTTCGACACCTGCCGATCACCGACCACAAGATCGGCGCCCGCTTCCCGAAGCGCCGCATACAAAAGCGGCAATTCTTCCGGTCGGTACTGACCGTCCGCATCCAGCGTCGCGATCAGATCGGCCCGATTGACAATCGCCGCACCAAGTCCCGTGCGAAAAGCCGCCGCCAGACCCCGGCGCTTAGAATGCCTCATAACTTGTGCCCCGGCCAAAGATGCCCTGGCTCCGGTCCCGTCCGTACTGCCGTCGTCGATGACAAGCGGCTCAACGCCGATCCCGCCCGGCAGATTCTTTGGCAGGCGGGCCAGAACCTCGCCAATGCTCTCGCGCTCGTTGAAAGCAGGAATGATGACCGTAAGACGCATCGAAAGAAGCGTACCCCACATGGGTTCAACGTTAAAACGTCGCGGAGATCAGCACACATCGTTACGCGTTGCGGGCTTGCCCCTCCGTAGCCTTATGGCGAAGGGGGGTTGCGCGTTGCTCGTTCGCCA
>JBBAAJ010000025.1:0-15108 GCA_041658365.1 Candidatus Peribacteraceae bacterium | reverse complement strand
GAACATCTTCTCGAAGGTGTACTACAAGTTCCGGCGTGTTGCGAAGGCGATCAGGCTGTTCCTCATGCTCTCCGGGCCGGGCATCATCGTCATGGTGGCGGACAACGACGCCGGCGGCATCACGACGTACACCGCAACCGGCGCGAAGTACGGCTACGGCCTTCTGTGGTTCTTAATCCTCCTCGGCCCCGTCGCCTACTGCGTGCAGGAGATGACCGTGCGCCTCGGCGCCGTCACGAAGCGCGGACACGCGGAAGCGATTTTCTCCGCGTTCGGCCCTTTCTGGGGATGGTTCTCGCTCCTCGATCTCGTGCTGATGAACTGGCTGACGCTCATCACGGAATTCATCGGCATGACGGCGGCTCTCCGCATCTTCTCTGTCCCGCCGTTCCTCACCGTCCTCTTAGTCTGCATCGTCATGGGCATCATGGTGATCCGCGGGAGGTACTGGACATGGGAGAAGATCGCGATGTTTTTCTGCGCGCTGAACCTCATCTACATTCCCGCAGCGTTCCTCGTGCATCCGTCCGTCGCGGACGTGGTCCGCGGCAGCACCATCCCCAACTTCCCGGGAGGATTCTCCGGCCAGCTCCTCTTCTTCCTCATGGCCAACATCGGGACGACCATCGCCCCGTGGATGGTGTTCTTCCAGCAGAGCTCGGTAGTTGACAAGGGGCTCCAGGAGAAGGATATCCCCTGGGGGAAAGCGGACACGGCCATCGGAGCCGTATTCACGGTGCTCGTGGCGGTGTTCGCCGTTATCGTCACCGGAACACTGCTTCGCGGAGTGGACATCCAGAGCGCCGACCAGGCGGCAAGGATGCTGATGGGAATCAACAAATACCTGGGGGCACTCCTCGCCATCGGCCTCTTCAACGCGGGATTCCTGGGAGCCATCTGCATCTCGCTCGCCAGCTCCTGGGCCTTCGGCGAGGTATTCGGCTGGGCACACTCCCTCAACAAGAAGATTCGGGAGGCGCCGTGGTTCTACGCGTCGTACTTCTTCATGTTGATCACCGCAGGCGCCGTCGTGCTCATTCCCGGCGCGCCGCTCGTGCTCATCACGCTCTTCGTCCAAGTGATCGCCACCACCCTCCTCCCCGCCGCCCTCGTGTTCCTCATCCTGCTGCTCAACGACGAGAAGCTGATGGGGAAATACCGCAACACTCTCTGGCAGAACATCGCCAGTACTTCTATCGTGGGAGCGATCATCGTTCTCTCAACTCTCTATAGCCTGAGCGCCCTCTTCCCCAACCTCTTCGCCTGAAGCCCGCATGACCGCAGCAGCCCACGGTACCGACGGCAGCAGACTACGAACCTTCCTGAGAAACCGCTTCGCGAAAATTCGGGAGATCAACCGTAAGTACGCGGTGCCGCGGATCAGGACGAGCGGCTCAGTCTCCTTGGCACTCCTGTTTCTGCGCCTCTACCTCATCGTGCTGATCGGCATCCTCTTCTTCAAGTTCGCAACCCTTATCGCGTAGCATGAACCTCTCGAACGGCGCAGCCATCGGCCCCACGTACTACCTCACCGATCTGCTGAATGCGAAAGTGAGTTGTCATGGCAAGAAGATCGGAAAACTTGCCGATTTCGTCATCGTGGAGAACGACCCGGTGCCGGAGGTGACGAAACTCTACGTCCGCCGTCCATTCGGCGAACCTTCGCTCCTCATTCCGTGGGAGAAGGTGAAAGTGCTGAAGGAAGAGGAAATCGTCGTCTCGTTCGACGGACTGAAGGAGTTCGAGGGGGAACCGCAACCGCACGACATCCTGCTTGGGGACCATGTCCTGGACAAGAAAGTGCTCGACATCGAGGACCGCGAAGTGGAGATCGTGTATGACGTGACACTCATCGCGAAGCACAACAAGCTCCTGGTGAGCTCTGTGAACATCAGCCGATACCGCTTCTTCCGCCGGCTCGGGCTCAAGTGGCTCGTGAACTTCTTCTACGGCCTCCGCGGAAAGGTGAAGGATCACAAGATCCCCTGGCGCTACATCCAGCCGCTCCCCTCCGACCTCGGCAGCTTCAAGGGGGATGTGAAGCTCAAGGTGCTCAAGGAAACACTTGCGGAAATCCACCCCGCGGACCTCGCGGACATCCTGGAGGAGCTGGATTCACGCCAGCGGGTGGCCATCTTCAACGAGCTCGAGTCCGGCAGGGCATCGGATACGCTCGAGGAGATCGATCCCACGGTGCAACGGGATCTCGTTTCCTCTCTCAAGAAAGAGCGTGTCGCGCAGCTCCTGAACGCCATGACGCCCGGGCAGGCGGCGGACATCCTCTCCGTGCTCCCCCTCTCCGACACGAAGGAGATCCTGCATGTCCTGCGGACCCTCAATCTGGAAAATGCGCACAAGATCGAGTCCATCATCGGCAAGCAAGAGGAGCGGATCGCGAACTTCACGACCTCCAAGATCCTCCGACTGCGTCAGGACACGCCCGTGCAGGAAGCCCGGGACTACTTCAACCGCATGGCGCAGTACATGGACATCATCATGTACCTCTACATCGTGGATGAGCAGGACAGGCTCACGGGCGTGATGGACCTGAAAGAGCTCCTCCAGGCGAAACCGCATCAGACCGTGAAGGAAGTCATGACCGACAGCGTGATCAGCCTCCATCCCCACAGCACCCTCAAAGAGGCCCTCGATTGCTTCTCGCAGTACGAGTTCCGGGCGATCCCCGTCATGGACGAGCACCGCAAGCTCGTCGGCGCCGTCCCCTTCCGCGACGTGATGAACCTGAAGCACAGGTTCTTGGAATAATTCTAAATCTTATAAATCTTCAGCAGCGCCGAGTTGTACCGCGAGATCGTGTATACCGGCGGAATGGTAAGAGAAGCGAATTTGCCCGCCTCCGTATAGCGCGTGAAGAACATCACGTAGTTCGTCCGCCTGGAACATTCGAACGTGAAATCCTCCCTCCAGGGATACCACGTCACGAGGATCCCGGCCGTAGGTACGCATATCACCGGGTTCGGTTCCGCATGCTCCGTGAGCCAATCCATCCCCTGTTTGTAGGTCGCCCCCCAGTACTCGATCTGGAGCTGTTGGTCCATGTCCCGCGGAATGAACAGGCGGACGAGTACATTCCGGTACGACCCTTCGAACGGGTGGATGATCGCCACCTCGGCAGCGAGCGAAAGGAGAACGACGATCCCCAGAACGAAGGGAATCCACCGATGGAGGGGGAACCTCTCGGCGAGGAACCGGGCCGAAGCAAGAAACCCGAGGCCGCAGAGGATCGCGAATGCCGGCAGGATGAAGAAGAACTGCCGCATCCCGTCATAGCGGACGAGACCGGGCGCGAGACTGAAGACGAGCGGGAAGAAGAACCAGGTGAGAAGGAAGACGAACAACACCCTGCGGTCATTACGAATGATTCTCAGAACCGCTGCGACGGTACCGACGGCGAAAGCGGCGACCTCGAACACCGGCGTCACCATGAAGAATTCGAGCGGCGTGTAGAACCACGGGAGTGCTCCGCCGCCGTACTCCCTGCCGAAGAACAGCACCTTGCCCTGCCAGTACTCGCTCGTGAGGAAGACGGCGATCGAGCGCCCGATGAGCCCGATATCCCCCCACGCCGTCGGCCAGGCGAGAACCACGCCCACGCACACCGCGAGGAGCGCGAGGAAGAACGTCGGTAGCTCACGCCGCATAAAGCGCAGGGGCCGGATGCCCTGAGCGTGCGCCTGCTGAAGCATCCACTCGAAATACGCATTGAAGAACACGAGTGCCATGATGAGCGCGCTGATCTTGAAAGCGACGGACACGCCAAAAAGCCCCGCAGCGAGGATGATGAGCCACCTTCGGTTCGAGAGAAGCCCGGCCGAAAACACCGTCGCGGTGAGGAGGAGCACCGCCAGAAGGGGGATATCCTTGGGGTTGTAGTGGGAATGGGCGAGAAACGGAGGGAACAGGACGAAGGAGAGCACGGAGAGAGCGCCCAGCTTCCGCCCGCCGACGAACGTTGCCAGCACGAACAAGCAGGCAACCGAGATGCTCGCGGTGATGAGGTTGAGGAGATGGTTCGACGCAACGAACGAGAGCACACGGGCCGCGGAGAGCCACTCCGAGAGAAGGTAGTTGAGCAGATAGTAGACAGGGCCGTAGTAAATCCCCCTCCCGGGCATGAGCTCGAGGAGATTTCGATCACCCATCTTCAGGAACAACGCGAAAAGCTTGCCCCAGTTCCGATGAAGCGGCTCATCCCATGTCACGCCATACTCGTTGATGAACGCGAGCTGGACGAAGAAGTACGCGACAGCGAGGAGCACCCCGATGAGCACGGGATGGAGGCGGCTGCACGCATTCCGAAAACGGGCAAGGCGCTGCATCCGAACCATACTAGCACACTCTACTGCTGATGCGGGTTCTTCAGCCCCTGCCGCACTGGGCGCGGCCCCTGTTCTTTGAGAAGGTTCTCGCAGAGCAACCGGTACCCGGTGTCGGCTTTCTGGGGACAGACGCTCATGCGCAGCTGCTTCCTGAGGGTATCGCGCTGGGCTGAAGTCAAGTCCTCAAGCGCCCACGGGGTATTCTCTGCCGCCGGATGCACGGATGCGGAGGAAGAGGAAGACACACTCGAGGAAACCGACTCCGCATGCCGTGCGCGCCTGAGCGTCCTAAACTGCGAGACGTCGAAGAGATCGTGACCCAGAGAGCGGGGATCCCGAACCGCAGTGGAGACGGTGTTCGCGGCGGAGACGGCGTTGATCTCGAGGATCCCGAGAACGATCAGCGACAGCGTAACCGCAACGAGAGGGTAGAAGTATTTCGGCTCACCGGAATCTACAGGGTGGGACACCATGAGAGAAATTGGTATGACAAAGATATTATACACCAAAATTTCATGTTTGGCTAGTGGCTTACGGAACCTCGATTATCCCTCAATTTCCCGCAGCCGGGACGCCGCGTCCCGGAGTTGTTGGTTCGGCCTATGGGCCGTCTGCGACGCGGCGTCGCAGCTGCGGATGACAAAGGAGGCGCAGCGGAGTTGTGGGGTATTGGACCCACAAGAAATAAGGAGCCATGAATCAGAGATTCCTTACCGAAGCCCCGTGGCCCGCTTCACCTGCTCCATGGTCACCCCTGCGAGATGGGAAGCCTTCTTCGCGCCTTCGCGAGTGACTTCCTCGACCACCTTTGCCTTCTTCAGGAATTCCACGCGCTTCCTCCGCATCGGGCCGAAGGTGTCCATGATTGCCGCAAAAAGCATCTTCTTGGCCTCGCCATACCCGAGCCCGCCCGCCCGATACCTATCCGCAAGCTCCTGCTGCTCCTTCTTCCCGAGAAAAAGCTTGTGAATCTTGTAGACAGTACACGTCTCGGGATCCTTGGGGTCATTCATCCCCTTCGAATCCGTCACGATCCCCATGACCGCGCTCTCGATGTCCTTCTCCTCCCCGAAGAACGGAATGGTGTTCCCGTAGCTCTTGCTCATCTTCTGTCCGTCCGTTCCGGGGACGACCTCCACCTCCTCGCGGATGAGGGGCTCCGGAAGCTTGAATGTCCGGCCGTAGGCATGATTGAACTTCACCGCGATATCCCGGGCGATCTCGAGGTGCTGCTTCTGGTCCCTGCCGACAGGCACGAGATCCGCCTGGTAGAGGAGGATGTCCGCCGCCATGAGCACGGGGTACGTGAAGAGGCCAGCGGAAGCGGCGATGCCCTTCTCCGCCTTTTCCTTGTAACTCACCGCGCGTTCGAGGAGCGCAGTGGGCGTCACCGTGGAGAGAATCCAGGAAAGCTCCGAGTGTTCGGGAACATCTGATTGGAAGAAAATGATCGTGCTGTCCGGATCGAAGCCGCACGCCAGATAGTCAAGCACAATGTCGCGGCGGTTCTGCTTCATGGCCTCAGCATCCTGAAGCGTCGTCAGGGCGTGGAGATCCGCGATAAAGAAAATGCTCTCGTCCGCCTTGCCAAGATACGCGAGATTCGGCTTGATGGACCCGAAGTAGTTCCCGAGATGGAGCTGGCCGGAAGGCTGGATGCCGGAGAGAACACGCATAAGAAATTACGTTTCCTTCATTGTACATTGTCCATTGTCCATTTTACATTTTTAATTTCTCGAGCGCTGCTGAAAAAACCGGCGGCAACGGAGAGGCGATGCAGACCGTTTTCCCCGTCATCGGATGCGGAAATTCAATGGCAGAGGCGTGCAGGAGGAAGCGATGGAGCCTGAGCCGGCGGGAGAACGTTCTATTGGCCTTCCGGTCGCCGTAGACATCGTCCAGAACGAGTGGATGGCCGATCATCGCCATGTGCCGGCGGATCTGGTGCCGCTGGCCGCGCTGGAACGCAAGCTCGGCGAGAGTGCATCGGGGGAATCTCCGAAGAACCCGGTACTCCGTCCCCGCCTCTACCTTGCCCTCACTGCTTCGGGCAGGGAGCCGGAAGTCGACGATTCCCTTCTCCCGCGCGAGCGAACCGAGGAGGAGCGCCTCATAGACCTTCCGCCATCCCGAGAACTTCGTTTCGAGGATTTTCGCAAGCACATTCTTTGATTTCGCGAAGACCACGACGCCCGACGTCTCGAAATCGAGGCGGTGAATGGGGATGAGAGCGGGAAAGGTCTTCCGGAGGAAATCGAGGAGCGGCAACCGCTGGAGTTTACCCTTGCCGCGCACGACCAGCTCGCCGCTGAGCTTGGTGACGGCAAGCAGCCACCGATCCTCATAGAGGATGCGTTCCTTCGCGATAGGCATGGAACGAGTCTAGCGGGAAAGAAGTGCTGCTTATATGAAATCCAAATAGTTGTTGTATTTTCCGCAGCTGCGACGCGGCGTCGCAGACGCCCCGCGGATGCGGGGCGAACTACCGGGACGCGGCGTCCCGGCTGCGGGGGAAAATGCGACATGTTTTTGGATTTCATATTACAGGAAACGCTTCCGCGCGACCATCAGGCAATTCCAGTACGTCGGATGACAGTTCCCCGCGGTGAAAATGTCGTAGAGCAGCTCATATTCCGGGTGTGCCATGAGGAAATCGGCGAGCGCTCTGCGCGGACCGTCCTCGTTGGTATCATCCACGAGAATGTATGCCCCGGGCGCGAGGAACGGCGCAGCCGAATTCAGCGCCTGATACTGGCTTTCGTAATCGTGTTCCGCATCGTAGTACAGAAGCCCGATGGGTCCCCGATGCACGTGCGCGAAGTACTGCCGCCAATCCATGTCGAAGAATGCATGACGCGGCGATCTGTACCGATGAAACCGGCGGAAAAACTGCCGGCGCGGACCGCCGAAATACCTGAAGGTATCGACGCCGATGCACCGTTTCGCTGTATTGCCAAGCATCCCCGCGAGAAGGGAGTACCCGTACCAGACTCCGATATTGAGGTATGCCTGATCGCGTGGCAGAGACTGCACCAGGAGATTCACGAAAGCACCGATAGCGACGGTGGACATCTTTGGCATACGGGAGAGCTTTCGAAGAGCATGGAGGCGCCGAGGGTCCCACTGGCCGCCCGTGAACCGGGTATTCAGGATCTCCATCGGCCACTGGATGAACGGCAGGCACCGTTGCACGGGCCGAAGCGACCAGAGAGGAAGTTTTGTCGACGGTTGTATCCAGCGGAAAGAAACCCCTTCGAGAGAATGTTGTACTGGCACGCAGGCACTGTAATGATGCTGTACACGCCTGTAAACGCTGCATACGATAGAGGCAATGGAACTCACGTACACTCCCGGCTGCGACTGGTTCACGCAGCACATTCCCTCCTGGGAAGAACACCTCCATCACCTGAGAGGTCTCCCTGGGCTCCACTTTCTGGAAATCGGGAGCTTCGAGGGAAGGAGCGCCGTATGGCTGCTGCAGAATATCCTCACGCATCCCGCCTCGCGCCTCACCTGCATCGATCTCTTCGAGCGGAGAGAGGAAGCATTCAACATCGAGGAACACATGAATCTCAATCTGCCGAGGAACCTTCCGGTTGAAAAACATTTCGACTGCAACATCCGCGCCATCGGCGCGGAGAAGAGGGTACGGAAGCTCAAAGGAATATCTCAGGAGATCCTGCGGACGCTTCCCCCCGATGCGTTCGACCTCGTGTATATCGATGGTTCGCACGAAGCCAAAAATGTCCTCACGGACGCCGTGCTTGCATTCGATCTCCTGAAGAACAACGGAATCATGATCCTCGATGACTATCGCTGGGAATGCTTTCCGGAAGACCCTGCACGCAATCCCCCCATCGCCATAGACGCATTCCTCTCCGCATTCCGCGGCTGGTACGACCTCCTCCACAAGGATTACCAGATGATGATCCGAAAAAGACCCGGTCGGGTCAGTCCGACCGATCACTGCGCTCCCCCTCCCGGAAATCCCGCATGAAAATTATCACTGTCAGTTGGGTCCGAAACGAGAGCGACATTCTCGAGGCATTCGTCCGCCACCATGCGGCATTCGCCCGCCGGATGGTGATCGTTGATCACCGGAGTCAGGACAACTCGCGGGAACTGCTGGAACAGTTGAAACGGGAGGGACTCCCGCTGGACATCCGTCACGATGACCGCCTCGGGCACTTCCAGGCACAGGTGCTGACGGAAATCGTGCGGGAGGTGGCGGATCGCGACGATCCCGACTGGATCTTCCCCCTCGACGCGGACGAGTTCCTCGTCACTCTGAACACACGGAGCATCGAAAAAACGCTCGAGGACGAAGGACAGGACATGATGCTCAGCATCCCCTGGCGCACGTATGTTCCACTCCCAAGTGACTCCGCGAAGGAACCGCATATTCTCAGGCGCATCACGCACCGGAAAGCGACGGAGAATCCCACATGGTGGAAAGTCATCCTCCCGCGCACGGTCCTCCGGAGTACCCATGGACTCACACTCGCACAAGGGAATCACGCGGCGGAGAATGGCAGCGGATCGCCGATCCCGATGCAGGAAAGCACGCGTCTTGCACTCGCTCACTTCCCTGTACGCTCGGTCGGGCAACTTACACGGAAAGTAGTGGCAGGCTGGTTGAGCAGCAGACTCGATGCGAAGAGCGGCCGGGGAGCGTACTTCCAGTGGAAAGCGCTGTATGACGAACTTCTCGCAGGGAAGCAATTCACGCAAGGAGACCTCACGAGACTCGGCCTCGCCTACGCCACCACCGAACAGTGGAAGAGCCTCCCCGTTGACTTCACGGGCGAGCAACCCGAACCGCGGTACGTAGAGCTGCCGAAGATGACCAAGCTCACAGAGAGAGTGATCCAGGATCCAGTCCCGACAGACGGAGTCGTGCGCTATCCCCCACGCGAGGCGGGCGCGTGGGAAGTCCTCCTCAAATCAGCAGAAGACCTCGCGGAAGAATATGTGAAACTCGCACGGAAACAAGCCGCTAGGGAGAGAGGGATTTCAGCGCAGTCAGACGGTGGAAGAGACTCACCCGAAAATCGAAGAATCCCTGCTGCCGCCACACAGCGATTGTCGGATCGCTTGACAGAGGACAATCGATGAATGTGCCGACCTCGTGCACCAATGGTCGGGTATTTCCGGAAAAACTCAAGACCATGTCATCCCACATACTCTGGTACCACTCGCGGGACCCGGGACCGAACCTGAGGAGATCCACGAGACGAAAGAATTCACGGAGGTGTACGCGTGTGAACGCATACAAGCGATTGACGACGTCCACGGGGGTCTCGCGGTTGCGAATGTTATGGAGAAAGGCGTCTGTACCGGGATCGAAGAGCTGCCCCTGGACTCCATGCACGCGCGAAGTGTCCTTCCTGAGCGCGCCGAGCACCCATTCCAGCTGGGAAGGCGCAAGGAAAAGATCATCGTCAACCAGAAGGTAGAAGGGGCTTTCGTACCGTCGCGCGATTTCGTGCCGATAGGGGCACGATCGGTCAACAGGCTGATCGATGATCACCAGTCGCGGATCCTGAATCGTCAGCCAATCACGGATGTGTATCAGCCGATTGTTGTTCGAAAGAACAACACGTTGAACGGAGGGTGTGCGGAGGAGGAGGTGTACGAGTGTTTCCGCGTTCTGCGGACGTCCGTACACCAGAATGATCGCTGTCACGTCCGCAGGTACCGCTCTGTCTACTCCCTCGAGGAATGCGCGCCGCCTCCACCGATAGAAGCGGGCAAGCCACCGGAAATGTTCCGGCCAGGAATCGTCATGCGACTTCCGCATCCATCGCCGTACTTCCGACCGGAGCGGCATGGAAAGACCATAGCACAAAGGAAGAAAGGGCAGGAACATGAAGGCAGAAAAGTGAGAAAGGGCAGAAAAGGTAAAAACGTAAGCGCAAACCTTTCTGCCTTTTCTTTCTTTTCTGCCCTTGCTGCCCTCTATAGAATCACCTCTGTCACTTCAACGATGCAGAACAAACGGATCAACCTCCAGGCAATTCATTGGTGGACGCTCGTGCTGTACGTCGTCGCTGCAATCAGCCTCCTCCCCCTTTTCCGCTACAACCTCAACAACGACGCTGTCGCGTACCTATCGATCGCGACGAAGGAGGCGCGAGGGGATTTCGCGCTCGCGGTCAACGCGTACTGGAGTCCCCTGTTCCCCTGGGCACTTTCCCTCCCTATACGTGCGGGCATTGACGGCCTCCTCGCAGCCCGGATCCTCGCGATCATCATCGGGGCGGCCATTCTGCTCCTCCTGCCTTCCTTCTTCGGCTTATTCCCGATGCGGCGGGAACTGAGGAACACCACCATCATCACTGCGGCTCTGCTCCTCCTGGCGTGGGCCATGGACATCATTTCGCCGGACCTGCTCCTCGTCCTCTGGCTGCTCCTGTACTTCCGCATCAGTGCGGATGATCGCCTCAGTGAGCGCTGGTGGTGGGGAGCCGCCTGCGGTTTGCTCGGAGGGCTTCTGTACCTCACGAAGAGCGTTGGCCTTCCGTTCTTCCTTATCCACTTCACGGTCCTCTGCCTGGGCAAGTGGATCCAGGGTGGGAACCGGCTCCGAACCATCGGGCAGTTCCTTGCCGGCATCGTCGTCTGCTCCATCATCGCCGCGCCCTGGATCTTCGTCATCAGCGCGAAGAAAGGCGCATGGACATTCGGCGAGAGCGCGCGAGTCATCCACGCGAGCTACCATCCGCTCCTGAGCGGGCGCCTCCCCATGTATACACAAGGCCTCCTCCCGCCGCCCGACGCTACTGCGACGAGCATGTGGGACGACCCGACGACCGTCCCGAGGGTCGACTGGTCCCCCCTGGATTCTCGCGCGCGCTTCCTCGACCAGATGAAAATCGTCGCGCTCAATGCCGCACAGCTCGCGCAGTACCTCTTCAGTTCTTTCTGGCTCCTCTTCATCACACTGGGCTCCGCCATCATCCTGAGCATCAGCCGGAGACACAGCACTCCTGATCGCCGCGTGGTCCGGATCTACCTCCTGACTGTCTTTATCCTCCTCGGAGCGTACCTGCCGATCGTCGTGGATACCCGTTACTTCTGGGGACCGGTGGTCTTGAGCCTCCTGCTCACTGCCTCGCTCCTCTCCGTGATCATCGAACGATGGAATCCATCGAGACAGGAACGCAGGCTCACGCTCGCCCTCTTCCTGCTCTCCTTCGTCGCCATGCCGCTGTGGAATCTCGTACTCATCGCGAATGACGGCCGCACAGTCTTTCTCGCCTCTGAACGCCTGGCGGCACTGGAGCCGCTCGCAGGGAAACGCATCGCCGCGGACAACTGGAAAATGGGGCTCGCTCTCTCGCATTTCCTCGGTGCCAGTTACTTCGGACAACCACGAAACCCGCAGGATGTAAGCGCGCTGGAATCCGAACTCCTGCGGTATCGCATCGAATACTATCTCGCGTACAAGAACCCTCCGGCCGGACTCAAGACCTACCGGGAAATCCCCATCCCAGGCGTCGAGTCCCCGCGTCTCCTGAAACGCAGAGTTACTCGCTAGACCCACTTGAGTCTCCGCGTGCCGTAGAAGCACATGCGAAGGAGCGACCACCCGTGACGGAAGCGGCGGATTTTCGTGGTCCCGTACGAACGTTCCAGATAGTGCACCGGCACTTCGGACATCTTCAGCTGCCGGCTCGCGGCCCCGAGGAAGAAATCGAAATCGCCGAACGGATCCATGCGGGTCACGACGGACGGGTAGTCCCAGCGGAAGAACCCCTTCACCGGCGAGAGGACGTCCACGAGCCGCTGCGAGAAGAGCCACGTGAAGAGCATGCTGAAGATCTTGTTCCCGAAGAGATTGAGGAGACGCATGGCTCCCTCTTGCAGCGGATACACGAGCCGCGAGGCATTCACGAACTCCGCCTGCCCGGAGGACAGGATGTCATAGAGTTTCGTGAGTTCATTCGGATGCACCGTGAAATCGCCGTCGTACACGAGGAGAATTTCTCCAGCTGATGCCATGATCCCGTCATGGAGCGCGCTCCCCTTCCCTGAGCCTGCTTGTTTCAGCGCACGCACGGTGAGTGGCCCGCGGTAGGAATCGGTCACCGACTGTAACTCTTCCCACGTCCCATCCGTGGAATGCCCTTCGATGAAGAGAAGCTCCGTCCCGGAACCCATGACCGGCATCGCCTCCACAATCCTCCGGATGTTCCCGCGCTCGTTGCGGACAGCGGAGAGAACGGTGACGGTGCAGTCCGTCCTGCGGCCCCGCGGGGCGGGGCGGGCGATCACATACTTCACGAGAGCGAATGCGCGCAGGAACGGAAGGCTCACGAGGAACCGGTTGCACAGTGACGCGAGCAATGGAATCCCCAGAGGGCACAGGACGCGCTCCCCCCGCTGCACGACCTCGAAACCGGTGATCCTGAGGAGGTGCTCGATGTCGTTCCGCCCGAGCCAGTTCTGCTCCGGGAACTTCGTTTTCCACCCGAGCCACTCGCCAAAGAGGAACAGGGGTTGCCAGAGGAAGTTGTAGTAGGTGACCACGAGCCGTGTCCGATCGTGGCAAACCTTGTCATGGATCTCCTGCAATCCCCTCTGGACATCGCGAAGGAAGTTGATGGTATCGAGGAGCAGGACGTAGTCATGCGTCTCACGGTGCTCAAGCTGCAGGATGTCATCCACGAGATAGCGCGTCTGCGGATCACGCTCACGAGCCAGACGGATCATCTCGGGCGAGAAGTCGATGCCTGTTTTCTTCGCTTGCAGAAGGCTAGACAGCGTCAAACCGGTGCCGCATCCGAGCTCGAGGATCGTCGCATCCGGCCGGATGAGGCTCTTAAGCCACTGCTCGCGGTCGCGGTAGTACGTGCGGTGCCGACGCTTGTCGCGCTCGCGCTGTGGCGCGAGCGTATCGAAGAACTTGCGGGTGGAGAGGGAAGGAGTCGCAGTCATGGAATAGCGCGATTCTACCGCCCAGATCAGAAAAGACACAAAGATATAGCCGTTCCGTGAGCAGCCTCATTCAATAGAGCTGGCGCCCGGACTGATGGTCCCCGTCACGGCTTCCGGCTCCACTGCCCTGACGTTCGAGAGTCTCGATCTCCGTTCTGAGCGTCCATTCCTGCTCATGCAGCGCATCGTACCGGGCCCACGCCTTGGAACTCCCGCTCCTTTGAGCATGGCCCCTCTGTTGTTCCTTCTCCTTGCGTACCCCTTCGAGCTTGGGCATCAGCTCCCGGAGTTTGCGAGCACGTTCCTCAGCAGCAGCCGTCTCAGCGGCCATCTCAGGCAGAGTGAGAACCTCGTATCCCGTCGCCAGACTATCGGCGATAATCTGACGAATCGCTTGAACTGTTGCATCGACTTCCCGCCGGTCAATCTGTCCCCCGCACTCTCTGAATGAAGTGAGAAAACCCGCGTACGTCCGCCAGCGCAGCCTCCCGCTCTGCACCGCGTTCTGCACAATGGACTGATTTGCACCGCCAAGCTGATCGTACGCCTGGGAGAGCTCAGCGAGATTCAGCGGTTTCTTTGATGACATGAAAAGTATTGAGGAAGTTTAAAAAAGGAGGTCAGGATAAGGGAATGATTTCATCTGTCAAGAATTATGACGTCTTCCGCTCTCTTTGCCCCGCAGCACGGGCATCGTGCCCGTGTTCCGGGGCACGATGCCCCGGCTACGGTTTATCTGTGTTCACCCCGCACCCGAGGTGCGAGGAATTACGGATTAAAAAAATGACACGAAAGTGCCATGGTGAAACTATGCCAGATTTGAGATCAGAAATCGTCAGGTGGACTATTACAGAGCTTTGCCCCATGAATATACTTCTTTCTTTGAAGGAAAGTGACCAAGAAAACTACGAAGAGCTTGCAGTAACTCATTCCTCGTCTTTTCATCAGGCTCAATCTCCCATATTGGTGCTTCATCTGTCAGAGATTCGATCTTTGCACAATCTTCCATAAACGTTAAACAAGCCTTTGGCAGACTCATGTGACGAAACTGGATACCCTCTGCGGTGATAGTTCCAGCATGAAAAGGTATAAAGATAGTAGAGAAAGAAAAGCGTCCACCTTCTAGCAAATCAAGGATTGGCTGTTTGTGCTCAAGCGCAGATAGTACACTTTGAATGTCAATTAATGCAGTTCCATCGCCAAAGACATGATCATAACTTGCAATTACTTGCTTCATAATTTCAGGAGTATTCATACTGAGAGTTTAGAAGTAAAATGAGGGCAGTCGCAATGCGACTGCCCTCGGATTCCTTTCCACCCCGACGTGTTAGTCGCGGTGAGTCTCGATGAGGTTGCCGTCGGTGTCGAATAGCTGCACGACCTAGATTGGTGGGCGGCATAGGAGTTGAACCTACGACCTTTCGGATGTGAACCGAACGCTCTAACCACTGAGCTAGCCGCCCTACTGAAGCGGGCGGAATAGTACTACGTTTTTCACGCTTTCGCACCTACCAAGGTCGCCACTTCGGCACTACAATCTCCGCATACTGGAAAAAGGAATGCCTCGGATCTCTCTCAAAATCGTCGGCGCCTCCGGCCAGGGAATTGACTCCATGGGGGAAGTGGCGGCCAGAGCGCTCAAGCGGAGCGGCTACTGCGTCTTCGGCTACCGCGAGTACCCCTCGCTCATCAAGGGCGGGCACGCAAGCTACCAGCTGGACGTGAGCGAAGCAGAGATCGAGAGCACAGAAACCAAGGTGAACGCGGTGGTCGCCCTCAACCACCACGGACTCGAACACAATGTCAGCGACTTGAAGCCGGGCGGCAT
>JBBAAJ010000024.1:0-15213 GCA_041658365.1 Candidatus Peribacteraceae bacterium | reverse complement strand
CTTTCCCGCCTCTCCGGCCAGCTCGCCTCTTCCTGCACTCCAATCGATCTCCGCAAAGCGGATCTCTTTCTCGAGGAGCGCACACCGGGCATCGAAGACCCCGCCTGTGTTCTCCGGAACGTGGACAAGGTCACGGGGCTCCTCAGTTCTCTCTCCTGTCCGGCAGATGCAACCGAGGAACGCCCCTTTTTCCTCCCGAAGAGCGAGCTGCCCGATCGTTGGCCGCTCTGGGAACAGGCGGTCCAGGAATGGGCGCGGAGGCAGATGGACACCTGGAACGCCACACCCGACCACTCGGGCTCCCTCCTGCCGCTCCCGCTCGCTCCGACGAAAGAATGCGATCCCTCGCTTACTCCCGGCCGCTTAAGCAAGCCCGAGGTGCGCCTCCTCGCCCCTCCCGCCAACGCCAATGTTTCGTTCCCCGTCTTCACCGTGGAGATCGAATTCCGCTCGCTCGCACCCGTCAGGGAAGTGAAGTACTCGATCGACGGAAAACAGACCGGTGTTTTTACCGCCCCTCCCTACATGGGTCCGATCCGCGCGCCGCGCTCGCTGGAGACCACCGGCACGCACACCCTGTCCGTCACCCTCACGGATGAGTACTTCAATACCGCCTCGGACGCCGTCACCATCCGCTTCGGGATTGACGCCGTCACCCCGCGCGTCCGCCTCCTCGATGGAGCACTCCCCCTTCCCGCAGGATTTCGTTCGGCGTTCCCTCCGCAGTGATCCTTCCATCCCGAAAGACATACACCCAGTCGAACAGGGGGAGCAGATGCAGTTTGTGGATCGACGAGATGATGCAGCGATCGGCAAAACGGCGGAACAAGTTTTCATAAATCAGCCGTTCATTCGTTTGATCCACGGAACTCGTCGGCTCGTCGAGCAGGATGATATCGCTCGTCTTCGCCGCAAAGATCCCGCGTGCGAGCGCAAGCCGCTGCTTCTCGCCACCGCTTAAGTTCACGCCTTTCTCGGAAATGTCCGTCTTCAGTCCCTTGGGCAATCGGGCCAGTACCGGTGAGAACTGCGCCAGCTCGATATCCTCCTCGAGTTCGGACTTTTTCTGTTTCGTATCAACCGTGATGTTGTACTCGATGGTGTTGGCGAAAATCTCGGGGTCCTGAGGGATCAGTGTCACGTGCGGCGCCAGATGTTTCAGACCGCGCTTCAAAATTTTTCCGTCGCAGGCGACCGTAACGTCGTTGGTGGTCATCAAACCACGTATGAGGCTTAGGATGGTGCTTTTTCCGCTGCCGCTCTCGCCGACAAGTGCGATCTTTTTCCCGCGTTCCAGCACGAGTTCGCCGATCATCAGATGCATGCGTCCCTCGCCTTCCTCGGCATAGGAAAATTTCAGGTCGCGGATTTCGATTTTCCGCCACTGGTCCGGCAGGTTTCGGGAAACATAGTAATCGGCCCGCTCGGCACGGAGAATCGGCGAAGTCGAGACAAAATCCGCATATTGCTCGATGGTATCGGAGTACTTCCAGGCGAAAGTATAGAAAGCCCCGCCGATCCGCTGCAGGTACTCATACAGCATGAAAAACGTACCGGCCAGCAGGACTCCGCCGTGATTTATGGCACTCAATGCATACCAGGCCAGAACCGTAATCTGCATCAGGCCGATCAGCAGGGTCATCAGAAACCACTTCCACTCGTTCATCGCGAAAGTGCGCTTCGAAAACGGCAGATAATGCGACATGCGCTTCCAGACCTCGGCCCGCGTGAGCTCCTCCAGCCTCAGGGTGATCACCGTGAAAACGTTGGTGATGTAATCGTGCAGCGCCGAAGCGGTCGAATGCTCGTACTGGTTGATCTGTTCGTAGCGCTTGAGTAAAAAGGTATCGAACAAAAACACCGTCGAAAGCGCGATGAAGCTGGCGATGACAGCCATCCACGCAGCAAACGGATAAATCAGCGCCAACGCCACGACCGAGCCCGCCATGCGCATAATCATCTCGATGAATTGAAAACTGTTCGAGATAAATTGATCCAGCGCCCGGGTCGATTTGACGACGCGGTTGATCGTGCTGCCGGAATGATTGTCCCGATGCCACTTCACCGGAAGCGAAACGATGATCCGGTACAGATGGTCTTTGTACGCGTTTCTGACTTTGAACGCGCAAGTGTTTTCCATCACCCGCGCCGGGCCGTGAAATATCCAAAAACCGACAGTCAGAAACAGCATGATCAAAAACAGCGTCATGAACCGCTGCATCGGATGAGACAGCAGAGAAATCTCCTGAACGCTGTTCAGAATCTTCCCGACCACCAGCGGCTCGACCATCGACAGCGCGTTCGCTACGACAAACAAACTGACATACCCTACGATCCGCCAGCGGAATCCCGCGGCGTACTTCCAGCTTGCCCGGAGGAGGGTCGAGAATGCGCGCATGTGAGGCCCGGATACCGTTGAGACGGATCAAGTAATAGATTCATGCGAGAACAATCATGTAACAGCGCAAAATATTTGACAAGTAAAATCAATGCGGAAGAGTAGGCTGCCCAAGTGCACCCCGAAGAGCCCACTCCACTGAAGTCGACGGTGATCGCGGAGATCCACCGGAGAGAAGGGGGAATCATCGGCCTTGTAAAGATTGGAAACCGGCAGGTCCCGCTTATCTTCGAATCCGTTCCATCCGACGAGGAACAACCTCCGCGCGTTCACACACTCTGGCGCCTGCTGCAGTATCTCAACAAAAGAATCCGGCAGGCCAGCTGTCTCGATGACCTAAGCGGGGAATCACATACCGTTTCTTTGCCGCTCAACCATGAAACCTTGGATGTCCTCCATCGTGTTATTTCTTTCGTCGGCGCGGGGAGAGTGACGGTAAAGTGGCTCCTCACAGACGCGTCTCGAGACAAACGCATCCTGCGCATTCCTCGTGAGCCGGACGAGAGAACATAGATGGCTGACTGGTAGTTAGTGATCACTCACGACCGCATTCGTATGCACCTCCGACACGTCCTCGTCCTCCTCCAGCGCTTCGACGAGAGACTCGACCTTCAGCATCGTGTGACCGTCAACCGGCGCCGTTTGCTTCGGGACGTACTGGAGCCCCGCTGACTCGATGGTGAACCCCTGGCCCTTCAGGAAATCGCGGATACCGGACCACTTCGCCCCGTCCGTCACGACTTGCAAATGATCGTTACTGGCCTCGAAATCTTCTGCACCGAGATCGATGAGCTTTAGCTCCAGCTCCTCCAGTTTTTTCGAATCGGAAACCTTGTCCCCCAGTCCCGCCTCCCCGCCCCCGGCGATCACGACGCCGCGCCGCTCGAACATCCAGGTTACCGATCCGGCTTCGGCGAAGCGGCCGCCGTTCCGGCTGATCGCAGCTTTCACATTCGCCAGCGTGCGGTTGCGATTGTCCGTGAGGCACTCGATGATGAACGCCGACCCGCTTGGCCCATACGCCTCGTAGACCATTTCCTGCATTGCCTCACCCTTGAGCCCGCCCGTCCCTTTCTTGATCGCGCGTTCGATGTTCGCGTTCGGCACGCTCTCCGCTTTGGCCGCATCAATCATGCCCCGCAAACGATTATTGGTCGTTGGATCGCCGCCGCCCTCGCGCGCCACGATTTCGATGAGACGCGCATATTTCGTATAAATCTTCCCGCGACGGGCGTCCTGCGCCGTCTTCCTGACCCGTATATTTGCCCATTTGGAGTGACCGGACATACAGCCATCAGGTTATAGCTTTTAGCTGTCAGGAAAAAGGAGAACTGTAGGTACGCCTTTCGTGATTTATTTCCTGTACGCCAGCATCCCCAGAAACCTCGCACGCTCCACGGCGTTCTTCAGCATCTTCTGGTGCTTCAGGCACAGTCCGGAGTAGTAACGATTGCGGATGTTGCCGAAGTAGTCGATGTACGGCTTGAGCGTAGGGAAATCCTTGTAGTCCAGGTACTTCACGCCCGTGTGGTCGAAGGGGCAGACCTTCTTCATCACCTGCTTGCCTTTCTGTTGCCATGCCATGCGTCGTGCGGGGAAACGGCTAGAGTTTCAGATCGTCATCGGAAATAAGTTTTTCGAGTTGCTTCTCAAATTCCTGGACCTTGAGGGGCTCCTTCGGCTCCTCTTTCTTTTGCTCCATACGCTTCGTCGTGCGCTTCGCCTGCGCCACGACCGTCTGCTTCAGGCGCTCCTCTTTCTTCCGTTGACGCACATCAGCGACTGTCTCGCGTGTCTGAAGCCACTGCTGGTATCGCTCCTCGTAACTCACCGCCTCGTACCCCTTGGGAGGGATCACGATGAGGTGGCGGAGAACACCCCTTAAGAGCCGGAACTGCTTGTCCAATTCCCGGATATTTGCCGGAGACATCTCCTCGTAGTAGATGATGAACTTCGCCTCCTTGTAACCGCCGATCTTGTACGCGAGTCCGCGCTTGCTCCACGGATCCACGAAGAGGCGCTTCGCCTGCGCCTCGGCAAAGAGCTCGTCGATTTCCTTGAGGAGTGCGGCTTCCGCCTTCTGATCAAAATCCGGCAGATACATGACTGCAATTTCGTACACGCGCACATCTTCGCTCGATGGAATGAGTGTCGGCATAGGAGACTTGTGGGTAGAACCTGCCCCCCGCTTCGCGGGGGGGAGGAAATCAACGTAGCCGCGGCACTGTAGCGAGCGCAGCACCGCTGCGTCAAGTGCCGCAAGAGGCATTGTTTGCCCGGAACACCATCCACCGGGGATCCCCGGACACATCACGCAGTCCCTGTGAACGGAGAGACTCGACGATCGGCCCCTCACGAGCCACGGAGAGCAAAACATACTCAGCCGGATACTCGGAGAGCAGCGCGCACGTCCAGCGGCGCGCGTCGATGAAGGAGCGTGCATCGGGGAGGCCTTCTATCGGCGGGAAAATCAGCCGGAGGAGCCCGTACGCGCGGAGGCTGCTCATGTACGTGAATGCCGGGTCCATGCCGAGCGCGTACTGAAGATCCGGACGAACAGCCACAAAAGGCGAGAAATAATCCCACTCGACATTGAGGATGCGGGCGCGGGGAGGAACGCGCTCGAGTGCCTGCTGGAGACTCCGCAGTGATCTGCTTCCGTCCGTGGAAATGAGATCGTACGTCAGGCGTCCGATCGTCGCTCCGCAGAGCAAAAGGAGAAGCGTAGCAACCACCGACGTCTTCACGAATACAGGCGGAAGCAGCAGGCGACCCAGCCGCTCCAGAACGCGCCCACCGTCAGCCAGGAGCGCCCCGATGAGCAGGAGGAGAAGCGGCCAGAGGAAATCGATCGCCCGGAGCCATATGAGGAACTGAAGGAAGAAGGCCGCAACGAGAACGTCGAGCAGGAAGATGACATTCCCGACTGACCGGCGCTCGCGGATGAGGAGTGTCTGGAGGAGAACCGCAAATCCGAGGAGCGGATAGAGGATGACCCCCTTCCCAAGCCCGCTCCCAAGTTCCCCCCCTTTGTCAAACAGCGGATAGAACGAACTCTTGATGAACACGAACCAGAGGTACTGTAGATACTCAACCGACGTAGGATGGAGGAGGAACCCAACGGCGACTCCCCCCATGCTCAGCCAGAAGAGCCGGATGGCACTCGTTTTCCGCCCGGTGTACGCAAGCCATACGCAACCGACCATGCTCACCCCGAGCGGGAAGAAGAAGAGATGAGACATGAGCGTCAATACGCAGAGGAGAAGCCCGGACCACAGGAAGCGTTCCCGGAGAATGGAGAGGAGGAGCAGGAGCGTGAGCGCCGTCACGAGCGTAAAAGGTCGACCGAAAAGCAGACGGTAGGTATACGTTCGGTGACCGAAGAGAAGGAGCAGGATCAGGAGTGCTGAAGCGACCGGGCCCACCCGGAGGGCGCGGAGACAGAGCCCGAACGAGAGAAGGAGCGCGAGAATCGAAGCGAGGCTGAAGAGCTTGAGTCCCTCCACGACCGGAAAGCCCGAAAACGGTACATAGAGAACGTTGGAGAGGAACCACGGATCGACGATGTGATCATGGGCATATCCTGAGAAGAACCATCCGCTCCATCCGCGCACGCGCAGGATTCCCTGCTCCGCCATGGCCCTGCCCATCATGAAATGCCGGAGCGCATCATCCATCGAAGGATGGTTCCGGAGAACGGCGAATATCATGACGATGACGAGGAACCCGCCGGCGGCGGCAAGCCACGGAAGCAACCAGCGCTTATGTCTGAAATGCAACATACACACGTGAGTATAGAGTATTCAGAATACAAGAACCGCTTTCACAAGCCATTTCCCCTGAATACTCAATACTGAATATTCAATACTGTTTGTTTGCTTGACGCCGCGAAATCGCATCTCTAGAATGATTTGGCTGTGAGTAAGCCATTGATCTCGTGATGGCTCGGTCATCTCCCCTTCTGAGGGAGCCCGCTCACAAGCGACCGCTCCTTCGACCCATCTCACTCCCAAATATCAGTTCCCTCGACAAACTCAGAGACTCTAATTATGGGTCGCCCTGAGCGCAGTCGAAGGGCCCCATTTGGAACGGGAGCGTACGTGCTTTCACCCTTCGACAAGCTCAGGGTGAAAGACTGCGGTCTTTCACAGCATCGTGTAGCAGAGAAATAAAGGTCTCATTTTCTTTTGAATTTAACCCCGCGCGCGCAAGCGCTGCGGGGCAAGCAGGGTAAACGGCCCTGTATAAACAACCGTTCAGCCATCCCGCACGCGCTAGTGCGCTGCGGGGCAAATCTCTTTTTCGAAGAGTTTGATCCTGGCTCAGAGTGAACGCTAGCGGCGCGCCTAACACATGCAAGTCGAGTGGGTTTAGACCCACGGCAAACGGCTGCGTAACACGTTGGAACCTTCCCCGGACTCAGGGATAACCCGCCGAAAGGCGGACTAATACCGGATAGTCCCGCAAGGGTAAAGCTTTTGCGGTCCGGGAGGGGCCTGCGGCCTATCAGCTTGTTGGCGAGGTAACGGCTCACCAAGGCAATGACGGGTAGCTGGTCTGAGAGGACGACCAGCCAGAATGGAACTGCGACACGGTCCATACTCCTACGGGAGGCAGCAGTGAGGAATCTTCCGCAATGGACGAAAGTCTGACGGAGCGACGCCGCGTGGTGGATGAAAGCCTTAACTGGTTGTAAACACCTGTTCTGAGGGACGAAATTTTTGACGGTACCTCAGGAGAAAGTATCGGCTAACCCTGTGCCAGCAGCCGCGGTAAGACAGGGGATACAAGCGTTACTCGGAATCACTGGGCGTAAAGCGTCTGTAGGTGTTCCGGAAAGTCTGAGGTAAAAACTCAGGGCTCAACCCTGAGAGCGTCTCGGAAACTCCCGGAATGGAGCAGTGGAGAGGCATCTGGAATGCCATATGTAGGAGTAAAATCCGTAGATATATGGTAGAACGCCAAAAGCGAAGGCAGGATGCTAGCCACTTGCTGACACTGAGAGACGAAAGCGTGGGGAGCAAAGGGGATTAGATACCCCCGTAGTCCACGCCCTAAACGATGCGTGCTCGATGTGGGAGGTTTTCAATTGCCTTCCGTGTCCAAGCTAACGCGGTAAGCACGCCGCCTGGGAAGTACGGCCGCAAGGCTAAAACTCAAAGGAATAGACGGGGACCCACACAAGCGGTGGAGCATGGGGTTTAATTCGATAGTAAGCGAAGAACCTTACCTAGGCTTGACATCCTCGGAATCCCCCAGAAACGGGGGAGTGCCGCAAGGAACCGAGAGACAGGCGCTGCACGGTTGTCGTCAGCTCGTGCCTTGAGGTGTACTGTTAAGTCAGCGAACGAGCGCAACCCTCATCCTATGTTGTTTTTTCATGGGAGACTGCCGCCTCCAAGGCGGAGGAAGGTGGGGATGACGTCAAATCAGCGTGGCCCTTATGCCTAGGGCGACACCCGTGCTACAATGGCCGGTACAAACAGCAGCGAATCCGCAAGGAGGAGCCAATCTGAAAAAGCCGGTCTCAGTTCGGATTGCAGTCTGCAACTCGACTGCATGAAGTTGGAATCGCTAGTAACCGTGAATCAGCCACGTCACGGTGAATATGTTCCTGGGTCTTGTACTCACCGCCCGTCAAGTCATGAAAGGTAGAAGCACCTGAAGCACCGTTACCCTTTTGGGGCGGTACCACGGTGAAGCTACTGATTGGGACTAAGTCGTAACAAGGTATCCGTAGGAGAACCTGCGGATGGAACATCTCCTTACCAGGGAGTATCTCTGGTCGCATGCTCTGGTGGTGTCAGCCCTTCGGGGTCACCAACATGCACCATTCTATTGAGCGGGGACACCCTCCCTGCCCTCGGAATTCAATGCCTCGATTAGCCGCCGAATTCATTCGGCGGTGAACGGGGTGCTGGATTCCCTCGGCAGCGAGCCATGTAGCGATGCGAACGTAAGTGAGCATCTGCTGCGTGGCGGAGCCCGCAGGATAAGTACCTTTCTTCTCTGCTACACAATGCTGTGAAGTGAAATGCTGTGAAAATAAACCCGCAGCCGGGGCATCGTGCCCCGGTGGTCGCGCGATAATTTTTTACCGCAGGACCGGGACACTATGTCCCGGCTCCGTTCGAATTCGCCGCCCTTATCGCAGCCAAAATCTTCACCCGTATCAATGCATCCGGAATCTTTTCCGTCAGGTCGGAGAGAAACCCTTCGACATACATCCTGCGCGCCTCATTCGTACGCAAACCGCGTGATTGGAGATAGAAAAGATCCTCCGGACTGACCCGCGAAACCGATACGCTGTGGCTCGCTTTCACGTCGTTCGTGCGGATCTCCAGTGCCGGTACCGCGGCGGCATGCGCAGTCTCAGCGAGGAGAAGTATTTTCTCCGTAAGGGAGGTGTTCGTTCCCTTCCCGCGTTTCGTGATCTCGATCTTCCCGTCGCATTGAATATAGCCATGATCCTGCGCGACTCCCTTCATCGTGATTCCCCCTCTTCCGCCTGGAGCCGCGAAGATTGTGCTTGCCGAGACATGCTGTTTCTCATCACCGCGGACAAAAAAGATCCAATCGATGGAACTCGTCGCGTTTTTCCCAACCAGCATCGAAACGAGCTCATGCCGGTCGCCGTGTCCGCCAAGAGTGACGATGTGCCAGTGCACTGTTCCGCCCTCTTCCACCGTGCTTTGTCGCCTGATTGCCCGTATCCCCTTTCCGCCGCTTACAAGTACGACGTAATGAAGTCCCGCTCCTTTGCCGATTTTTATATCCATATCGCACTGTTTGCGTTTCCTTCCTGCCAATGATGGAAGAACGTTGCATTCTAAAATAGTTGCCTTAGATCCCGGTTCCAAAATGATTTTTGATTTCCATCCGCCAAGCTTCAGTACTTCTTTACGCACCTGACCCGCAGGGATAATCACTGAGGATTTTTCAAGTTGCCGTGTCTTCACTGTGGCTTTCTTCATTGCCGAAAGTATGGAAGAAAAAGTGAAGCTTCACCAGCTCAGAAGAATATTAAAAAAGTGAATTCAACCACTCGTTTGCGAAATCCCGCCGAAGCTTCAATTGGCTGTTAAGCACATTTCCAAGCCAATATTTTTATATGCCTATGTTGCGAAGGCGGACCAAAAAGTGTATACTGGTCCGATGGGTTCCATCACCAGTATCGGCAGCCCGACTGGCGGGTATTTCCCGAGAAAGAGAAAACCTCCGGCTGTTCCTCCGCGGAAAAAGAAGCTTCCAGAAGGGAAGCCGGCTGAAGCGGGACAGCAACAGTCAGACGAAGTGACCATTTCCCCGGAAGCACGCCTTCTCTCTGCAATCGAAGGAATGTCATCGGAAACAGCGAAACAGATGCTCGAGGGCGACCTGCTGCGCCAAACGTTGCCGCGTATGACAGAGGAAGTACGATATCTCGTCCTTGCGGCACTGGAGAGAAAGAAACTGGAGAAACCGCCCTTTGAACACAAGCCATCTTGACTGCGTTATCCTTTGACGATCAGCGAAACCGCCCTCGCCTTCCGCTTCTGACTTGTCTCTCTTCCCTTTCGGGAGAGGAAAATTGGAAGATCCAGCTGCCGTTTTCCCGCTGCCGCCCGGTGACCGTGCATTCCATCGCTTGCCCCGACGCATCCGTCCACTCGAACTTGAGCACCGGCGTCTGACCTTCCGGGATCTTCAAATGGATGAGCTTGCGGTACTGCGTGATCTTCCGCGCGTACTGGCTGACCGCCGTACCCTTCGCGATGTCTTCCGGAGTCGCCACCTCCTGGTAATCCACACCGGATACGGTATACACGGAAACATTGTCCGGCACGGCGAGTGTCTGGATCTCCGGATTCTTTCCGTCTTTGAGGAGATCGGTCGGTAACCCATAGGTCAGCATCGACTGCATCCAGAGAGCGCGCTGCTCCTGCTCAAAGGTGACCCAGGGTGTTTCTCCTTCCTTGTCCTTGTCCTGCTCTCTCGTTTGGATCGCTTTATCCAGATCGGCAATGAGCTTCTCCGCTTCGCGCAATAAATTCATTGTGCCCGTGAACCAATCCACCCCCTTGTCTTCCTTCTTGGCCTCTTTATCTTCCATTTCGATTCTCGCCGCGGCGCCTTCAATGGCACGAAGAACGCCCGTAAGATTTTCGTATTTCGTGATTTCCGCCTGTGTCCATTTCTGGCCTGCCAGTTCAGTGAGACGATCCCAGATACTGCTCTGACGCGTTACAAAAATATCTTTTGTTCCGCGAAGAGACTGCGGCAGTGACATCTCCGGACGCTCGCCGATTTTTGTTCTCAGATCTTCGAGATCCTTCTTCGTCAGCTTCTTCTCCGGATCCTGCTGTTCCGGCTGCTTGGAGGCTGGATCCTCCTGCGGGCTAAATTGCTCGGGTGACATAGGAAGTGATTGGTATTTGTATCGAATATATTATAGCATAATTCTATTCAATAAACAATATCCCGTAGCTGCGGGTCTGTCTCTCACAGTTTTCATCCCACCGCCCCCTCCATCTCCAGCTCGATAAGGCGATTCATCTCCACTGCGTATTCCAAAGGTAATAACCGGACAATCGGCTCCATGAACCCGTTCACGATCATCGCTTTCGCGTGCTCCTCCGTGATCCCGCGCGACTGGAGATAGAAGAGATCCTCCTCGGAGAGTTTCCCCACTCGCGCCTCGTGCGCGACGGTGACGTCGTCACTTCGTACCCGGATGGTCGGGACGGTATCCGCACGGCTCTCTTCATCGAGGAGGAGTGCGTCACACTCGACACTCGAGACAGAGTCTCGCGCTTCCGGAGCGATCTCGAGAAACCCGCGGTAGACGCAGACTCCACCGTCTTTACTCACCGACCTGCTGATGACCTTGCTCGAGGTATGCGGCTTGAGATGCACCACTCTCGCACCCGTGTCCTGCCACTGGCCGCTTCCTGCAAGCGCGATGCCCATGTGATCCGCTCTCGCCCCTTCACCGGCAAGCACGCTGCACGGATAGAGCATCGTTGTCCCCGACCCCATGTTCCCGCCGATCCACTCAATGGTGCCATCCTTCTCCACAATCGCACGTTTGGTGTTCAGATTGTACGTATCCCGGCTCCAGTTTTCGACCGAGCTATAGCGCACCTTTGCCCCCGGCTTCACGAAAATTTCCACGAGCCCCGCGTGGAGCGACTGCCTCCCGTACTTCGGCGCGGAGCACCCTTCGATGTAGTGAACGCAGGAGCCTTCCTCCGCAATGATGAGCGTGTGCTCGAACTGCCCCATGTTCGGCGCGTTCATGCGAAAATAGGCTTGCAACGGTTGCTCAACCTTCACGCCCTTCGGAACGTGGAGGAATGTCCCGCCCGACCAGACCGCGCCATGAAGTGCCGCAAATTTGTGATCGGTCATCGGTACGCACTTCATGAAATATGATCGGACAAGCCCCGGATGGAGCCGGAGCGCCTCATCCATGTCGAGGAAGATGACGCCGAGTTTCCCCCACTCTTTCTTGAGCCGGTGGTAGATCACTTCGCTCTCGTACTGCGCGCCGACTCCCGCGAGTACCCGTCGCTCGGCCTCGGGAATCCCAAGCCGGTCGTAGACACGGCGGATTTCCGCCGGGACTTCCTCCCATTTGTCCGTCTCTCCCGCCCCGGTCTTGGCATAGTAAATGATGTCATTGAGGTCCAATTTCTGGAGACTTGGCCCCCACTCTGGAAGCGGTTTCTTATAGAAAACCTTGAGTGACTCAAGCCGGTGCTCGAGCATCCACTTGGGCTCTTTCTTGTCCGCGCTGATCCGCCGAACCACCTCCTCGTCCACCCCCCGCTTCGCTTTGATCGCATACGGCGCAGGATTAGCCTGATCGAAGACTGAACGGTTGAGGCCGGAGAAAATGGGTTTCTTTTCCATCGGGAGAAAGGAATATTACATCATTTTGTCTTCTGCTCCCGGAAAGATGAGCTCCATTAAATATTCCTCGCCATTGCTGAAAATCCGCTCAGGATTTTTGTGACGCTCATAGGTCATGAACCCACATTTTTCATAACACCGGATCGCCGGCTGATTCACTGTATCAACCCTAAGCCACACGCGGGGAACACAGCACTCCTTCCGGATATGATCCAGGAGCAGCTGCACAGCCTCTGTACCGTATCCCTTCCCCCACTGTGTCCTGTCACCGATGAAGAGGCCGATGCCAACGGTCGTCGGATTCCGCACATTGTGAATCCCGCACGAACCGATCAGCTCGCCGCTTCCGGCAAGACAAATGAAGAACACGTGCTCGTCAGCATTTTCCTGCATCTCACGAAACCACGCGTATTCTTCCTCCAGCGTATATGTGCGCATGGTGACGTGCTTCATGACTTCTATGTCACCAACCCACTGCGTGAGAGCTGGAACATCCGCTTCCATTGCCTGACGCAGGTACACCTTCTTCCCTCTGCATGAAATTGGCGGAAACATACGATCATTCTAGCGTGGTCATCTCGCACATGCGGGTAGCCCTTCGAAAATGCTCGTGGCGAGCAACCCGCTCTCAATGGCGAAAACCTGTTGATTCCTGTTACACTTTAGTGTACACTATAGTTACACTTTCCCATCCCCCATGACCACTCGCACAATCGGCATCAAGGAATTCCGGCAGAACCTGTCAAAGCTCTCGAAGAAGGCCCGGAAAGAGAAGATCTGCTACATCGTCATGAATCATCAGACCCCCGTGGGGCGTTTCGAGCCAATCGATGAAGACGAACTGATTTTGGAGAGGTTCTGGCCGGAGATTCAGGCAGGGCTGGAGGACGCGAGGAATGGACGGGTATATACCCATGAACAAGTGATGAAAGAAATTCTCGCACGGAAGAAATGATGCGTCTGGATTACACACTTCGTGCGCGACGAGAGTTACATGATCTCCCACAGCAGACCAGTCTGCGCATTGCGACGAAACTGCGATGGTACGCTGACCAAGAACTTCCTCTCTTGTTCGCCAAACGCCTCATCGTGCCAGGCGAAATGCTCTTTCGCTTTCGCATCGGTCACTATCGGGCCATCTTTCGACTGGAAGGACGGACGCTGGAAATTATTCTCATCCTCGCCGTGAAGCATAGGAAAGAAGCGTACCAATAAGATAGTTTCAGGTGAACTTCAATGCCTGAATCCCCGTACTCCCGTGAGAACCATCACCAGCCCCAGCTCATTCGCCCGTGCGAAAACTTCTTTGTCGCGGATAGACCCGCCAGGCTGGATGATCGCGGCGACGCCATGCTTCGCGGCCTCCTCCACCGCGTCCGGGAACGGGAAGAATGCATCGCTCGCCATCACCGCATCCTGCGCGTTCACTCCGGCGCGCTTCGCGGCGATCCACGTCGAATCCACTCGGTTCGTCTGACCGCAGCCGATGCCGACGGTCACCTGGCGTTTGGCGAGAACGATGGCATTGGATTTCGCATGTTTCACCGCCTTCCAGGCGAAGAGGAGATCCTCGACCTGTTCAGGGGTCGGTTTCCGGTCGGTCACGCACGTGAGGTCGCTCTCCGTGACCGTGCGCGTATCTTCATCCTGCACCAGCATCCCGCCGAATGCCGAGCGGTAGACGGGTACATCGGAAAAACGCACGTGATCCATCTCGAGCACCCGAATATTTGGCTTCTGTTTGAGCAAATCCAAAGCTTCGTTTTCGAACGAAGGAGCCAGGAACACCTCGGTAAAAATCTTCTGATCGATGATTTTTTTGGCGACCAAACCGGTGCATGGCCGGTTGATGGCGATGATGACGCCGAACGCGGAAAGCCTGTCCGTGTCGTATGCCAGCTGGAACGCCTCCTCGATCCTCTCATGGGAAGCGATCCCGCTCGGGTTCGCGTGTTTCACGAAAACGGCGGTCGGCTTCTCGAAATCCATGGCCATCCGCCAGGCGGCATCGGAATCGAGGATGTTGAGATAGCTCAGTTCCTTGCCTTGCAACTGTTTCCACCACTGCGCGGGCCGACCGAAGATCGGATAGAACATGCCTTTCTGATGCGGATTTTCCCCATAACGCAGCATCCGTCCCCGCTCCAGCACCACACCGGCAGACAGCCCGCGAGAAAGTGCTTCGGCAATGAGCGCGTCATACGCCGCCGTATGCGTGAAGACCTTCGCCGCAAGTTCCGAGCGAAGCTCCATGGTTGTGGTTCCGGTCTTTTCGATCTGCTCCATGACCCGCAGATAATCACCGGGATCACACACGACCGTGACGCTCAAGTGGTTCTTCGCGGCACTCCGGAGAAGTGTCGGTCCGCCGATGTCAATGAGTTCGATGAGCTGCTTGTCCTGAGCGAAGTCGCAGGGTGAGTTTTGAGAACCGCTCATCGCTTTTTTATACGCTTCCTCAAACGGATAGAGGTTCACAACAACGATATCAATTGGCTGAATGCCCAGTGTCTTGGCTTCCTTCTGCTGCTCCTCGTTTTCGCGCTTGAAGAGGACGCCGCCCGCGACGAGCGGGTGAATGGTCTTGAGGCGGCCGCCGAAACACTCCGGAAACTGCGTGATTTTCTCGATGTGTGTCACCGGGATTTTCGCTTGTTCCAGGGCTCGCTGCGTTCCCCCTGTCGAGACGATCTCGTACCCGGCACTGCTGAGAACGCGCGCGAAATCCACGATGCCGGTTTTCTCGGACACCGAGAGCAAGGCACGTCGATGCGGTGCGGGGGAAGATCGCTTCGGCACGAGGACAGTGTAACAGGCTCTGGGTAATGCACCAGAAACGTGTGGGTTGAGAGGGTAGAGTTTGGCTTCTACTCGCTCTTCCCATCATGTTTATGTCTGCAAGGATGATTTTCTGCCGCTTC
>JBBAAJ010000023.1:0-15309 GCA_041658365.1 Candidatus Peribacteraceae bacterium | reverse complement strand
CGCCGGTCTTCATCTCGGAGATGGCGCCACGGTGGAGCACGATGCCGCCGAGGATCTGCACGTCGAAGGGAACCATGTCCCATTTAACCTTCTGTGCGCCGAGCTCGAATTCTTTTCCGAGGAGCAATTCACAGCCACGCACCACCAGGGCAAACGCTTCGGGGAGCAGATCATCCACGCTTTCGCCACTCTTGATCCGTTCCTTGAACTCCGTGGTTTTCTTCGGGAGATCATCGAGCGTCAGCCGCTTATACGCATCAGTCTTCCGGACTGCGTTGACCTGCTCGACTTTCGGCCAGAGTTTCTTGAGCTCCTTCTCGTTCGGGTCGCCGAGGATTTTGTTCAGTACTTCAATTATTCCCATGGGCTGCCACGATACCAGAGGAAGGGAGTTTTTGCGCGAGCCAGTCTCTTTGCCACGCAGCACGGGCATCGTGCCCGTGTTCCGGGGCACGATGCCCCGGCTCCGTCACTGATACGGAATTAAGAAAAACTTTTCCGATTCGCTCAGCTCAATAGGGCGGATGCCGATCGTTGCGTCCTGATTATGGTTCCCTGTACGGCTTCGTCGAGTTTCCGTTCTTGTTCCTCGTGGGTGAGGGATTCTGATATTGTGTCAATTTTTGGAATGATAGGGATTTCAGTGAATTCCATGCTGATAAGGGGGAAGCGGAAGAATGGTAAGCTTTTGTTCTTAAATTGTCCACATTCGAGTCAGCCGCTTCTGCCGTACCAGGGAACAAGTGTCCGGTTTTTTTTGAATTCACATTTTTTCAATAATTCCGGAAGCACATCGGCAACCGGACGGAGTTTGGTCGCCGGCTTCAGTCCCGGCAGTGTTTTTTTGTGCTCTTCGATCAGCTCGCCGAGATAGCAATTAGCAATTAGCTTGTGGCTTTTGGCGGCAAGTTCGTCAATCGAAATCAATATGGGATCCGGCCATTCCTTTGAAAGTTCTCCGAACCCGCGGATGAAGAGGAGATTTTTTTTCGTGGAGTGAAGCCAGATGAAACTATGAGCTATGAGCTTTGAGCTTTGAGCACGGGAAAACCATACATCGCTGAGGTGAATTCCGGCAAGCGGGATCTTAAGCGACCAGCTCAGTGCATTGGCCAGACTTATTCCGACTCGGAGGCTCATGAAGCCGCCGGGGCCGGTCACGGCGGCGATGTGCGTGAGATCTCCGAATGTCCAGCCAGCCTCCTTGAGCAGAGCTTCGATTTTCGGCAATAAACCAGATTCATCAGTATGGTCGTCAATTTTAACCGATCTGACTGTTTGGTTTTCGGTTGCAAGAGCGAACAATTTTTCATGGCTTGCGAGATCGAGGAAGAAAACTTTCACGAATGCTAAATGGCTAAATTGTTAAATTGTTAGCAAGCAATAACGTACGGACTCACTTGTGAACAATAGAGCAATTTAACAATATAACAATCTATCAAAACTCCAATGCCATCTCCCAGGCTTTCGGTTGTTATCCCGACGTATAAGCGTGCCGACACTCTCACTCGCTGCCTGGAGCATCTGGCGCTGCAGACGTGCGTCAAAGAAATAGAGGTTATTGTCGTAAGCGATGGACATGATGAAAAGACGACAAGACTTTTTCAGAGTCAGCAGTGGCCGTTTCCCGTTCGGTTCTTTGAGGTCGAAAAGTCGCACCAGGGAGTTGCGCGAAATGAAGGCGTGAAACATGCGAGAGGAGAGGTCGTTCTGTTCATTGGTGATGACATTCTCCTCGCGCCCGATGCCTGCAGCCGGCACCTGACCGCGCACCGAGGCCATAGCAGCGGCCCAATCGCGGTACTTGGGTACACCCAGTGGGATCCGCGCGTCGGGATCACCCCCGTGATGCGCTGGCTGGAACGGACAGGGTGGCAATTTAAGTACCCGTCCATCGCCTGCTACGGGCACGGTCTCATCCCCGTCGGCGTTCAGCACCGGTACACCTACACGAGCCACGTAAGCGTCCCGCTTGCGATCGTGAAAGCACACCTCTTCCGTACGGACGTCCACCTCTATGGATGGGAGGACGTCGAGTGGGGGATGCGCCTGCGTGACGCTGGTGTACGTCTGTATTACGAGCCGCATGCCCGTGCACTCCATGAACACCGGATCACACTGGAAGAATCACTCCAGAGAATGGAAGTGCTCGGCGAATCGGTGCATCGGCTTGCGAAGCTCGTGCCCGACTTCGACCGCCGGCCGCGGGGACTCAAGCTCCTTCTCTATAGAATCGCGGCATTGTTTCCGACGATGGCGGGAAGACATCGGAGAGCGTTCTTGAGCGGACTTGACACAGGTAAATTAAAGGCGAACAATTAATCCCCTGTTTCTTTCCCCAGATTTTATGCTCTCTGAAAAAGCTTCGGGCGGCGCCGGCAGAGAAACCGCTGAAAAAAGACCTGATGCTGGAGATGTATGCGCCAAGATTGAAGCAGGAGACATGGCTGCGGCTTTTGAGCTTCTTGTTGGACTCAGCCTCGAAGATCTCGCCGCTTTTCTATTGATTTCTCCCCCTCAATCTAAGATGGCTGCTGCAGATTTCTTGCGGATAAGCATTCCAGAACTCCAGCGTTTACAAGACAAAAGGCAGGGCTATGTAACTGCCCGCACTCGCGCCTTTGAGTTGCTAAGAGCAGGAATACGGCAGCTTGAGGCTCAGCGATCTATGCCCGATGCCATTCAAACTGTGTTAGCCGCAGTGCGGGGAGAGACGTTCGAGTTGGGTAGGGATGTTGTGTGAGGTGCAAGCACAGGGCAACCGGCACGGCCACGGTCTTTCCGGTAATGTTGCGTCCTGGCGCGGAATCCTAAGGGGAATATTCTCTCCTCGATTTCTTCGGCTTCTTCGGAGCCGGGGCATAGTGCCCCGGTATGTTACGGTGATTTTGCATAACCGGACTATCCGGGACACGGCGTCCCGGCTGCGGAGGTCGTCATGTCAATTTTTTTCCTTGCAATAGCCTTCTCGCTTGCTAAGCTGTATCCAGATTAACTTGCACTGTTCCTTATCGGGAACGGTGATTTTCCCAGACTCTTATGCGCGCTTCCTTCATCGCCGCAATCAACCAGCTTTGTTCCGAGAGGAACGTGAAGCCCGATGACGTCCTCGAGGCCGTCCGGCAGGCCATCGCCACCGCGTACCGCAAGGACTTCGGGAACAAGGAGCAGGAGATCCGCATCGTGCTCCGTGAGGACCAGGACATGCCCACGGTTCTCCTCGTGAAGGAGGTCGTGGAGGAAGTGCTCAACGAGAACTTCGAGATCAGTCTCAAGGATGCCAGGCGCGTGAAGCCGGACGCCGATGTCGGCGATGAGATCGAGATCGATGTCACGCCGGTTGGCTACGGCCGCATCGCCGCGCAGGCGGCCAAGCAGGTGATCATCCAGAGGCTCCAGGAGTCCGAGAAGAAGAGCCTCTTCGAGATGTTTAAGGATCGCGAGAACGAATTACTGACCGCGACCGTGACCAAGGTGGAGCCCAATTGGGTCACGCTGGAGGTCGAAAGCATGACTGTTTCGCTGCCGTGGAAGGAGCAGATTCCCGGCGAGCATTACTACACCGGCAAGCGGCTCCGGGTGTACCTCGACAAAGTCGAGCTCACGGGCAAGGGCCCGCAACTGCGGATTTCCCGTACCCATTCGAACCTCGTCCGGAAGCTCCTGGAGCTCGAGATCCCGGAGATCCGGAACGGGGACGTAGCCATCATGGCCATCGCCCGCGACGCAGGAATGCGCAGCAAAGTCGCCGTGAAGAGCAACGACCAGCGGATCGATCCCATCGGCGCGTGTGTGGGACAGAAAGGCGTCAGGATTCAGGCGGTGATGGAAGAGATCAACGGCGAGCGGGTGGACATGATCGAGTGGTCCGAGGATCCCATTCGTCTCATCTCCACCGCGCTGCAACCTGCGTCGATCTCCGCGGTCATCATCGTCAATGCGGAGCCGCACGAGGACGAGGAAGGCCGTCTCATCAAGAAGCGCGCGGCGGTCTTCGTGGAGGAGGCCCAGCGGCCGATGGCGATCGGCAAGAAAGGCCAGAACATCCGGCTCGCCACGCAGCTCACGGGATACGAGCTCGACATGTACAACTATGAGGAACTCCCGGCGTTCAAGGCGAAACTCGCCGAGCTCAAGGGTGAGGAAGTGGCGGTGGCGGTGCTAAATCCGCCGGCGGAGGAGGGGAAGGAGGGCATTGAAGGCAATGAGGGGAGTGAAGGGGAGAAGGGGCACCCCACTTCGCTCGTCGAGCTTCGCGGGGCAGGGGAAAGGCAGGAAGGTGAGGAAGAAAAAGTAAGTGAGGCTGCCAAAGAAGAGTCCACGGAGGAGAAGAAAGAGGCGGCTTAAAAGAGCTTATAGGTTTCAGGTTTCAGGTTTCAGGTTTCAGCTGTTAGAAAATACAAGAGAAAAAATGCGCCTAAATTCCCTAAAACCTAAAACCTAAAACCTAACAGCTAACAGTTAACAGCTTTAGGCCGCTACAATCCTTGTGATGAAATTTCCGCCCCTTCCCCTCCTCGTGCTCGACACCGAGACCACGGGTTTCGTCCCGGGCATCCACCGTGTCATCGAGTACGCGTGCGTACGTATTCGTGACGGGAAAATCGTGGAGGAATATGAGCAGCTCATTTCCGCGGAGGGGGACGAGATCCCGCCGTACGTGCAGGTGATGACGCACATCCGCCCGCAGGATCTGGAGGGGCAGCCGACGTTCGGCGATATTTTCGAGAAGATCGAACGAATGGTTACCCCCGATACGATCATCGTGGGGCAGAACGTGAAATTTGATGTCGCGATGCTGCGGGGGGAAGGGTGGGACTTAAGTGATGCGCAGGCCATCGATACCGCGATGCTTGCGTCTCTCGTATTTCCGGAACTCAAGAGCTATTCCCTTGGCTACGTCAGTGCCGCTCTCGGACTCGACCACACGCCCAAACACCGTGCGCTCGGTGACGTGCGCGCGACGACTGCGCTCTTCTCGAAGTGCTGGGAACGCCTCGCTTCCCTTCCTGCAGAAGACCGCAGTGCGCTCGCGGAACTCTCGAAGCGCGGATCGGAGGGATACCGACGCTTGTTCGGGGAGCTCGTCTCTCTCCCTGCCCGCCCGCAGAGCCGCCCCGACTGGCTCGCGGCAAAGAAATCGTCTCCTTCGGCCCTGGTGCCAAGTCCGCCGCTCGCGCTTCCCCAGCCGCAGACCGGTACCGTACAGCTTTGCGAGGAACCGCTCCATCCCCAGTTCCTCGTCTCCGTTATTCCGGGATCGGACGCGCGGACATGGATCGCCGTGAAGAACCTCGACGCAACACTCCGCAGGCTGCCGCCCGGCGGCGAGTTCACCGTTCTCCCGTCGCCGGATTCCTTCCTCTCCGGTGAGGCCAGGGAGCGTTTTCTCGCGCAACCGCAGTTCACCGCCGACGAGCTGACGCTCGCGTGCAAGCTCCATCTCTACGCCCCGCATCTCAAGTCCGATCTGCCGCTCCATGGCGAGGAGTATCAGGCGTGGACCGCGAAACTCGCGTGCACGGCGGAGAGCACGGAGTACCTCGAGCGCCGCAATCTCGCTGTCAACGGTCCGGTGCTCGTGAATCATCACGAGCTCCTCCTGCTCCTGCGTTCGCCATCCCCCGTCATCCCGTCCGATGCGCACATCATCGTGGATGACGCCTCCATGCTCGAGGATACGGCGACGCAGGCGTTCGGCTGGACATGTTTTCTCGCAACACTGCGCGCGGCCGCACAGGGCGAAACTCTCCTCACGAAATGCACTGATCTGATCGAGCTCTGGGTGGAGAAGACACGTTCCGGTCTGGATCTCAAGTACCTGACGGAGGCCGATCTTCAGACGACCGAAGCTGGGCAGATCCGTCGGCTCATCGGGGAAGTACTCTCTACTAAGCTCCTTCCCGCGCCGCGCCGCGCGCTCGAGGATTTGCTTCGCATTCTGGATGCGGCGAATCTCCCCGGACGCATCGTGTGGATCGAGTCGTTCATCGACGGGAGCAAATCCGTCCGCTCCGTACCGGAGGATGTCCGGGTCCTCCTCTCGGAGATTCTCTACCATCGCTTCCCCGTGACACTCCTCATCCCGCAGCACAGCGCGGAGTGGCTCACGCCTATCCTTTCGGGAGACGAGCGGTCAGCTGTACTTCCGCCAGTGTCGTTCCCGTTCGCGAACGTCACGCTGCGCATGCCGCTCGATGTCACGATTGACGGTATTCTGGGGTCTCCGGAGGGCAAGACGATGCTCTTGGTCTCGAGCAAACGCACGATCGAGGATCTCTACGTGAAGCATTTTGAGCAGTGCGAGACGGCCGGGATCACGCTCCTCTGTCAGGGGTTCAGCGGCGGGCAAAGCCGGATGCAGGCGGAATTCGCACTCGCTGATTCCCCCGCGATTCTCGTTGCCACGCCGTGGATGTATGAAACGATGGAGTTGCCGCCGGCAACACTTGATCGGCTGGTGATGCAGGTGCTCCCCTTCGACCATCCTTCACATGCCGTCTTCAGCAAGCGCGGCCAACGCTACAGAAACCCGTTCAACGACTACACGCTTCCGCGCCTCAAACACCGGCTCTTCCGGCTGATGCGCACCTTCTGCCGCCACGCGAAAGACGGAGGAGTCGTCGATGTTCTGGACGACCGTCTCCGGACGAAGCCCTACGGGAAAGAAGTGGCCCGGTATCTGGAGTCAATTTTACCGTCCGGGAATGAAGGAAGGCCAAAACCGTCAGGCGAACAATTGCGCTTGGTGTAGCGGGGATTCACGTTCTGGCACCCCGGTTCTTGACACGATTACTCAAATGAGTAGCATAATCACATGTCCATTGCCGAAGCACCTGCGGATTTTGTACCTCAAACAGAGCAAGCAGCTCAAGCGACAGATCTGCTGCAGTTCAGGGTGACTGATTCTGGAGGAAGGCAACATGAATATTCTTGTGCTCGTACCGCTGATGCTATTCAAGCTATGTGTCATCAAGCCATTGGTGATTTGAGCGGAAGAATATTGGCTTCTTCTCTGCAGCGGCAGCTGATTGTTCCGGCCAGCACACTCCAGAAACAATTCGAGGAGGAGGAGGAAAGAGCAGGGGACTCAATCGGCTCCTCTCCCGCCGAGCACGACGAAGATCGTCCGCCAGAGAATCCACATGTCCAGACCGGCTGACCAGTCTTCGATGTAACGCATGTCAAGGAGTACCTCTTCGGAGAAGTCCAGGTCCGACCGCCCCGAGATCTGTGCGAGGCCGGTGATGCCGGGACGCACCGTGAACACACGACGCTGGCGCTCCGTATACTTCGCGACTTCTTCCGGGAGATGCGGGCGCGGACCCACAAGGGAAAGTTGACCGAGGACGACATTCAGGAGCTGCGGGAGCTCATCCAGGCTCCAGTGGCGGAGGAAACGCCCGATAGGCGTGGTGCGCGGATCCTCCTTGATTTTGAAGAGCGGGCCGTCGCGCCGGTGACTCAAATACTCCAGATCCTTCTTCTGCTCGTCCGCGTCCACGCACATCGTCCGGAATTTCAGGAGAGAGATGCGCGTCTGGCCGTACTGTCCCACGCGTGTGCTCACATAGAAAATCGGCCAGCCCGAGGTGAGGAGGATCAGAAGAGCGATGAGCAGGAGGAGCGGACTCAGGATGATCAGGAAGACCGAACCGAGGAGAAGGTCGCTGCTGCGTTTCCAGACACGCCCCCATCCGTCCAGAGGAGTGGGCTCGAAGCGCAGGATGGGCGTAAAACCCAAACGGCTGATGGAGAGCTGGTGCGGGACGTCGGTGAAGACCGGCGGGAGGAAGGCGTAGCCGATGTGGTGACTGCGGCAGTAATCGGTGAGATGGGCGGTTTCCTCACTGCCGGGATTCGGGTCCGTGTGGAGCAGAAGGTCAATCGGCTCATGGCTGTGCGCATCTGTCACTTCCTCGATCCCTCCGACATGCCCCATGTATCGGAAGCGCACATCTCTTACGAGGCTCTTTTGTACGCTCTCAGGAAGTTTCCTCCCTCCGCACGAGAGAACCGAACGCGTGCCGATTCCGCAGCGGAGGAGCATGCGCTGAGCCATGAGGATGACGGATCGCTCGGCGATGACGAGGATCGTGATGAGCGCGGTCGCCTGCAGGAGCAGTGCTCGGGAGAAGAACAATTGTCTCTGGATCAGGAAGAACCAGGCAATGACGAGAGCGAGCCATATGCCCGAAATCACTACGATGCGGCCGATCTCGCGCCACGGCCCCAAGGTTGTCTTCAGACTGTAGAGCCCGGCTACGGCAGCGAGGAGGATGTATGTGCCTGCGGCCGGCAGGGCGAAGTAGGTGAGGTAGTACCCGAATGTCGGAAGGCTGGTGGCGTTCGGGAGGAGGCTGATCCAGGGGATGAGGTCTTTGTTCTCCGCTCGCAGCCAGTACGCGAAGAGCAGCGCACCGAGGGACGCGAAGATATCGCAGGGGATGCGCAGGACGCCGAAGAGGATCTCCGATCGCTTCATGCAGCTTTGAGCTTATATCTTTTAGCTTATAGCTTCTACCACGCTAGCTTTTCGATAACTCTGGAGCCGCCTCGGGGAATTGAACCCCGGACCTACGCATTACAAGTGCGTTGCTCTACCTCTGAGCTAAGGCGGCATGGCAGGAGTAAGAGGAGTATAGGTTTCCTGGTCGTCAAAGGACAAATAAAGAAGAATTAAGTGCGGATTTCACTTGCGTAGGAGCCTTCCAGTACTGACAATGAATGTCCTGTTCTTTTGATGGTCGCCCCGCACACGCGGGGAGGAACGTCCGGACAGCACGGAACACCTAGTGGGTAACGCCCACCCATGCAACGCATATACGGCAAGGTTGCATGCGGACCAGTGCCACAGAGACGAGCTCCCTCAAGGAGTGTGAAACGTCCCCGATTGACGGGGTTGGCCCCGGGCGAGCCGGGGCATCACGGCAAACTCTAGGTGCTGCAAGGAGGATTTGGGTGGCAGGAACTCGCGATGGTTCCGTCGCACCAGCTACCCCTCCGCTACACCCCGCGAAGCCGAGAGGCGAAGTGGGGTACGATCCGCTGAGCAATCCGCGGGCCAGAGAGATGACCATCTCCGCGCGCAAGCGCGTGAACAGAATCCGGCGTACGAAGAACAGGCGCAGGTGCGGGGCAACCCGCACTTTTGCGATATGTACCGCAGTCGCTTTACGTGCCAGAAACGTTAATAACCTGAAAAAGCGTATTGAAGAAGTGAAAGCCGAGAAAACCAAGCTAGCCGAAAAGATAAAGGTGATGGAGCAGCGGATAAAGACGCTTGAAGAAACAAACCGAATACCTGTACCGGAAAGTGCCGAGAGCGTCAGCGAAAAGATGACAAAATTCAAGGCCAGACTGGCGAAGTACAAGGAGTTTGAACTGGTTCCATATGAAAGAAGAACCGAATGAATAGCTTTCCAAAGCAAAAAAATTAGATCATAGAATCTAATCATGAAATGTAAGTTGTTTTTTACATTATAGAATTATATCATAAAATACTTTCATCATCCGTGATGGAAGGGAATCGTCTGAGCAGCGATCATTCACATGAAAGGATGGCAACTATGAGCACTGGATTTCGGTGCGTCAACTGTGGTGAGTTTGCGCAGATGGGCGCAGACCCGTATCAACTGTGCCTGAACTGCTTTAACGCAGGACACAGGCCGAGCCAAGGCTTGGGACACTACGTCGGCTTCGCCTGGAAACGGCTCGGCGACGAGACGTTCCTACTCGGCTTCAAGGGTGACATCGACAACAACCACTGGCACATCGCCCCCGACGGCACCGTGCTGTCAGTCAAGGAGGGGGGTCTCCACCTGTTTCGTCGCACGGATGTGACGAGGCACATTCGGGAGATCTGCCCGGAACTCAGCATCTCTGTCCCCTGGCAGGGCTAGAAAAACTGCTGCTCAGACGGACCCCAACTCGTTGTTGGGGTCTTCTTTTAAGATGGCAAAATCGTAGGTGGATTTCCACTACAGCGTTCAATACGAATCATATCAATAGGACATTTTCTCAGTGTCAGTCCTTTAAAGACACAATCAATAAAAACGGCTGCTTCCAAAGAAATGCCATCAAAAAGGACATTTTCAAATATACAGTTCTTAAAATTACTACAGGACAGACTTCCTCCGCGTATTTCACAGTTCCGAAACATATAGCCATTAAATTCTTCATCAAGAACTCCATTGCCCAATGATAGGCTGCCCGTAACAGTCTTCGATTGCGTATATATCTTCTCAAATGAACTAGGCATATATTTAGTTTACCATATTTAATTGACCTTAACCGGAGCTTCAAACTGGTTCCTGATAAGCTCTCATAGGTAGCTCCATCCTTCGCGCAGCGTTAGGATGCCGACCGTAGCAGACGAAGTCAGAAGAAGTCATTCTCTTTACAAACTCGCTGCGCTACGGATGGCAGGTCATCAGAAGCACAGGAGGGCTGGTTACGCCGCGATTGTTGCCGGATGCGGTCAGATCACAAACGTCAACGCATACATCAGTCCGATTCCCGCGGAGATCAGCGCGAGCTGCAGTACGGCCCGCCCGGCGTGCGTATCTTTGTGGAGCTCGGGCAGGAGGTCGGTTCCTGCGATGTAGAGCAGGTTGCCGGCGGCGAAGGCGAGGAGGAATTCGCTCAAGTGTTCGACGGTCCCCGTTGCGGCGATCGTGAAAACTGCGCCGAGGATCGCCGTCGTACCCGAGAGCGCGTTCCAGAGCAGCGCCCGCGTGCGCGTGAACCCGCTGAAGAGCAGGAGGGCGAAGCTGCTGATCTCGTGGGGGATTTCGTGGAGAGCAACCGCCAGTGTTGTGGCGATACCGACGCGGACATCGACGAGAAAGCTCCCGGCGATGAGCACGCCGTCCACGATATTATGGATTGCGTCCCCGACCAGATTCATGACTCCCACGGGGTGATAGTGGGTCTCCGACGGCAGGATGTGACAGTGGTGCCAGTGGATGAATTTCTCGATGCAGAAGGAGACGAGCACGCCGCCGAGAATGGCCGGGGCCCCGCTCCGCAGGACGCCGCGGTCCGCGAGCTCCGGAATAATGTGGAGAAACACGTCGCCGAAGAGGACACCCGTGGATACGCTCACGAAGGAGAATAGGAGGCGGCGGATCGTCCGCTCCGAGACGCAGAAGAATGCGATGCCGATGAACGAGAGGGCGCTCACGCCAACGACGCTCCCGAGAATGAGGACGTGGATCGCGGAAAACACGCTCTGCATGGTACCTGTTTCCCCGCCCCCTTACGACTCTCTCTAAAGGCAGTGAGGGCAGTGAGGAGCTTCACTGACCGCTGACGCTCTCGGCGGATTTCGTTTGATCCGAAACCAGCGGCACCGTGAGCGAGAACGTCGCACCGATCCCCTCCCGGCTCTTGAAGGTGAGCTTGCCGCCGATGCTCTCTGCGGCGATGTGGGAAATATACAGGCCGAGACCGCTTCCCTCCGTGTCCGACAAACGCGCATTCGTTCCCCTGAAGAGTTTCCTGAAGATGCTCGGTTGCTGGTTTTCCGGGATGCCGATCCCCGAGTTTGTGATGGAAATGGTCGCGCTCCTGCGCGACCGGTTCACGGTGATGCGCGTCTTCACGGCCGAGGTCTCCCGTCCGTACTTGATCGCATTGCCGAGGAGGTTCTCGAGGATGAGCTGCAGCAGGCCCCGATCCGAACGCAGCTCGACCGTCGCGCGTTCCTGCGGGGAAATTTCGATTCTCATCCGCTTCCGTTCCAGTTCCAGCTTGAAGGACCCTCTGATCTCTTCGAGGAGCCGGACGACGTCGATGATCTCGGGATTCAGCTGGACCTTTCCGAGCTCGAGGCGGGACACGTTGAGGAGGGCGTTCACCAGATGGACCATACGGGCGTTCGATGCCGCGACTTCCTCGACGTACTGCTGCTGGCCGCCCGTGAGAGGTCCGGCATCCTTCGTCATGAGCATTTCCAGGTACCAGCGCATGGAGGAGAGAGGCGTGCGGAGCTGGTGCGAGACGAGCGAGATGAATTCAGATTTCATGTGGTCGATGCGGCGTTCCTCTGTGATGTCGCGGAACACCGCGACGGTGCCGATGCACTGCTGGCCCCGCATGATGGGAGTTGCCCGCAGATGGAGCGCGTTCAACGTCCCGTTGCGCCGCTTGAGGGAGAACTCCGGATCAGGGGAAGGGTTGAACCGCTGCTTCGTGCTGAGGACGGACGTGATGGGGTGGTCGGCCGTCCGCACATCCTGTCCGTTCTGATCAACGATGCGGAGCACGGCGGTATAGAGAGGGAAGCCGGAGTCGCTTAGGCGCCATCCCGTCAGCAGTTCGCCGGTTTTGTTGAGGTAGATCACCTGACCGCGCCTGTTGGTCACGAGGAGTCCGTAGTCGATGCTCTCGAGGATCGCCGCGTCCTGCGCATGCTGGGAGCGGAGAGCCTGCGTGCGCTGCTGCACCACTTTCTCGAGATGGTCGTGCGCCTCCCGGAGACGCCGCGTGAGGTTGTAGGCCGCACGGTCGACGATCTCGAGCTCGTTTCCCGTGAAGATCGAACGCTTAAACCGCCAGCGGCGCACTTCCAGATTGTTGAGTTTCCGCGCGAGCTCCTCGAGAGGACTCACGATCTGTCTCGCTAGGAAGAAGACGCTCAGCGAGAGGAGCGTCACCAGGATCAGGCCGCTTCCCACGAGGTTGGCTCCGAGGCGGATGATGGGCTCGAAGAGCTCGTATCTATCGAGCTGCACGATGATCCCCCACCGTGTTGATGGGATCGTGCGGTATGCCATGAGAACGGGGATACCGGAGTAGTCGAGGGTTTCGGTGGCCCCCTCCTTTCCTCCGAGCGTCTGCCAGAGGACGGTGGATCGCTCTCTCGCTTCATCGGGGATGCGTGCCAGCATCGGGCTTTCTGCATTCTCCTCCGAGTGCAGGAGAATGAGCTCGCCCTGCCGCTCCGTGACCAGGATCACCTGCGCGGTTTTCCCGAGGTACGCGGTTTCCAGGAGGCGTGCGGCGAACACCGTGGGGTCGAAGACGGCGACGAGCTCCCCGATGCGCTGCCCGCGCGAGTTCATCTGGGGAGCGACGATGAGGTAGGCCGTCCAGCCGCGATCCGTGAAAACGGGGCGGAAAAACGTCCAATCTTCAGTCGCACTCTCCTGTACGATTGACGCCTCCGTGAGAGGCGAATCACTCTTGTGCGAGAGGAGCGTCACTTTCTTCGCCTGGTCGATCTGGTACAGCTCCCGGAATCCAACGAGATTCTGGATCGACGGGAGCGTCGTGAGCAGCGGGTCGCGCCCCAGAATCGACAACTGTTCGCGCTGCTTCGAGATCGTCATTTCGAAGAAGTTTTCCTTGGAGGAGGCGGCGAACTCGAGCTGTGCGATCGTCCTGACCCTCAGCTCGTGACCGGCTAAGAAAAATGTTGCTATCAACACCCCGATGACAGTGATGGAAAGGAGGGTGAAAGATTCGAAGAAGAGCGCGCTCCGAAGGGACGAACGGCGATGCCCGCTCATGGCCGGAGGAGTTTCCAGTGAAATCATAGAATCCTCTTATTATAGCACAAAAGTTGGCGTTGAGCCATCCAGAAAGCAGAAGGAACAGAAGGAACCGAGGGGACCGAAGTACGAAAGTATTACCTTAAGGAACCTCGGTGCCTTCGGTCACCTCGGCCACCTTCAAAAAAACCTCCGGTTCACGGAGGTTTTTTGGGTTTGAAGGAATGGCCGGAAGTTACCGGGTGACCGTGATCGAAGCACCCTGCTCCTGGTTCGGAGCGGCGACTGTCACGCGCTTCGTCGTCGCGTCGCGCAGGATCGTGTACTTCGTCGTGACGCCGGCAGGAGCGGCCTGCGGGTCGTTCGGCAGGGCGACGAGGTAGGCGCCTGTGAGCACATTGAGGCTGATCAGGGAGCCGCAGACCACGTTCACACCGCTCTTACAGATTTCCGTCGAAGTTCCGGTGATCGTCGACGGCAGGTTGCCGCTGTTGTCGATCGAGTACTGGTATACCGCATTCAGGATGGTGTTCACGTCGGAGCGGCGCTGGGCGTTGCGGGCGTCGCCGAGCTGCTTGGTCGGATTGATCGCCACGATGACGATGGCGGCGAGGATCGCGATGATCCCGATGACGAGGAGGAGCTCAATGAGCGTGAACCCTCGCCTGAGCGAAAGGGTGGACATGGAAAGAAGAGGGGGAAGAACTAAGACTCTGTGAGAGAACTCACATGAGGCGGATACGAGTATAGCCCAACTATGCACAGCTTTTCCTTCAGGAATTCTTGGACAAATTGCCAGAATGTTTTGTGTAAGAAAAATAGTTACACAAAAAACCTTCCCCGTGTACACGGGGAAGGAGAAGAAATTTCTTCCTTAGCGGGTTACCGAGATCGTTGCGCTTTGCTCAGCGCCTGGAGCAGCGACCGTAATGCGGCTGGTGGTCGCATTCTTCACGATCGTGTAATTCGTGCTTGTGGCGGTGGAGGTGTTCGGATCTATCGGCAATGCGACGAGGTAGGAGCCCGTGAGCAAGTTCAAGTTCACGAGACCGGTGCAGTTGATACCTCCAGTGCTGCGGCAGATAGCCGTCGCGGACGTGGTGATCGCCCCGGGCAGGGTGCCGTTGTTGTCGATCGCGTACTGGTACACCGCGTTCAAGACAGTGTTCACGTCGGAACGACGCTGCGCGTTTCTGGCGTCGCCGAGCTGCTTGGTCGGATTGATCGCCACGATGACGATGGCGGCCAGGATCGCGATGATCCCGATGACGAGGAGGAGCTCAATGAGCGTGAACCCCCGCCTGAGCGAAAGGGTGGACATAAGAATAAAAGGGGAGGAACTAAAGCATGGAAAGTCCATGCACTGGACACAGTGTACAACCAGCAAGTTTTTCCATCGGCCTCTTGTCTTGGCAGCTACTGGAAATGTTGCTGTATATGAAACGGTATTTCCTCTGTATCAGCAGGGGAATGTCTCTCCTGCCTGTGTGCAGACGTCATTGAGACAGTGGTACCACCGATACTGGTGAGTGGTGCAGGTGGGGGCGGGACAGGTGACACATCCGCCCGCTTCGCTCTGGTCATCGGGGAAGAGGGTGACCGTGGTCTCGAAATGCCGCGAGTAGATCGTCGGCTGCACGAGTGACAAGACGGTCGTGAGGTCGAAGGAGAGGATCACGTTCGTATTGTCGATGTTCCTGAATCTGAGATTCTGCACGCGCGCTTTCGTATTCAGGAGCGAAAATAGGCTGGTCTTCTGCACAAGGAGGAGGTTCCCGGAACTTGTTGCTGCGAAGATGGTCGGATACTCGGC
>JBBAAJ010000022.1:0-16420 GCA_041658365.1 Candidatus Peribacteraceae bacterium | reverse complement strand
TGCCTGTCACCTCGAGGCGGGACCACGCAGCGGGCGTACTCACACGAATCGCCTTGTCCGATTTGTTGGTGATGGAGGTGTAACCGGAATCCTCCTTGCGTGCGACGAGAACGGAGAGCGAGAGGGGAGCATCGAACTCCAGCCCGATGGTCGCGGTATTCTGCTGCAGGGCGGCGAACGAGCGGAGCGTAGAAAAGGTCCCGCGATCCACATACCCCAACATCAGGAGCACGGCGATGGCCGATCCGGCGATTGCGAAGTGAGTCCCGAGATGGAGGCTCCGGATCGTGAACGTCTTCTTCGTCGCTTCCCGTTTCGCCTGCACGGGTGTCGGCTTCTTCTTCGCGCGCTGGCGCGGAGCGGAAGCCTTCGCCGGAGGGGCGGACTTCTTCCGTCGGGGCATGGAGCCATCATAGCGGCATTCAGCCGTCCGTCATACAGATTTCCTTGCGGAACGGAGGAAGCGAGGCTCTAACGCCCAAGAACATTTTCTGCTACAATAGAAGCGATGGATTTCAATCCGCATTCTCTCCACACGATCCTCACGCGCATCCGCGAACAGATGCGCTGCCCGCAATGCGGGACCCGCGTGGTGGTGGACTTCCCGTCCATCAAGATCGCGGAGGAGGATTTCATGCTCCTCCAGCTCAAGTGTGAGAGTTGCAGCGCCTTCATCGTTCTCCACGTGAACCTCACGGAACGCAGTCAGGCGCAGGGAGCCCCGAAGGCTCAGGAGCTCATGAACGCGTCCTCGACACTTTCTTTGAGCGAGAAGGAAATGGCGACACTCCATGGCGCTCTCAAGACGTACGACGGCTCCTTCGAGAAGCTCTTCGGGAAATTCGGCGAAGCAGCCGGTCAGATCAAATGATGACTATCCGGATAGTCGTAACCAAATTAACCTGAATTGTCGCGCACCCCGCGCCCTGCTTTTTTTCTTGCACGATGCAAATTCTTCTGTAAACTTCTTCCATCATCGGAGTGCCCCCCGTGGTTCAGACGACCACAGAGCGGGGCGCTTCGCTCCTTCGTGTGCCTGTTTTCCTCCTGAGCCTTCCCGCCTTTCCTATCTCCGTTTCAATCCTCTTTGTCTTCTTATTCCTCTTCATCCTCCTTGTATGCCGTTCATGCCCCGCACGTCCGATTCCTTCGATGCCGTCGCCCTGAGTGTCGCGAGCCCGGAGGACATCCTGAGCTGGTCCAGAGGCGAAGTGACGAAACCCGAGACCGTGAATTATCGCACACAGCGCGCTGAGCCTGACGGGCTATTCTGCGAACGCATCTTCGGTCCCACGAAGAACTTCCAGTGCTTCTGCGGGAAGTACAAGGGGATCCGCTACAACGGAGTCGTCTGCGAGAAGTGTGGCGTGGAGGTGACGCGTTCCATTGTCCGGCGCGAGCGGATGGGGCATATCAACCTGGCCGTGCCGGTCACGCACATCTGGTTCCTCCGGAGTTCCCCGTCCCGTCTGGGCCTCCTCCTCGATCTCTCCATCAAGACGCTCGAACAGATCGTGTACTTCTCGGCGTACATCGTCATCACCGTGGAGGAGGAGGGGAAAGGCGCGGCGGAGAAAGAGCTGCAGCAGGAGTACGAGGCGCGCAAGAATCAGATCAAGCGCGAGCACGACGATGCGCTTAAGGGTCTGAAGGAAGGCAATCCCACGCGCGAGCAGCTGGATGCCCTGGACAAGTCAACGGCGGAGAAGCTCGATACGCTGAAGATGAACCACAAGGACGCGCTCGAGGATCTCCGGCATCTCCGCGTCGGCGCCGTGCTCTCCGAGCTCAAGTTCCGCGAGATGAATATGAAGTTCGGACACCTCTTCCGGGCGGGAACGGGAGCCGAATCGCTGCGCGAGATCATCGCGGCGATCAACGTGGATGAGATCGTGCAGGGGCTCGTGAAGGAGCGGCAGCAGAGCAGCGGTCAGCGGCTGAAGAAGGTCATGAAGCGGCTGAAGCTCGTGCAGTCCTTGCATCAGGCCAGCATCAAGCCGGAATGGATGATCTTCACCCGGATCCCCGTTCTCCCGCCGGATCTCCGTCCGATGGTGCAGCTCGACGGCGGGCGGTTCGCCGCTTCCGACCTCAACGATCTCTACCGCCGCGTCATCAACCGGAACAACCGCCTCAAGAAACTCATGAGCATCGGCGCTCCGGAGGTCATCAACCGCAATGAAAAACGCATGCTCCAGGAGGCCGTGGACACGCTGCTCAACAATTCGGCGCGTGCCGGGAAGGCCCTCTTCACGGCGGGGGATCGGCGCAAGCTCCGGTCGCTCTCCGACATGCTGAAGGGCAAGCAGGGGCGGTTCCGTCAGAACCTCCTCGGGAAGCGCGTGGACTACTCCGGCCGCTCAGTGATCGTCGTCGGGCCGGAGCTGAAGATCGACGAGTGCGGCCTCCCCAAAGAGATGGCGATGAAGCTCTTCAAGCCCTTCGTCATCGGCCGCCTCATCCGCGACGAACTCGCGCACAACGTGAAGAGCGCGGAACGCATGGTCATCGACGGCAGCAAAAAGGTATGGGACATTCTCGAGGAGGTCATCCAAGACAAGTTCGTGCTGCTCAACCGCGCGCCGACGCTCCACCGCCTCGGCATCCAGGCCTTCAGGCCGAAGCTCATCGAAGGACTGGCCATCCAGCTCCATCCGCTTGTCTGCACGGCGTTCAATGCCGACTTCGACGGTGACCAGATGGCGGTCCACGTTCCGCTCTCCGAGCAGGCGCAGCGCGAGGCGCGGGAGCTCATGAATGCCTCGAGGAATGTGCTCAAGCCGTCGGCTGGCGAGCCGATCATCACGCCGGTCCAGGACATGGTTCTCGGCTGCTATTACCTGACGGCGGTGCACGACGGATGCAAAGGGGAGGGTATGATTTTCATCTCGGCCAACGAGGCGATCCTCGCGCATGAGCACGGCATCGTGGATCTCCAGGCCAAGATCAAGATGCGGCTTCCGGTGGAGGGCAAGGAGGACGAGACCGAAGTCATCGAGACGTCGGTTGGCCGCCTGCTTTTCCAGGAGGTCGTTCCGCCGGAGCTCGGCCGGGTGAACGAGACTCTCCGGAAAGGGGCGCTCAGTCAACTCATCGCACGCGCGCTCGAGGTGGTTGGCACGGAACGCACGGCGGCGCTCGCCGATGCGATCAAGAACATCGGCTTCAAGTACGCCACGCTCTCCGGCATATCCATTTCCGTCAGCGACATCCTCGTTCCGAAGGAGAAAGAATCGCTCCTCTCGGAGGCGAATGAGAAGATCCGCAAGATCAACAATCAGTTCTGGAAGGGCTGGATCACCGGGGATGAGCGCTACCAGCATGCCATTCGCATCTGGAGCAAGGCGAAGAGCGACATTTCGATCAAGATGGTCAAGAACTTCACCGATGTCGAGAGGAACAGCATCACCTACATGATCGACTCGGGCGCGCGCGGCAACTGGGGGCAGATCACGCAGCTCGCGGGGATGAAGGGACTCGTCGCCAACCCGTCCGGCCGCACCATCGAGCTCCCCATCCAGAGCAACCTGAAGGAAGGGTTCACCATTCTCGAGTACTTCATCGCCACGCACGGAGGACGGAAGGGAAAGTCCGACACGGCGCTGAAAACCGCCGAAGCGGGCTACCTGACCCGCCGTCTCGTCGATGCGGTGCAGGACATTGTCATCCGGGAGGAGGATTGCGGCTCCAAGGTGGGACACACCATCACGCGGGCGGATTCCGAGCAGATCGGGGAGAAATTCGAGCACCGCATTTTCGGACGCACGCTGAATCAGGATGTCATGGCGGGGAAGAAGCTGCTGGTGAAGCGCAACGAGGAGATCGACGCCGACGCCATCGCGCTCTTCCATGAGCACAAGATCGATGCGGTGTCCGTCCGCTCGGTCATGACGTGCCACACCGACGGGGGGATCTGCATCAAGTGCTACGGCCGCGATCTCTCCAACAACAAGACCGTCCAGATCGGCACGCCGGTCGGCATCATCGCCGCGCAATCCATCGGCGAACCGGGGACCCAGCTCACGATGCGCACCTTCCACATGGGTGGCGTCGCCGAGGGGGCCGATATCACGCAGGGTCTCACGCGGGTGGAGGAAATTCTGGAAGCGCGCCCGCCGCGCACGCCGGCGACGCTGTCGGACATCGCGGGACGCGTGAAGGTGACGCACAAGGGGGGGATGAGCACGGTGCACGTGACGGGGGAGGAGCTCGGACAGGACTCATACTTCATTCCCGCAGGCTACGAAGTGATGGTGAAGAAGGGCGCGGAGGTGAAGGAGCGCACGGTCATGGCGAAAGCCGTCGCAGACAAGTCCACGATCAAAGCCGCCATCAGCGGCAAGGTGGTGGAGGCCGAGAAGAACAAGATCGTCATCAGGCATACGGAGATCCAGGAGCGTACGTATGAGTTCCACAGCCGCGAGATAATCCTGGTGAAGAGCGGCGACTCCGTGAAGGCAGGTCAGGCGATCAACGCGGGCCACTACAACCTCCAGGAACTTCTCGAGAAGCAGGGCGCTTATGCCGTTCAGAATTACCTGGTTCACGAGGTTCAGCACATTTACGCCTCGCAGGGACAAACGATCAACGACAAGCATCTGGAGATCATTGCGCGCAAGATGTTCAGCAAAGTCCGCATCGTTGACGGCGGAGACACAGAACTTCTCGCCGGAGAAGTCGTGGATATTTCGGACGTCCGCCGCGCGAACAACGCGTTCCCGAAGGGCAAGGGCAGGAAGGAGAAGAAAGAGGCGACCCACGAGCAGCTGCTCCTCGGCCTTACGCGCGTTTCGCTCGCGACGGAGTCCTGGTTGGCTGGCGCGTCTTTTCAGGAGACCATCCGCGTGCTCGTGGAGGCGGCGACCACCGGGAAGGTGGACTACCTCAAGGGCCTCAAGGAGAACGTGATCATCGGACGGCTTATTCCCGCAGGCGAGGTCTTCCGCCGTCGTTTTGAAAAGGAGCAGGAAGAAGCGAAGAAATGAGTAGGTTGCCAACTACTCACTACTCACTGGCTTGTTTCATTCTTTACTTCCACTAATCTTATCCACTATTATTCCCGCCCACTATGCCAACGATTAATCAGCTCATCCGTCGCGGACGCAAGCACCAGAAGCGGCGCACGAAGGCCCCCAACCTCCAGTACACCTGGAACGCGCTGACCATGAAGCGCGTGAAGCTGAGCCACGGCGCGCCGGTGAAGCGCGGCGTTTGCCTGAAGGTGACCACCATGACCCCCAAGAAACCGAACTCCGCACTCCGCAAGATCGCGAGAGTCCGGCTGACCAACGGCGAGGAAATCACGGCGTACATCATGGGCGAAGGGCACAACCTCCAGGAGCACTCCGTCGTCCTCGTCCGCGGCGGCCGCGTGAAGGACCTCCCGGGCGTCCGCTACCACATCGTCCGCGGCGTTCTGGATACGGAGGGTGTCCGGGACAGGAAGCAGGGACGTTCGTTGTATGGCGCAAAAAAGCCCAAGTAAATTTTGACTACTCACTACTCACTACTCACTCGTCATGTCCACCCTTCCCAAGCAATACATTCCCAAAGGCTCCGATCCGCTGGTTGAGAAATTCATCAACTGCATCATGAAGCAGGGCAAGAAGTCCATTGCCCGCCAGATCTTCGCCGATGCGATCGAAACGATCAAAACCCGCACGAAGGAGCCGCCGATGGAGGTTTTTTCCAAGGCCCTTCTGAATACGACGCCATTGGTGGAAGTTCGCCCCAAGCGCATCGCCGGTGCCGTGTATCAGGTTCCGGTGGAGGTGTCGGCCAAGCGTCAGCAGTCCCTCAGTATCCGCTGGATCCTGACAGCCGCACGTTCGCGCAAAGGTGCAGCGATGGCTGAGAAACTTGCGCTGGAACTTCTGGATGCTTCCGCCGAGCAGGGTGCAGCGGTGAAGAAGAAGGAAGACGTCTACAAGATGGCGCAGGCGAATAAGGCCTATGCGCACTTCGCGAAGATGGGATAGGAAGCTTCAAGCTTGAAATATAAGCCATACCATCCCTCCTTTCAGCGATTACTGGCAAATGATTGGAAAGACACGTTGATCAACTTTGTTTTCAGCATAATTTTCCAATGCTCTCGTGCAGCTTCGCGTCGAAAGGTTTTCAAATGCAAGATAAGCCCGCTCTTTTCTTTGCCTAAATCAAATGACCGGCTGGAGAAAACCTCTGAAGGGTAATCACCGCTGTCATCGGTTGTGAGGATATTGTCGATTTTGTGATGCACGGCCGCTGCGGAAATCCAAGCATCCTCTTTGCTTAAATGAATAAGGCGTTTCGGCTCTGATCGCATCAGATATAAATACAAGATCCATAGATTCTCGAATGTTCTACATACATCGTCGTTTTCGGCAAGGACCCGCATCGGAGTTTCCTTGCCTCCAATCCGGCTTTCCACTTGAATCCGTCTTTGTCTGAAAGTTTTTAAACTGCAATTCCGCATGAATTCATAGAAAACCGTGTCGCAAATGCAAACATTGTTTTGCTTGCAGAAATCCGTGATTGCCACTCTTTGTTCCTGAAATTTGGCTCCTGTTCCCTGAATAAGAATGTTTGTGTCGAGCAAAACAGAAATTCCACGGATAGCCATCAAGTCTGTAACACCAACAGGGGATTTAGGGGTCCCCATGTATTACACGTTGAATAGTTTACGGAAAAATTGCCCGCGTGTTTCCAGTTCAGATTTTGAGAAACGGACGGGGGGGCACGTTTCTCCATCGAATGGAGTGCGGATCCTGTCAGCGGGTGGCGACTCCATCCGGTCATGACGGCATCGGGATACCGGCTTCGGAGAACGCATGGGAAGAGGGGAAGAATGGGTCAATTGTAAGTTGTCATCTTTCGCGCGTGAAGAATTCTGTGAAAGATGATCTTGACATACAGACTATATTTCTATGGCTGAAAACACTCCTCTAGAGCGATTTTTCGATAATCTTAATCCCCTCCTCACTCATCCCATACAACCCATACACCAGCTCATCAATCTTCCGATCCGTTGACTTTTAAAATGTTCTACCAGTTTGCCGATCTCTTTGGGAAGTGGCATCAATCTAAGTCTAGTATTTCATTCTTGGACTTGTAAGAGATTCGTAAGTAATGCCAAAATACCCATGAAATATCCCTTCCAAAGAAAGTATAGTTTCCCTATACTGCCGCGGCTGTCAGCGTGTGGATACACAGCTTGTCAGGTGCTTCGCTGCTACAATTTCCCCAATGCTAAATTGCTAAATTGTTAAATTGCTGTCACAAAACATCGTTTCTGCATGCAAACAATTTAGCAATTTAACAATTTAACCATTTGCATTATGGATCTAAAAAATGTACGAAACATTGGCGTGATCGCCCACATCGATGCGGGGAAAACCACCACGAGCGAGCGCATTCTTTTCTACACCGGGAAGAACTACAAGATCGGCGAAGTGCACGAGGGCGAGGCGACCATGGACTGGATGGAGCAGGAGCGCGAGCGCGGCATCACCATCACGTCCGCCGCGACACAGTGCATCTGGAAATCCAAGTTTCTGGGTAAGGAGACCGCCACCACGATCAACCTGATCGATACTCCGGGGCACGTGGACTTCACCGCCGAAGTCGAACGCTCGCTTCGGGTCCTGGACGGAGGCGTGGTCGTTTTCGACGGATCGCAGGGCGTCGAGCCGCAGTCCGAGACCGTCTGGCGCCAGGCCGACAAGTACTCCGTTCCCCGTCTTGCGTTCATCAACAAGATGGACAAGATCGGAGGCGACTTCTTCATGTCCCTCAAGAGCATTCATGATCGTCTCAGTAAGAGCGCGGTCGCCATCCAGCTCCCGGTGGGCGCGGAGAGTACCTTCAGTGCGGTCATCGATTTAGTCGAGGAGGAAATGGTGACGTTCGAGGGAGAACACGGGGAGAAGCACGTGCACCATCCCATTCCGGAAGATATGAAAGCAGAAGTGCAGAAGCACCGTGCGATCATGATGGAGAGGGCCGCGGAAGGAGCGGGGGAAGAGCTCATGGACAAGTTCCTCACCCACGGCAAGCTCGAGAAGGAAGATCTGAAACGGGCGATCCGTCAGGGGACCATCAGCGGGAAAACGTTCCCCGTGCTCTGCGGGTCCTCGCTCAAGAATATGGGAGTCCAGCTCGTACTGGATGCCGTAGTAAACTACTTGCCCTCTCCCTTGGAACTCCCGCCGGTGAAAGGCAAAAACGCGGACACAGGGGAAGAGATGCAGCTCAAGCCGGAGAACACCGAGCCGCTCACATGCCTTGCCTTCAAGATCGCGACCGATCCCTTCGTCGGCAAACTCACGTTCATCCGCGTGTACTCCGGCGTGCTGAAGACCGGAACCTACGTCTACAACTCGCGGAACGGCCGCAAGGAACGCATCGGCCGTCTGGTGCGCATGCATGCGAACCACCGCACGGAAATCGATAGCATCGAGGCCGGCGACATCGCCGCGGCCATCGGACTCAAGGAGACGCGGACGGGCGATACGCTCTGCGACGAGGGGAAGCTGATCCAGCTGGAGAACATCACGTTCGCCGAACCGGTCATCTCCATGGCCATCGAGCCGAAGACCAAGGCTGACCAGGAGAAAATGGGCATCGCGCTCCAGAAGCTCGTGGAGGAAGACCCGACGTTCCGCGTCCGCACGGACGAGGAGACCGGACAGATGATCATCTCCGGGATGGGCGAGCTCCACCTCGACATCATCATGGACCGCATGCGTCGAGAATTTAAAGTGGAGAGCAACTCGGGGGCGCCGCAGGTCGCGTACCGTGAAACGATTCAGAAGCAGGTGGAGCACGAGTCGAAGTACATCAAGCAGACCGGTGGACGCGGTCAGTATGGCCACGTGCTCTTCCGGCTTATCCCGCAGCCTACCGGCAAAGGCTACGAATTCGACAACCAGGTCGTCGGCGGGCGCATTCCGAGGGAGTATATCGCTCCCTGTGACAAGGGCTTCCAGGAGGGCTTGAGCCGCGGCGTCCTCGCCGGGTATCCGCTCGTGGACGTGAAGGTGGAGCTCTTCGACGGCAGCTCCCACGATGTGGACTCCTCGGAGATGGCGTACAAGATCTGCGCCTCCATCGGAGCCCAGGAGGCAGCCAAGAAAGCCGATCCGGTGCTCCTCGAGCCGATCATGAAAATTGAGGTCGTAGTTCCGGAAGAATACTTCGGCGACGTGATGGGGGACATCAGCGCGCGCCGCGGGTTCATCAAGGATACGGGAAACCGCGGCATGGCGAAGACAATCATGGCCGAGGTGCCGCTCGCCGCGATGTTCGGGTACGCAACGGAACTCCGGTCCATGACTCAGGGGCGCGCCAGCTACTCCATGGAGCCCAGCCACTACGCAAAAGTGCCGAAGAACGTTGCGGAGGAGGTTATTGAGGCTCGGCAGGGGGGAAAGTGAAGGCAGTGAAGGCAGAAATGGCAGGAAAGGCAGGAAAGGCAGGAAGGTTTTGTGCAAAACTTTACATTTACATTGCTTTGTTGAATATATGCAATATAATTTTAGTTAGGCACTTCGGTGCTTCGTTCCTTCAGCAATTTGGCTCGGTGGTTTCATGTCCATTGGAGGTGCTCAATGAACACGTTGATGAATGTATTAGTCGAGGTCTTGCGTTGGGAGTTGGGAGCAGGTGTTGTTATTGGGATCCTCTTCTGCGCTTGTTGGGGGGGAGAAGCGTTCTCCTTCAGCAGGCAAAGTGCCGCGAGTGAAAGTGATTCGCGGCGTTATGAGTGGTGGGATACTGTGTGTAAACAATTGACGAGGATGGAGAATCGGCTCATAGGCTTGCTGGTTCTCACGTTGATCTTGTTCCTCGTCACAGCAGTCATCTTTGTTGCTCTGACCATATGGTTTCCACCATCCTGGTCATGATCCCGGCTTTGCTGCAGGAAGAGCTCTCGTCCCGTTCAGGACGGGGGCTTTTCATAGTATTGGAATTCGATATTTCAGCTTGCTCTCGGGCTTATTCGGCCTGACTTCAGAATCAGGATTGCATAAGCCGGCGATGGAAGTAAAATTGCCCCCTTCCAATGAGGGAGGAATCATATGCGCTACACCAAAGAAAGCGGCAGAGCCGAGGCTGAGCGGCGACTGAAGGAGTTTGGACAATCCGATGATTCCGGGGAAGATGTTTCCTTCGGAGCTGAGTTTGCCAGAGTATTGGATTGCTATTGCTCGATACCCGAATTGGCCGGTCCCGCCGTGAGCGATTTCTTGGAACGCCTGCCGGATCTCGATGGTCCGGAAGGCCCCTTCATCGCTCTCGAAATGATCGGCCAGATTCATGATCAATTGAGTGATCTGATTGCACGGCGGCAATACGTAAAAGAGGCAGCCAGACAATGGGACTCCAGTTTCTTTGATTCCCCGGCCAAAGAACTGAAAAAAACTGATCCGACCCCGTCGGATATGGATAATATTTATCTGCCTCTGGACCGGGATATGAACATTCCAGACTGCCAAAATCTAACTCCTGCGGATTCACTCAGGTACTCTACGCGCTTCCTGATTGCCAGGACGATACAACACGCTCTGGGATGCAGACTTCCCTTGCCGAAGAAAAACCCGAGAGCATTTAGAATTCCGCTTCTGGCAGGGATAATTCAGCCTCTTATGAATGCTCTCCGGAACAGGAGATCCTGGCAGCATTCCAAAAAAACAGTCGATTATCATCGGATAAACAACCTTGAATTGCCCGGAGAATCCCGGCTGAAGCCCCTTGCAGAGAGGAAATTGATAGATCAGAGAATGGTCATGAAGCTGATTGATGAGATCGATTCGATGTCCCGCGTCGTTCCTGATGCCATGAAATTATCCACTGACGAAAGAGACGGAGACGATGGCCAGGAAACCTTATGAAATTTTTATGTTTCATTCCGTGATACCTAGCAGCTTAAGCTGCGGGGTGAACACAGATAAACCGTAGCCGTGGTTCGTTTACCCCGGCGGGCAGGCTTGAAGATCAGCCATCTGCAAGAGAAAAAAGTAGCAGGTAGTGAGTAGCGGATAGTAAGGAAAATCCCCTCACTAACTTGCTACTTACTACCTTTCATTCAAGGAATATGGCTTTCTTCAGCCAAAAAAAGAGGAAAATGAATACCAACGAGATAATACATTGACATGCCTACGCTCGGCAACTATACTGAGCCAGTAGTAAGGGTTCTTTGCGTTGAAATTTGAATCTGTGGCCGAGCTTCGGCCTGCAGGCACTCCCTCCGCAACCCTAACCCTAACCCTAATCGCCCAATGTCCAAACGACGCTTCACTGAAGACAGCTGGAAGAAGGAACCCTGGTTCCGGTCCCTGTGCAGTGCGTTTTTGGCTTGTAAATCAGAGGAGGAAGTCAGCAATTTCCTGAGAGACGTGGCCACACTGTCCGAGATGCAGGCTCTGAGCGAGCGGTTCGAAGTCGCGAAGCAACTGGCTCAAGGGGTGACGTATCGTGAAATTGCACAGAACACTGGTGCCAGTACCACGACCGTCACCCGTGTCGCCAAGTTCCTCGAGAACGGCGAAGGCGGCTATCGCAAAATCCTCAACGCACACCGGCATCATCGGCTGGTCTCGAGCATGCCGAAGGATCATCAGCATGCCGAGGCCAAGCATTCTCCCAGTAAGGAGAAGCCGGTATCGGTGCTGCAGAAATACTTGGAGCGGGCAAAGGAATAAGGGTGATAAGCAGACCGGGATCGACTCCTCCCTACGGGGGGTAGTTTTTTTAGTTCCCTTTTCCTTCTATTTTATGGATTCAAGAGATTCTCAAGTGGTGCTGGTACCCAAAGGAGCGCTGACTGAAGCCAGAGAATGTCGTAACAGTCTGGTGGATCTGCTCGTGCGTTCTGGGTATGATCGCATAAGGAACGGACTCGACCGGCATGATGAGATCATGCAGGGCGACTTTACGTTTCGCGGCATAAAAGGTGCCGACGCGCTGGCCGTTCAGCTCGAGCGTTTTTCCGGCGAGCCCGTGGGCATACTGATGGGCTCGGATGTTCTTGCCGAGGCTGATTTCACGGCAGCGGTGAACGGCGTACGTTCAGATATCGGCAAAATACTCTCGTTGGATATCGGCCCTTGCCGGCTAGTATTCCTCGCGCCGGTTGAACGACCTATACGCTTGCCGGCTGATCTCGATAACCGCACCATATTCAGCAAATATCCGCAGATTGTCACGCGACTGCTCGGGTCGCTCAATCGCCGCGCTGCCATGCGGAGATCCGAAGGCGCCGACACGCGGGTCGGCGAATGGCGGGATCGGGATGACGTTGCTGCATTCGAGATCGTCGGGTCCGGCGAGACCGCACGTTCAAATGGTTTGCAGATCGTTGAAAACGAATTGGAATATCCATCGGGGGACACACTGGGTGCGTCGTATCTGGATCTGCGGAACGTTTCAACCGATATGTTCGTCACACAATTCCGGACCATCAGCGGCCGTTCACGCGAAGCCCTGCGCGAACTGGGGCTCGCATTGGAATCGGCCCGTGCCTCCAACCAGTATGTCTCATTTTCCTTCAATGTTCCTGCCGACCAGGTGGAGCGTTTTCTCGATTTGGGTATGCATGGCCCCACGGTTTCCCCGGTACTCTCACGTGACGGTCGGCAGTGGAGCGCCGTGGGAATCCACGTCCCCGTCGAGAACAAAAACCACATGCGCGCTGAGCTGCTAAGACGCGGAGCGCAGGACTTGAGCATGAGCGCGGTGCTGCATGTCGAAGTCGCACCCGAGCGATCGGAAGTGCTCGCTGCCTTGCCGTTCGAACTTCCGCCGTCAATGAATACCGGCGACACTGTTTCGAAGGCCGGTGATCGGTCGCGATCGGACGTCGCTTGCTGGATGCTTGACCTCAGCGCGACCGTGGAAAGCCGGCAGCCTGATCCTCTTTCCACCTCATCGACGTCCAAAGCTTTGGCGCAGGGGAGAGAGTTCTGCGTAGCACGGTATGTTGGCGAGGTCGCCGAGCTGTCGAAGGCCCTGCGCACCGGAAATCGTGATGAAATCATCGCCGAGGCGGGGCAATGCGTCTACTGGCTGCTCGTTGCTCTTAGGTCGCGGGAGATGACGTTCGGATCTGTAATCCGGAAAGCGATGAAAACGGCAGTTCGACAGGATGATGTGCCTGATTCCGATTTTCAGCTTTTGCTCTCCAAGTTTTTGGTTGCGACCGAACACGAAGTACAATCGCAGACTCCGTTTCCCATGCCTGGCTCCCAAGCGGCTTTGGCGGCTATCGACCTTGTGGATCAGTCGACCGTCTTCTCGACAGCGCTTCGCAAGCGCGAAACCGATGAAGCGGCAGAAGAAGCTATGGGAGCACTTCGACGGCTGGTCCGTTGCCTGAAGCTTGCCGGTGTCGGACTGAATGAAGTCATGCAGGCCGAGCGCGGTTGAGTCGATAAATGACCGGAGTCACGTTTCTACTTCACTCTTTCCGCTGGTAGTCTGAAAGCGTGCGTGACGCCGGTTTTATCCGCCGCTGTCTGGACTTGGCCCGCATGGGGCAAGGTGAAACGGGGATAAATCCGCTGGTTGGAGCGGTTCTCGTACGAGATGGAAAAATAATCGCCGAGGCATTTCATTCCGGCTTTGGGAAACCGCATGCCGAGCGTCAGCTCCTGCAAAACTTTGATCAAAAAATTGATTCAAAAGACACGCTGTATGTAAATTTGGAACCTTGTTGCCACAAGCAAAAGAAAACTCCTCAATGCGTCCAGTACATCATTGATCGTGGAGTGAAGAAGCTGGTGTTCGGCATGATTGACCCGAATCCAATGGTAGCAGGGAAGGGGATTGCCGCACTTCGGAATGCCGGTATCGAGGTGATCGGCCCGGTCCTGCCGGAAGAATGCCGGCGCCTCAATCGTGGATTCGTCTCCCTCATGACGAAGGGGCGCCCGTGGATCACGATCCATCGTGCGCAAACGAGAGACGGCCGGATTACCAACTCCGATGGCCCGCCGCTCAAGATCACAAGTTTCGATCAGGACAGCTGGGCGCACACGTTCCTCCGTGCCCGGCACGATGCGATCCTTGTAGGGGTAGGCACGATCCTCTCCGACGATCCACAGCTCAATGTGCGGTACAATCACTGGTATGAATCCCAGAGCAACACCCTTCGCCAAGGCTTCGGAGGTCAAGAACTCTGGACTCCTTTTTCCGATGCCGAGCATCAGGGAATCGGACTATTGCCTTCGCAAGCTGATACACAGCATCTAAGCTCCTCGTCGCGCCGAAGCCCCGCAGGGCGAAGGCGGATGGACGATCCTCCGGACATTTTCCGTATCGTGCTCGATGCTGGACTGCGCATTCCGCTTAAAGCACGGGTGGTGAATCCTCCGCTTGCGTGCCGGACGATGGTCGTGACAAAGGGAACCGAGGGAATCAAGGAAATCAAAGAATTCAAGGATAAGAGGAAGTTACTTGAGGGGAGGGGAGTGAGAATTATTGATATGCCTTTTTCACCCTCACCCCGGCTCGCCGGGCTCGCCACCCCTCTCCCGATGGGAGAGGGGATGGGGATGAGGGTGAGGGAGCGGGGAGGATTTGATTGGCAGATTCTCTGGTCGAAACTCACTACTCCTGACGGCAATTACCATGGCATCACAAGTATTCTCGTTGAAGGCGGCCTCAAGACCTGGGAGGCATTCCATCGCGCCGGCCTCGTCGATGAGGAGGTGACGATGGTTGGCGGCTAGAGTCCAAGTCCACGCTTCAATTTCTGTGCCAGGCGGATGCACTTCTGCGTTGTCCTGTGTTGCAAGGGGAGCTGCCCTGTTCTCTGGCATTCGAGGATGCTGCGTGCGAATGCATTCCCTTTCGCGCGAACGGCGGCAATGCTCCGGAGACGCTGATTGACGACGAGGCCGAAGATACCTCTCCCCTTTGTGCATCTTCCTTCGTAGTGTATGCCGAGAACGGCACCTCCAAAGTACTGGATTGCTCTGGGAAGGTGGCTCGTTGTTCGCTTGAGCAGAGGCCAGGCGACAGCGGGCGAGCCGCCCGTGAAGAGGAGGAAGAACGGCTTGGAATTCAGCGTTCCGATGGAATGTGTCTCGTCGAGTCCGAATGCTCCCATGCGGTCGATGAGGTTCTTGAGGTGGGAAGGCACACTGAAATTCCAAATCGGGCTAGCGAGCACGACGGCGTCCGCACGGAGAATCATCTCGCGCACCTTCGGGAAGTCATCGGCGTCATGGGTGAGAGGTTCGTAATGCCGGAGGATGAAATGGTCCATCCGGAGATCTTTGAGCCGGATTTTCTCGATGACGACGCCCGGAACCGACCGGGCACCTTCGGCGAAGCTGTCTGCGAGGAAATCGGCATTGCTTGGCTCATTCGTGCCGGCGACGATGATGGCAACGCGTACGCCGTTGGCGGGGGTGTTCTGCATAGGGATGAAGCGAACCGAGCCTACCCGCTCTCTCGACACATCTACCAGCCGAACTTCTCGTGGCACGAAGTTGAAAACATGATGAAGTTGCAGTACGAAAAATTGCCGATAATCGAAATTTCCCGCTGAGGATCGCAGTGTTCTCTGTGAGAGTTCAGGCGACCGGACGGGAAACGGAATGCACTTGAGACGGGAGCGCGGGTGCGTAGAATGTGCAGATGTTGTGGCATTGAGATCTGCAACATACAAGATATTGTGTTTCCCCCACCCCCATGATCCCGAAGAGTTCCCCGGTTCAAAGCGCCCGTGACATCCCCCGGGATGACGTGGGGTCCAGAGTCAGAGCCGCGAAGAAGAAGGTAGTCGAGCGTGCGGGGACGGGTACGGGGAAGGGGCTGGTGGTCGAGCGCCGGTTTACCACACCGGGGTCCGATCCCGTGGAACAGGTGAGGTGTGATCGCCGCACCAGCCGGATCGTGAATACCGACGGGTCGGTCGTTTTCGAGATGCGGGATGCCGAAGTGCCGGTCGACTGGAGCCAGGTGGCGACCGACATCGTCGTTTCCAAATACTTCCGCAAGGCGGGAGTTCCCCAGTTCGATGCGCAGGGGAATGTCCTGAAGGACGGCAACGGGAACGTGATCACCGGCCCCGAGCGGTCGGTGAAGCAGGTCGTCCGCCGCCTCGCCGGCTGCTGGAAGTTCTGGGGAGAGAAGTACGGCTACTTCGCGACGAAGCAGGACGCGCAGGCGTTCGAGGATGAGATCAGCCACATGCTCATACATCAGATGGTTGCGCCCAACAGTCCCCAGTGGTTCAACACCGGTTTACACCATACCTATGGCATTACGGGGATACCGCAAGGCCACTATTACTGCGACCCGGAGACGGGGGAGGTGAAGGAGAGCCCCGACGCCTACACGCACCCGCAGCCCCACGCCTGCTTCATCCAGAGTGTTGCGGACGACATGGTGAACGAGGGGGGCATCATGGACTTGTGGCTCCGCGAAGCGCGTC
>JBBAAJ010000021.1:0-17329 GCA_041658365.1 Candidatus Peribacteraceae bacterium | reverse complement strand
GGAGGTGTATTGATTTACTTCAACCGTAAACCGAGTGATCTCCGACCGCCAGCAACACCGCCGCGTCTTTTTCTTCCCACTCGAAAACGATACGGTACCGGTAATTCACCGAGAAACTCATTGACCCCTTCAGTCTTCCCTTGAGCGCATGCGTTTTCAGCATACTGTGGCGCGGATTATCCTGAAAAAGTAATATTTTCTCCCGTATTTCCTGCCGCAGGGCTTTTGATAATTTTTTGTACTGCCTGATGAATGCCGGCTTGAAACGGACTTCGGTCATAGCCGGGAAGCGAGCTTATCCAGGTTACCTGTAAGCGTGGGTTCTTTCCGGGCCTTCAGTACGGCTTCCACCGCCTGATCTTCCAGATACTTTTGCACGGCTCGGCGGATCAGGTCAGCCTTGTTTGAGGCTTTGCCCAAAGCAATCAGCTCTTCTATCTGATGCATTATTTCATCCGGGAGCGGGACAGAAACGGTGGTCATGGTCATATAATATCATATGATAATATCATAGACTAGGTAATTTTTAAGGTTTATGGGGTAAATTAATCGGAGATTTGAAAAATTTATGCAGCAATCTTGCCGCCAATGCCGGGAAACTTTCGAAATAGACGCTGCCGAGCTTGATTTTCTTGAGCGGGTATCCCCGATGGTGCGTGGGAAAGCGCTCCTCATTCCGCCTTCTCCGCATTGTCCAGACTGCCGCCTGCAGCGGCGGTTCGCACAGCGCAACGAGCGTTTTCTCCACAAGCGGGTGTGCGACCTCACGGGGAAGAGCATGGTTTCGTTCTACCGCTCAGATGCTCCTTACAAGGTCTTCGACAAAGATGCGTGGTGGAGCGACAGGTGGGATCCCATGCAGTACGGTCGGTCTGTTGATTTTTCCCAATCGTTCTTCGATCAGATTGCCGGACTGCGGGGAGAAGTGCCGCACCTGGGCATGGTCGTGACGCAAGAGGAGGGCAGCGCATATTCGCCCTACTGTGTCTCGACGAAAAACTGCTACATGTGTGTTTCGTGTGTGGTGAACGAGGATTCATATTACTGCTACCAGGCGAACGATTCGAAGAACTGTGTTGACAGCAACAATCTCACGAAATGCGAGCTGTGTTACGAGTGCCTGCATTGCTACAGTCTCTTTTCATCTGCATTCTGCAAAGACTCTGAGAACGGCAGTGGACTCATGTTTTGCGAAGACTGCCGGGGATGTACCAACTGCATCGGATGCAAGAATCTTGTGAATAAGAAAAACGGCATTCTCAATCAACAGGCGACGGAGGCGGAAGTTTCGGCCATGAAGAAACTTCTTGGATCGTATGCCGAACTGCAGAAGTTTCAGGAGAACTTCCATGCATTCGCACGTGCGCTTCCCACCAGATCGGCGCATCTCATCCAGTGCGAGAATTGCACGGGGGATCATCTGCGGCAATGCCGGAACTGTTCCGCATGCTTTGATTCAACGAATCTCGAGGATTGTCACTCGGCCTTCCCCACGCCGACTGCGGGGGCGAAGGATTGCCGGGATCTCCATTATGCACCCGGCTCGGAGCTGGTGTATGACTCCCTGAGCGCTGTGCGCACCTATGGTGCGAGGTTTGTACTCCACACGTGGGACACCGAAGATGCTTCCTACACCGATGAATGTTTCTCGAGCAAGCATCTCTTCGGGTGTGTTGGGCTGAAGCACAAGGAGTACTGCATCCTGAACAAACAATACACCCAGGAAGAGTACGAGAGCATCCTTTCGAAGGTGGTCGAACATATGCAGAAGACTCAGGAGTGGGGTGCATTCTTCCCTGTTATGGATAGTCCTTTCGGTTATAACGAAACCATTGCACAGGACGAGTTCCCGCTCACGAAGCAGGAAGTGCTGGGGAGGGGATGGAAATGGGAGGAGACACGGGAAGAAACTCCGAACGTCACGAAGACGATTCCTGCGGCGAGGCTCCCAGACAGCATCGCCGATGTGCCGGACGACATCGTGAACTGGGCAATTGAGTCAGAAGAAAGCGGCCGGCCGTTCAAAATCATTAAACAGGAACTGGATTTCTGCCGCTTCCTGAATCTTCCGGTGCCGAGGCTGCATTCGGAGGAACGCTACCGAAATCGCTTGAAACAGAGAAATCCGTGCAAACTCTGGAATCGCGAGTGCGCCAAGTGCCTGGCTCCAATTTCCACGAGCTACTCGCCCGACCGGCCCGAGATTGTGTATTGTGAATCGTGTTACCTGAGAGAAGTATACTGAATGCCTCTCAAATCACTCTCTGCTGAAACAACACGATTCACCCCGAGCGAAGTCGAGGGGCGAAAATTGTTACCTGAAAGAGGTTTATTGATCTGCTTCCCGCAGCCGGGACATCCAGCCTTCGCCCAACCTTCGCTAAAGCTACGGCCGGCCGGCAAGGCTTCGGCTGACGAGCGTGCCCCGGTGATGCGCGCGAACCGCCACACGGGCACGATGCCCGTGCTGCGAGTGTATAATAATTCCCATGCTTAGAACCTGCGCCAACACCTGGTGTCATCAATCTTTCGAAGTTACGGATGATGATCTCAAATTTCTCGACAAAGTCTCCCCCGTCATCGGCGGCAAAAAGCTTTCCCTCCCCCCGCCGAGCCTTTGTTACGATTGCCGGCAACAGCGCCGGCTGGCGATGCGAAACGAGCGGAATCTTTATAAACGCATCTGCGATCTTTGTAGGCGGCCGATAATTTCTATTTACACACCGGAGGGTCCAAATACCGTTTACTGCCCCGAATGCTGGTGGGGAGACAAGTGGGATCCGCTTTCATTTGGTCATCCCTATGACTTAAACCGCCCGTTTTTCGAGCAATTCGGCGAACTTTATGCGGCGATACCTAAAATGTCGACGTTTCGTTTCAAAGACGACATAAACAGCGATTACACCCACGACGGCTACCGCCTGAAGAATTGCTACTTCATCTTCGATGGCGAGCAGGCTCAGGATTGTTTCTATGGCGAATGCTATGTGAAGACGAAAGATTGCTGCGATTTTCTTTATCTCACAGAATCCGAACTCTGTTACGAGTGTATTCACTGTCAGAACTGTTTCGATCTTAAGTTTTCCAGTTTCTGCCAAAATTGTTCGGATTCGTTCTTTTTGCTCGATTGTGTTTCCTGCAAAAACTGTATCGGCTGCGTGAATCTAGTCCAGAAGGAGTATCACATTTTCAACGAACCGTTTTCCAAAGAAGAGTTTCAAAAACGCAAGGCCGGGATGAATCTGCCTACTTATTCAGGCGTTCAACGGTTGAAGGATGAGGCGGCGCAAAATTTTCTGAAATATCCGCGCAAGGCTTTGCGCGGCGTGATGAATGAAAACGCCAGCGGCGACAACATCTTAAGCTGTAAAGATTCCTTTGACTGTTTCGACTGCATCGGCATGCGGGATTGCCGGTTCTGCACCGGCTGCATGATGGGCGGCCAGGACTGCCAGGACGTCGATGCCTGGGGTGATCGTCTTACCTTGGCGTATAACTGCGCTTACATCGGCGCCGGATCGCAAAGCCTGATCAATTGTTATTACACCGCGCTGAATGCAAGTAATATTATTTCTTCAATTTTTTGCATGACCGGAGTTTCCAATCTATTCGGTTGCACCGCGGTAAAAAAGAATTCCCATTGCATATTAAACAAGAAATATGACGAAAAAGATTATGCCGATTTGGCGGATAAAATCGTTGAACGGATGAGAAGCGACGGACAATGGGGAGAATTTTTCCCGCCACAGATCTCTTCCTTTAGTTACAACGAAACTGTGGCTCGGGATTATTATCCGCTTTCAAAAAATGAAGCCTTGAAACGAGGCTGGAACTGGCGTGATCAAAACGACAAGCCACTGAATGTAACCAGGATAATAGATGCTTCAACGCTTCCGGATTCCATCGATGATATTCCAGATGACATTCTGGACTGGACGATAAGATGCGAAAAATCCGGCAAGCCGTTTAAATTGCAAAAGTCTGAACTCGAATTATATCGGCGGATAAGGGTTCCTGTTCCCAGATTTCATTTCGAAGTGCGGCATGCGGCCAGGCGCGCGCTTAAAAACCCCCGCAAACTCTGGGATCGCGAGTGCGCCAAGTGTGATAAGCCGATTGAAACAAGTTATTCTCCCGAGCGACCGGAGATTGTTTATTGCGAGAAGTGCTATCTGGCCGAGGTGTATTGAGAATCGGATATCGAAAAAAGCATCGTAGCCGGGGCATCGTGCCCCGGTATGCATGAAAAGCCCTACACGGGCACGATGCCCGTGCTGCGGATCATTTTCCAAGTTCCATCTTCTCAGGCTTTCGCTGTCTTCCACAAACTGTCGAAATAATCCTTATAGCTTTGCGCAACTTCAGGGCTTTCAATGGTGATGACGATCGGGTCAGGGAGCCAGATCTGAATAGCCACCGTTGCGCCGAAAATATTCGTGCTCGAAGGGACCGTGTTGCTCTCCGGAAGATAGCGAAGTTCGATGAAATCCCAGATTTCATTTCGCTCCAGATGCGTTGTGATTGTGTACGGTTCTCATACGTTTTTCAGAGGTTCCTTAAGTTAGAAATGAGTCGTGGCATGCCCGTCCCGGGCAATGGGTGCATGGGCGTCCCTGCCCATGCGAAAGCTCGGGTCAAAAGCTTACCAAATCCAATTGTTCCCCGGCTATTTTCCATCTCCATTTCCAATTTTTAAGTCCGGCAAGCTCGGGATTGCTCCATGCATATTCGACAGCAAGTTTCAATTGATCCATATTCTTTATCAATCCGCCTTCGCCCTGCGGGGCTTCGGCGCGACGAGGAGCATGGATGCCGTGTATCAGCTAGCGAAGGCGATGGTCTGATTCCCCGATGCTTGACATCGGAAAAAGGAGTCCAGAGCTTGCTCTGGGGTTCATACCAGTGATCCGATCGAAGTATTCGCTTTGCCAAAATATTCCTTTTCGTCCGATCAGTTTATTTCATCTGCCACGGTCGGTTATTCTACACAAACATTCGCATGGGCGGGGACGCCCATGCACCCACGGCCGAGGACGGCCGTGCCACATTGCGTCTTTATTTTCTTAATTCATAATTCCTAGATTCATTTTCTGATGTTTACAAATTCTCCATTTTCCTGAAGAATATGCTCTTGAAATGGCCAATCTGCGCTATCTGCACATCGTGGTCCCGCAGGGGACCAAAGAGAACAAGAAACTGGAATCCCGGTTCCAGGATCTGCTCGTGAGTCTTCGGAACACCATCACGGGTGCGCGCTTCTCCTTCGAGTACTTCGGCTACGAGCAGTACACGTACTTCTTCGCGGTCATGGAGGAGAAATACAAAGAGACGATCGAAGGCCTCATCTACGCCACGTTCCCGGACGCGGAGATCAGGGAAACCAACGACTACACCGCCTGGTTCGATCCGCAGCAGCACCACTTCGCGGGGTGCGAGCTGCTGCTCAGAGAGCGAGACGTCTACCCCGTGAAGACGTACGACACGTTCGAGGAGGACAGCATGTCACGTCTCTCCTCTGTGATCTCGAAGATCGAGAGCGGCGAGCAGGTCTGGGTGCAGATCATTGTGGAGCCGCACGACGACAGCGCGCTCTACCACTTTCTCCGAAGCATCCGGTTCAGGCTTGCGGCGCTCAAGAAGTTCTTCTCCATCCGCGACCGTCTGCGGAAAGAGGGCCGCCGCGGCATCCAGACCGTCCGGTACGAGGCGGCCAGGGAGAAAGAGAAAACGAAGCCGTTTCGGGTCTCCATTCGGTGCGCGTACATTTCCCGCAGCTTCGAGGAGGGACGGCGGAAGCTCGAGGCGGTGAAGAACAGCTTCTACCACTTCAATGATTCCGATATCAACGGCTTCATCGGTTCCCGCGCGACGAATGCGCCGTCGTTCCTCAAACAGTTCCGCGAGCGCACGCACGCCACGACATACATCCTGAGCGCCAAAGAGTCCGCGACTCTCTACCACTTCCCGAACACGGACTACGTCCATCACATCGTGCACGTCCTCGCACGCAAGTCCGATCCCCCGCAGGATCTCCCGCGGGAAGGAGAAGGCGACGTGAGCGTCTTCGGCGTCACGAACTACCACAATAACTTCGTGCGCTTCGGCGTGCGTCTGGAGGACAGGCGACGGCACCTCTACGTGGTGGGAAAGTCCGGCTCGGGGAAGAGCAAGCTCTTAGAGCTCCTCATCCATGAGGACATGGAGAAGGGACGGGGAGTCGCCGTGCTCGATCCGCACGGGGATCTGGTGGACTGCGTCCTGCGCTACGTGCCGAAGCACCGCGTCAACGACGTGCTCCTCTTCGATCCGTCGGATACGGAGAACCCCATCGCGTTCAACCCGCTCGAGAAGGTGGAGGAGGCCTACAAGATGCAACTCACCATCGGATTCCTCGACATCTTCAAGAAGCTTTTCGGCGACAACTGGACGTACCGGCTGGAGCACGTCCTCCGCTACACCACTCTGGCGCTCCTCGACAGCCCGAACACAACGGTGCTCTCGATTCTGAAGATGCTCAACGACAAGAACTACCGCCAGAAGATCGTCGCGCGCATCCAGGATAACGTCGTTAAGAGCTTCTGGGTGTCCGAGTTCGCGGCGTGGTCCGAGAAATTCGACGCCGAGGCCATCACGCCGCTCCTGAATAAAGTCGGGCAGTTCGTGGCCACGAACATGATCCGCAACATCATCGGTCAGCCGGTGACGCGGTTCAACATCCGGGAGATCATGGACAACCGGAAGATCCTCCTCATGAAGGTCAGTAAGGGACTCCTCGGCGAGGAGAATTCCTCACTCCTCGGGTCCATGATCATCACGAAGATGTACCAGGCGGCTATGAGCCGCGCCGATCAGCCGGAGGAGCAGCGCAAGGACTTCTATTTCTACGTCGATGAGTTCCAGAACTTCGCGACCGACACGTTCTACGAGATCCTCTCCGAAGCCCGCAAGTACCACCTCAATCTCACCATCGCCCATCAGTACATGGGCCAGCTCAGCAGCAGGATCCGCCAGACGGTTTTCGGGAACATCGGCTCCCTCATCAGTTTCCGTGTGGGGGCGGAGGACGCGGGCATCCTCGAGAAGGAGTACGAGCCGATTTTCAAGGAACGAGACATTATCAATCTCGGCGTCCGCGAGTTCTACGTCAAGATGTCCGTGAAATGGGAGATCCGTGAAGCATTCTCCGGCCGCACGGTGGATGTGCCTCGCGTCGCGGAAGACCATTCGCGGGAAATTGTCGCTCTCTCCCGCCGCAAGTACTGCCGGCCGAAGAAGGAAGTGGAGGACATGCTCCGCAAGTGGGACGAGGCGGCCTCCGAACCGCCGAAGAAAGGCGATATCCCGGATGAGGAAGTGTTCGAGGAGCCGCTGATTTAGTGAGTAGTGAGTAGTGAGTAGTGAGTAGTTGGTAGTGAGTAGAAGGAAGGCATAGTACTTCGATGTGTGTCTGCTACTTACTACTCACTACAAACTACTTCTTCTTCGGCACCGCGCCCCGAGGAGCGGGGCGCTCTGTTAATGCATACCATTTTTTTAGCAGAGCGGGCGTTCAAAGCCCGCGGTGAATCGGGAAAGTATTTCTTAATTCCGTATTACTGCAAGTTGTACGTTTTCTGCTGGTAGTTGCAGCTGTACGTCAGCGTCGTCCCGCTGATCGAGGGATTGTTGCACCCGCTGTTCGGTTGCTCCACCTGCGTCTTCTGCTTGGTCTCGATGTTGTAGATCACGATGCCGTAGTTCTTGAAGTATGCGACATACTTGCCTCCGATCGCCGGATTGTTCGATCCTGAGGATGCCGGTTCGAGCTCCGTCTTCTGCTTCGTCGGAACGTTGTAGAGCACGATGCCGTAGTTCCTGTAGTACACGAGGTTATCTCCGGACATGGCCGGGAAATTCACCCCTCCGTACTGCGGTTCGAGTTCCGTTGCGATGTCACTGCCCGATGTGCAGAGATAGAGGCCGTAGTCCTTGTCGTACGCCGTCACTGTCCCGTTCGTGGCGGAGGCGAAGCTCTGCGTCTTGATGGTCGCGCAGGAGGGGGTTTCCACTTTTCCCAGACATGTGCCAGTAGCATCACACACGTCATTCACCGTCGCCGGATTGTTATCGTTACAGGGTGTGTCGGCAGATTTGGCACTGTGGACGCATGTCCCGGTTGCAGGATCGCACGAGTCATTCATGCATTGGTTTCCGGAATTGCAATCCTTATTTGCGCAGAGATTTATAGCGACGCTGCTGCTTGAGGAACTTGCGGCAGGTTCCGTCCCCACGCATTTCCCCACGGTGCAAACATCATTCGTCGTTTCGCTGTCCCCGTCATCGCATGCTGTCCCTGCGGGCGCGTTCTGGAAGACGCAGCCCTTTGTCAGATCGCACGTGTCGGTCGTACAGTCGTTGCCGTCGTCACAACCCTCGACGGCGCAGCTTGCGACTGCCGAGAAAGACTCTTCTTGATCGGCTGGAACGGATGAAACAGTCGTTTGCTCGGGTGCTGCAGAATGCGTTTCTTGCGATGAAACCGGCTGCTGAATTTTTTTGAGCGTCCGGTAGATCACGACGGCCGCCTCCGCGCGGTTCAAGATGTTCTTCGCACCGAAGTCTCCGTTCGGGTATCCGGTCATGAGTCCGGTGACGTTCACTGTGGCCGTGTCACGGTAGAAGGCACTCCCGATGGGGATGTCATCGAAGTCCTGCTTCTCCTCGAGTGTTGCGCCCATTGCGCCGAGGAGGCTCTCGCCGACTGAGCGGGTGAGGAACGCCGCGGTGACGCCTCTGGAGGCTGGAACGTCCGGCTGGAATGTCGCTGTGTCTCCGGACCATCCTTGCTGTTTGAACAGACAGGTGGAGCGGAAGGCGTAGTGATCTTTCGCGACGTCCGTGTATGTCCCCACGCAGCCTGCCGGCTCCCCGATGCTGTTCGTGGAGCGGAGGATTCGGTAGAGGAGGGTAGTGATCTGCCCTCTGGTCACGGGGTCAGCCGGCCCATAGTTCCCGTTCTGGTAGCCTGTGACGATGCCGAGCCTATAGAGTTTCACGATGGCTTCCAGTGCCCATGGGGGGAGCTGATCCTTGAAAGGATTCGTGAGCGTCTCCTCGACGGTGACGGCCACAGGGGCCGAGTTCAAATCTCCTTTCGAGGGCATGGAGAACGCGGAGCGGTAGACGACCGCGCCCAGGATCATCAGGAGGGAGGCACCGGTGACCGCTATGAGAGCAACTCTTTTCTTTGCGGATATGGCTGCCATGATAAAGTGAGTGAAAGGATTGAATGAATTTGGATGTTTGAAGAACTCGGAGGCCCTGGTGAGTACTAGTAATAGTATACAATAATTATGAAAGTGTTGCAACAACCTTCTGCCCTTCCGCTTCACATCTGATGATCGAGCTCCAGCGCAAATTGATCGGCGACCGCATCCGCAACGACGCGTTTTTCCGTGCGCTCAGAGCAGTGATCCGTCCCGGAACCACAGTCGTGGATCTTGGCTCGGGAACGGGCTTTCTCGCATTCCTCGCCTCCAGGCTCGGCGCGAAGCACTGCACCCTCATCGAGTACGGCGATATCCTGGATGTCAGTCGAACGCTCGCGAGGCGCAACGGTATCCGCAATTGCACCTTCATCCGGAAGCATTCGATGGACGTTAAAAAATTAACCCCGGTTGACGTTTTGGTTACTGAAATTCTTGGGAACTATGCGTTGGAAGAAAACATCATCGAAATCGTCGAAGACGCCAAACGCTTCCTCCGGCCCGGCGGGACGATCATCCCCGGGAAGATCACGCAGTACGTCTGTCCGGTGATTTCCGACCGGCTGCAGAAGAGGATCGATGTGATGGCGAACGTCGGCTACGATCTCGATTTCACCGAAGCACGGGGAATCTGCCTCCAGAACATGTATGTAAGAACAGTGAAAAAAGAAGATCTGCTTGCGCAGATCGACGCGCAGAAGCAGTGGGATCTAATCGATTTTTCTTCCGCCCTCACCCCTGCCCCCTCTCCCGTCGGGAGAGGGGAAACGCCAAAGTCGAAAGAGATCGCAAGCCCCTTCTCCCATCGGGAGAAGGGGTTGGGGATGAGGGAAAAGAGCATACGTAAAGCCTTGGTCCATTGGGAAGGAAACGAGAAGATTACTATTTTCGGTTTTGCGCTGTGGTGGGATGCCGAGCTCGTGCCCGGCATCGGATTGTCGACGAGTCCGTTCGGTCCGCCGACGCATTGGGAACAAATATATCTGCCGCTTCTAAGCTCTATTACTTTGAAGCCGGGCCAGACTCTGGAACTCCGGCTGGTATCCGACACGCGGCCGAAAGTGAAGATCAATCTCACATGGGAAGCACGGCTCCTGAGTACTTCCGGGAAGCAGGTCTCCTCGCAAAAGCTGGATATGAAGAAGGGATTTCTGTTCTAGGCGGTGTCGCGTGGCGGCTGGAAGACATACGTTCGCACCAGGTCTCGGTCTTCCCGGGCATAACGCTGTTTCGATCGCTGGCTCACGTCGCCGAAGGAGTTCATTTCGTCAAGCTGCCCGTATTTCGCGAACAGGCGTTGAACTTCCGGCGAAGCAGTGATGCTGATTGCCCGGGGGTATCCGCGTTGTACGATCAGTTTCAGCGCCTCTTCCAGAAGCATGCGGCCATACTGCGAGTTCTGGTGGTTCTCCCCCACGGCGAATCCGCCGATCATGACGGTGCCGGGATGTCCGTCGACTTCCGAAAAATATATCGTACCAACCGGAATTCCTCTGTGCCTGAGGACGAGCGTTGACGGGATGAGCACCTGGACTTGCGATGGTTCGAGAGGTTTCAGGTACGTCGTTCCGTGGGGAGTGGAGAATTGGGGAGCTGAGCATTCTTCCCGGAGCTCAAGGATTGCATCGAGATCTTCCGGCGAAGCCCTCTCGATCTGCTGCCGCTGCACGTACTCAATGAGTGTTCCGGCGCCCGTTCGGGTGAGCACTTCCTGGAGCATCGCAGCGCCACCGGCCTGGAGAATGTGCACTTGTTCCACACCGCCTGCGACCGCCCGTATGCTGGCATCGAGCTTGGGCAGCATGCCGTCACTGACGACGAATTCGCCTGAAGCATTCCGTTCCCGGATCAGCCGTACTGCGGCGTCAAAATCAAGGAAACTGATTTTCCTTTTGTCTCCATTTCCGTTGGGTCGATAGATACCATCTTCGTTCGTGAGGAAGATCAGTTTTTGTGCCCGGATTTCCCTCGCACTTTCCGTTGCATTCGCATCGGCATTCACATTCAGGTAGTTCGGCGGGTCGGAGTCATCCATGCCGCCGAACGGCATAACCGCCAGTTTGTTGTCGCCGAGGACCCGCATGATCGCTTGTCGTTGCACATGCACGATTCGCCCCGTTTCTCCGTGATCCAGTATGCGTTCGGCATGACATACAGAAGGGTGGAGGAGCTCGAAGGGGATACCGATTTCCTTACACAGCGCGGCGATCCGTCGGGAGATGGCCTGCCGTTCCTGCTCCACGACGGGGATGAGGTGCGCGGGAGTGACGCACAATTTCGTTTCCGAATGCCGTTTCGTGCTTCCCATGGCTTTGTCCAGTTGCGGCCCGCCGCCATGTACCAGGAGGCAGGGGATCTCGTGTTCACGGAAGACGCGAATGGCCTGTAGAACGCCTCTGCCGATTGCGTCATTTTCTTCCTGGAAGATCGTTCCGGATCCTTTGATGACGAATGGACTGCCTCTGAAGGCTGCGTAGTACTCCTCGGCGGCGGTTCGATGCTGACTCATGGTTTGGGGGCAAAGGTAATACAAAAAATCTCCGGCTATTCTCCAGAGAGGTGTGGTTGGGAATCGAGTGCGCGCGCAAGCCCCTCACCTCGCTGGAAGCGGGGCGACGACGAACGATGGTCAGGCGCGTGAAATTCACGGTGGAAGAATAGGGGATATTTGTCGAGGTGTCAACTTATTAGGTTAGTGGAATTTTGTCTGAAACTTGATCCAAGCGAGCAGCAGGAAATAGATCATTGCCACCCACGAAGCGCGCTACATACCTAGCCACAAACAGAAGTTCTGCTACAATCCTTGCCATGAAAATCATCCTTGTCGTCACAGATGCCAAGGGGAAAAATCTGGTATTTTCCACGAATGTCCTTAAGGCATATTCTCTCGATGAGTCGATCAAACTGGCAAAAGAAGGAAAGTTGGAATCCGTTCACGCTGTCAAAACATCGCAAGGTTCATATCTCCGAACGAATCCCAATGAAGTGGGTGAGGACAATCTCGATTCTCTGTCTATATCTGCAAATCATCTTTACCTTTCTCTGGATGATTTCACATGTCTCCTTTCCGGAAAAAAGAAGTTCAAAGCTTGTAAAAATCATCTTGAATTACACTTTGGCATGATTGAAGAAAGAGGAGAACACGTGATTTATGTTGAAGAACATCCATTGATTACAAGAGAGCAAGTCATGAAAAAACTTGCACCACATCGAAAACTTATCATCGCAGCTGCGAAGCAGTTTTCCATTGATCCATACACTCTTGGCGCCATTATTATTGATGAAATTGCTCGCGCAAATCCATGGGAAGAAGCATTGGATAGACTTGGTGCAGTCTTTGTAGGAAGTAATGCATCAGTCGGCATTGCTCAAGTCACAATGGATACGGCAATAAATGTCATACGAGCGGGGTACTATAATCCAAATCCTGATGACAAAAAAATCTCACCGGAAAGGATTGCGAAGACATCGATGGCATATCTTTATGCATATGTTATACAACCACGCCACAATATTCGTTTTGCTGCTGCGAGAGTCAGGCAAACTATTGACTATTGGGCGCATAAGACGGACCTCACCGATCGACCGGGAATTCTTGGAACGCTTTACAGTCAAGGCTTGGGAGATCCCAGGCCAAACCCTGGAGCAAGTGACAGAGGGCTACAGATTGCACGGGAATTTTATCCTCTTGCGAAAATAATTCTGGAACAATCAGCCTTCGCTCCTGCTGGAGCTTCGGCCGACGAGGAGCTTGGATGCAGGAGAACTGCTCGCGAAGGCAATGGTCTGTTTCCCCGCAGCTTGCTGCGGAAAGAGGAGTCCAGAGCTTGCTCTGGGGTTCATACCAGTGATTCATGAAAATTTTTCTTGGAGCATTATTTTTGGCCACTGTCATACCTATTGTTATGTATAGAAGGCGGTTCAACGAAACAACTCGGATAACCCTCATAACCGTATGGAGTCTTTCTGTTGTGACGGTGTATATAGACTTGGCAATAGTCTACTATGTCCTCATGGACTGAGTTGAAGTGATGAACGAGGATCCCATGATTCTTTGCTGGAGAAAGTTTTTCCAACACTCCTGGAACGATGAAACGTTGCTACCTCATCAGCAAACCATGCCCATCATCAATCCTGCGAACACTCTTTACCCACACAACAGCAGCGCGCCTTCCGGGCCGCGGCGTCATGCCATCAGCGAGATCTCCCACATTCCCGATGCCGATGACCAAGGATAGGCTTCTGGCCGATCGCACAGCCCTGCTTTCACCGGATTCTCGTGAATGTACTGCAGAACACAAAGCAAAGACAGGACGTTGATGGTACTACTCCGCCACCGCGGCCCGGAAGGCCGCTGCTGTTTCGTTGTGATGTTGGAGTCTGGGATGTTTCTGTTGTTTCTCCACCAAAGAATCATGTGATCCATGAACGAGTCAACGCGTTGTAGTTCGCAATGCTGCCGCATGTGAGCAAATACCGCCCTTATCAGTAACAATGCCGCTCGCTTTCTTGAGAAGGAGCTAACATCTAACACCTTTCGATACACATCTTCTTAAACTCCTGCTCCCCGACGATCTTTACATTGAATTTCTCCGCTTCCTCCAGTTTGCTCCCCGGCTCGGCGCCGAGAAGCAGGTAATCGGTTTTCCTGCTGACGGAACTTGATACTTTCCCGCCGCGCTCCTTGATCATCGCCTTCGCCTCCTCGCGGCCGAGGGCGGGGAGCATTCCGGTGAGCACGAACGTCTTTCCCGCGAACACCTGTGTGACGGAAATGCCGTGCGGCAGGAGGCAGACGACGCCGCCGTGCTCCAGCTTCTTCAGGAGTACCTGATTGTCTGTATCCCCGGCCCAGGCTTTGAGCGATTGTGCGACCACGTCGCCCACTCCGTCGATCGTGAAGAGATTTTCTTTCTTCATAGCATGGAGCGTCCGTCCCACTTCCGACGGCGTGAGCGTCGTGTCGGCTTGCCCTGCTTGCCCTGAGCTTGTCGAATGGGAGCCTGCCGAAGAGTGACCGTGCTTCGGCCACGGCACGGAGCGCGCAAGTATATCCGCCGTCTCCCGCCCGACATGCCGGATGCCCAGCGCGAAGAGGAAGCGCTCGAGCGGGGCTGATCGCGCCCGGTCAATCGCGGCGAGCAGATTTCCTGCTTTCTTCTCCTTGAAGAGCGGCAAGCCCAGAAGGTCCGGTTCCTTGAGGAAGAAAATGTCTCCGCTGTCGCTTACAAGACCCGCTTTGATGAGTTCATCGACGGTCTCGAACCCCAGTCCCTCGATGTTCATCGCATAGCGCGAGCCGAAGTGCGTGAGCCGTTCGTGCCGTACCCCGGCGCAGTCCGGGTTCGGGCAGCGGTGGACCGCTTCGCCCTCGGGCCTGAGGAGATGCGTTCCGCAGCTCGGGCAGGATTTGGGGTAGTGGAAGGCCTTCGAGCCCTTCTTCCGCAGGTTCATGAGCACCTCTTTGACTTCCGGGATGATGTCCCCGGCCTTGCGGACGATCACCGTGTCGCCGATGTGGACAGAGAGCCTCTTGATCTCGTCCTCGTTAAAGAGCGTGGCGCGCGTCACCGTCGTTCCGGCGAGCTGCACGGGGCTTAAGTGCGCCACGGGCGTGATGGCACCCGTCCGCCCGACCTGCAATTCGATATCCAGAATCTCCGCTGTCCCCTGCTCGGCTTCGAACTTGAGCGCGCGCGCATAACGCGGGGCTTTCGCGGTGGAACCCAGGTCCTTCTGCATCCTCCGGTCGTTCACTTTGATCACGAGACCGTCAATGTCATAGGGGAGTGAGTCGCGCTCTTTTCCGATGCGCCTATAGAGTGCTTCCACCTGATCGATCGAGGCAAAGACCCGGTACCCCTTCTCTACGGGAAGCCCGGAGTCGCGCAGGAAATCCATGAGTTGCTTCTGCATCGCGATGCCCAGCATGTCCGCGCTCGCGTTATCCAATGCGTAGCAGAACATCTTGAGATCGCGGGAGGCGGTCACTTGGGGATCGAGCTGACGCACGGAACCGGCAGCGGCATTCCGCGGGTTTGAAAACCGCTCCTCCTCCGGCAGGGTCTCGTTGATGCGCTGCAGACTCGCCTTCTCGAGATACACTTCCCCGCCGATCTCCATCTGTTTCGGCAGTGTCTTGTGGGCATAGGTAGCCGGGACATGGAGGAACATCGGGATACTTTCGATGGTCTTCACCGTGTGCGTGACGTCCTCGCCCTCCACGCCGTTGCCGCGGGTCACGGCGCGGATGAACCGGTACGTCCCCCCACCTTTCCCATCCCCAACCCCAACCCTAATCCCTCCCCTGCGAAGGGTTTGGGTTAGGGTTCGCTCATACACCAATGACATATTCAAGCCATCGATCTTGAGCTCGGTTTCGAATGCAAACGTCGCATGCTCTTTCCCCAGAGACCTGCGCATCTGGACGATCCACTCGTCGAGATCCGCGCGCGAGAAGGCGTCCTGCAGCGATTCCTTCGGGTACAGGTGCTTGCGCTTCGGGAGCCGTCCATCCAGCGGCGCACCGACTCTCTGCGTGGGGGAATCCGGCGTGATGAGGTCCGGGAACTGTGTTTCCAGCTGCATCAGCTCGCGCTTCAGGCTGTCTCGCACTTCCTCCGGCACCAGGCTCCTGTTTTCCGTGAAGTACGCGAGGTTGAGGCGCTTGATCTCCGCCTTAAGCTTTTCAATTCGTTCTTTACCATGGTTCTTATCCATGAGGGCATTCTAGCAAGGTTTGGTTTCTTCATATTTATTTATCAAACTACCAATCTTCAACTCTTACCTTTCCTGTCAATTGCAAAATCCCCCTCGATATAGAGTATATCGCCAACGTATGCCCTCGACCTCGGATCTTCGCCGGCAAGTGGACACAGTGGACCGCCAACTCGTGGAACTCCTCTCCCGTCGCACGCACATCGTGAAGCAGATCATGACCCAGCTCCATGAGGACGAGCCGGACAAGGAGCGCGAGGCACAGGTCCTCAGCAACTGGCTGGAGGAAGGGTTCGACTTCGACCTCGACGAGGCTGCGCTCGAGAAGGTCTGCAAGACGGTGATGGAGATGGGGAGAAAGGCGAAGGAAAGTTAGGGGTTGGGGTTGGGGTTAGGGTTGGGGTTAGGGTTGGGGTTAGGGTTAGGGTTAGGGTTAGGGTTGGGGAAATTGTAATGTAGAGTTCATTCCTTATGCTCAATGACTTTACTCAGTTGGAGGCGTGGAAAAAGGCAATGGAACTCGCTGTGAAAATTCATAAAATCACCAGTGCTTTTCCCAAGGAAGAACTGTACGGCATCACTTCTCAAATGCGACGCGCCGCTTCATCCGTTCCCGCCAATATTGCGGAAGGATTCGGTCGACAAACTTCCGCGGACAAACTTCATAAATACGTGCAAGCCCGCGGAGAATTGATCGAACTGAAGTCGCATATCCATTATTGCCGACATGTTGCTTATCTGGCTTCTGATGAATCGCGCGATCTTCTGTTGGCGGAATGTTCCGTCGTGCACAAACTGCTCAACGGTTTGATACGCAGAATGCGGCCTGATGGCAATCCCTAACCCCAACCCCAACCCAAATCCCATTTCTATCTCCAACCCCAACCCCAACCCTTTTCCCCAACCCTAACCCCAACCCCAACCCCTCTCCGTGCAGGTTTTGCCCTTCTAGATCAGCTGTAGTTATGCTAAAATAGCATGATGCCCACACAGAACCTCTGGTCGGCGGCGGTGGAGCGCGGCGCCTCGGATATCCATGTGGTGACGGGGTACCCGCCCGTGCTCCGCATTGACGGCGTGCTCACGCCGCTTGGGAAAGAGAAGCTCTCTGCCGCGCAGGTCACGGCCACGATCCGCAAGTTCCTCTCGGACGCGCAGGTCAAGCGCTTCGAGTCCGACGGCGATCTGGATTGCTCCTACATGCTCCCGGATGGCACGCGCATGCGCATCAACTGCCACAGGGCGTCCGGAGCCCCGGCGTTCGCGGCGCGCGTGATCCCGAAGGAGATCCCGACGCTCGAAAGCGTGCAGATGCCGGAGATCGTCATGGATCTCTGCCGCCAGCGCGACGGCCTGGTGCTCTTCAC
>JBBAAJ010000020.1:0-17586 GCA_041658365.1 Candidatus Peribacteraceae bacterium | reverse complement strand
TCCACGCAACTCCGCATTGGACATTCGGGAAGGAACAGCAGGAACTCATTGAGCGGCTGAGCCTCTCGATCATTGAGCTCCCCATTGACGCGATCCTGAAGAAGCTCTCAGGAAAGCCCATCCTCAGTAACGTCATCCTCACCGCATTCGTGTGGGCGGTCCTCGGCCAGGAGATCGACGCCCTGAAGAAAATGGTGGGAGAGCGTTTCGCGAAGAAGAAAGACCTCCTCGATCTCAACATGCGCTGCATCGAGGAGGGGTACGGCCTCAAGGAGAAATACCCTGATCTCACGGTCGCGATGCCGAAAGCAAACCGGAAGTGGAAAGATCGGCTCCTGATCACCGGGAGCAAAGCCGTCGGTCTCGGCGCCGTGCATGCCGGCGTGCGCCTGTACGCGGGCTACCCGATGACCCCGAGTTCCCCGCTCCTCACCTACATTGCCGCCATCCAGAACCAGACGGGCATGGTGGTGAAGCAGTCGGAGGATGAGATCACCGCCGCGCAGATCGTCTCCGGCGCCATGTTCGCGGGAACCCGCGCGCTCACGGCCACCGCCGGCGGAGGCTTCGACCTGATGAGCGAGACGCTCTCCATGAACGGCATCATCGAGAATCCGACGGTGTTCGTCCTCGCACAGAGACCCGGCCCCGGCACCGCGCTGCCCACCTGGACAGCGCAGGGGGATCTCCTGATGGCCGTGAATACGGCGCACGGGGAATTCACGCGCTGCGTCATCGGGGTCTCCGGGAGCCAGGACGGTTTCGACCTGATGCCCGAGGCATTCAACCTCGCGGAGGAACACCAGATCAGCGTCATCGTGCTTATCGACAAGCAGATCGCGGAAGCGCTGTACACACAGGAACCGTACGACCAGAAACGGGCGAAGATCAGGCGCGGCCGCCTCGTCACGGACTTGGAGGAGATCAAAAAACTCAAGTCTTCGGATCGGTACGATCCGTTGTCCGAGGGAGGCATCTCCCCCCGCTGGCTGCCGGGGAGCCGGTCAGCCGCGTACTGCGCACAGGGAGACGAGCATTCCGGCGACGGTTCGGCGGACGAGTCGGCGGAGAACGCCGCGGCACAGACGGCCAAACGCATGAAGAAGATGGAAACCCTCCTTGCGGCGCTTCCGGAACCGACGCTCTGGCAAGCGGGAAGCGATAAGCGGTTAGCGGCTAGCAATGATGATCCTCCATTGGATGTTCTTTTAGTCGGATGGGGTAGTACGAAATCCGTCGTTCTTGATGTGCTCAAGAACTTATCGCTTACCGCTTCCAGCTTACCGCTCACTATCGGCTACCTTCACTTCACATACCTCTGGCCGCTGAAAACAAAGAGATTCGAAAGCCTTGCAGGGAAAGCAAAAAAAATAATCCTGGTTGAGGGAAATTACCAGGGACAACTCGGATTGCTTCTCAGACAACAAACCGGAATCAATATTGAACATCGGATTTTGAAATATGACGGCCGTCCGTTCTTCTACGATGAACTTCTCGAAGCGATAAGCGTAAAGCTTAAAGCGTAAAGCTCCTATGTCCATTCCTCTCGAAACCGACGGCCCGACCATGAAGGACTATGGATCAAAACTGACGCCCACCTGGTGCGAAGCATGCGGGAACTACGGGATCTGGACTGCCGCGAAGCAGGCGCTCGTGGAGCTCAGGATCCATCCCTGGCAGGCTCTCCTGTGCTATGACGTCGGGTGCCACGGCAACATGTCCGACAAGATCGGAGGCTACCGCTTCCATGGCCTCCACGGCCGGGTGATCCCCTTTGCCACCGGAGCGAAGCTGGCGAATCCGCGCCTCACGGTGTTGGCCTTCGGCGGCGACGGCGCGAGCTTCTCGGAGGGCATCGGCCACCTCGTGCACGCGATCCGGAGCCGATACCCCATCGTCTTCGTCATGCACAACAACGGGAACTACGGCCTCACGACCGGTCAGGCGAGCGCACTGACCGCGCAGAACCAGCCGATGAACTCCTCGCCGAACGGCATTCCCGAAGAAACCCTGAACTCGATGGATTTCGTCTTCTCCCTCGAACCGACGTTCGTCGCGCGCGCGTTCTCGGGAGACATCGCGCAGATGACGTACGTCCTCAAGGAGGCGGTCCGGCACCGCGGATTCGCCTACGTCGACATGTTGCAGGCCTGCCCGACCTACAACCGTTTCGCAACGCACGACATGCTGCTCGAGAAATGCTACCGCGTCGAGAATGAAAATCATGATCCAAACGATTTCAAGAAAGCCAGGCAGCTCGCGGTAGACACTTCCAAACGGATCGCAACCGGGATTTTGTTCCGGCGGGAAGACATTCCAAATTTCTATGAGCGGTTGGTGCCGAGGCAAGGCAAGATGACAACGCCGGTCGAAGAGGTGGAGAAGTTTGATGTGACGGAGTTGATGAAGGAGTTGATCTGAACCAGCTTACATCTTGAGGAAAAACTCATGGAGGGCGCTCTCCCCTCTTACTTCCGTATGGAATGTGGCGGCGAGCACACTCCCCTGTCGCACGAGAACAGGGAAACCCTTATAGGAGGCAAGAACCTCAACGCTCTTCCCGACCTTCGTGATCTTCGGCGCGCGGATGAACGAAACGGCAATCGGTTGATGGAATCCTTTGATCTTCAGTATTGCCTCGAAACTCTGCAGCTGCGTTCCATAAGCATTTCGATCAACTTCGATATCGATAAGCCCCAGCGGTTGCGGCGCGTTTTTTCCGGTGGCTTTCCGCGCGAGCACAATCGCTCCCGCACACGTCCCAAAGACAGCCAGCGGCTTCGACCTTTCTGCCTTTACTGCCCTTTCTGCCCTTTTTTTGATCTCCTCCCCTACCCCAGTCTCCTGTAGAAATCTCGCCATCACCGTGCTCTCTCCGCCGGGGATAATCAGTCGATCGACCTTCGTCAAGTCCTGAAGCGACCGGACTTCCATGCAACGCACACCCATGGACCCGAGAATGTCCATGTGCTCCGCGAAATCTCCCTGAAACGCCAGAACACCGACCACCATTGGGATCATTGTCCATTGTCCATTATCCATTGTCCATTTTTCACCATCCCCGTTCCTGCATCCTGGTCTGGAGCGAGGAAACCTCCAGCCCCGGCATCGCGCCGCTTAAGCCCGTGGATACCTCGAGCACTTTCTTCGGATTCTTGAAATGCACCGTCGCCTGGACGATAGCAGCCGCCATCCTCTTCGGATCCTTGGACTTGAAGATTCCTGAACCAACGAATACGCCCTCTGCGCCAAGCCCCATAAGAAGAACCGCATCAGCCGGCGTTGCCACGCCTCCGGCAACAAACGTTACCACCGGAAGCCTTTGGTGTTGCCGGACATCCTTGAGCAATTCCAGAGAGATCCGCTGCTCACTCGCGTAAGCCTTCAGCCGTGCGGAGGACATCTGATGTAGCGCTTCGATCTCGCGCTTGATGATCTTGATGTGGCGGACAGCCTCGACGACATTCCCCGTCCCCGCCTCCCCCTTCGTCCGGATCATGCAGGCGCCTTCCTGTATCCTACGGAGCGCTTCGCCCAAATTCGTCGCACCGCAGACGAACGGAACTTTGAATGAACGCTTGTCCACATGATCGAATGGATCGGCAGGAGTGAGCACCTCGGACTCGTCGATGAAATCGACACCGAGCGCCTCGAGGATGCGGGCCTCCGCCGTGTGGCCGATCCTCACCTTCGCCATCACGGGAATCGAGACGGCCTTCTGAATCTCTTTGATCAGTTTCGGATCGCTCATGCGCGCGACGCCCCCCTGCGCACGAATATCGGCGGGAACGCGCTCGAGCGCCATGACGGCGCATGCGCCTGCGGCCTCGGCAATCTTCGCATGCTCAGCCGTCACGACATCCATGATGACCCCGCCCTTGAGCATTTTGGCGAGATCCAAACCAGTGCGATTTGAAACTTTAAACATATTTTCGATGGGGACAATCATACACCTCTTTGTTCATTGTTACATTGTTTCATTGCTACATTGTTCGCAAGCGGAACGCCAGTTTGTTGCATGCAAACAATGAAACAATGTAACAATGAAACAATTAATCGGACAATCGTGGCGAACTCACAAATTCGGGATCGATGCTCAGCCGACTCTCTTCCGGCAGAATCTGCCCCTGATACTTGCTGAAAGGTTTCTTGCCATACGGTGTCTCTGCAGGGGAAGACATCGTTTCAAAAGCTATCTGGCAAACGCGCATGCCGGGATAAAGAGCGACCGGCATACGGTTCAAATTGCTTATTTCCAACGTAATCGTGCCGCTGAATCCCGGATCGATGTAGCCCGCGGTGGAATGGATGATAATTCCCAGACGACCGAGTGAGCTGCGGCCTTCGACCCTCACGACCATATCGTCCGGCACCGTAAGTTTCTCCCGGGTCACTCCCAGGATAAATTCGCCAGGCTGAACGATGAACGGATCCCCGTCGGGAATCGTAATCATTCTCATGTTGGCCGCGAATGTCTTCGGGTTTTTCGGGTCCAGAAGCGCGTGTTTGCTGTGCTCATAGACTTTGAAAACATTCCCGAGCCGCAGATCCACGCTGCTGGCATGAATATCCCGTAACAATTCCGGTTGATCGCTCTCGATCTTCACTTTTCCCGATGCGATGACTGCCTTGATGTCCCGATCCGATAGAATCATGAGGGAAGAAGGCTACCACACGATGCGAGAAATGGAAAATGACTACGCGCGCAGAATGACTACGGTACGAGAGTGATACGGTGTATAATTCGTCCTCCAAATGCCCGAGACTCTGAGACGGAAAATTACCGGCGCTCCCCCATCCGAAGACACCGATGAGTCCGCTTCGTGGAAACTGCAACGAGAGCAGATCATCGGCCAGTACCGCGGGTACTTCGAGGAAACGTTCACGGAGAAACACATCGCCGGTGAACAGGAGACGGTCGAACTGAAGGAATGGATGGAGAAGCAGGAAACGACAGAGGAAGGCGTGAAATCCCTCCGGCTGTTCTACGAAGGCTATCTCCGGCAACAACTGGTATCCGGACGGAAACTGTACGATGATTTCTTCAATGATGACATGAAAGGCCTCAAGAGAGCACTCAGGGAAAAGTGGATCTCGAGGAATTCGTACGACAAGTGGGTGCTGCGCTTCCGGGACAGTTCCGTCGGATACAAAGCGCGGGAGTACTGGATCCAGCACCAGTTCCTGGACTTTATGAAGGGATGGCAGGAAGCGGCGGAGGAAGGCAAGAAACTCAGGAATGATCCTGCGTTCAAGGCGCTCCTGTCCCATGATCCCACGCTCGCCAAGCTCGCGAATGAAGAGGCGTTCCTCGAACTCCACTTCGACGCACGCAAAGGGCTTGTCGCCCATGCCCGGGCCACCATCCTCGCCAAGGAGAAACAACAGCTTGACCTGTACGATGAGGCGAAGAGGCGGCTTCAGGCAGCCGAGCAGAGCGGCCTCATCGGCAGAGGGAAAACGGGCGTGTGGCTCGAGCGCATCTTCAAGAGCTCTGCCTCACCGAAGAAGATCGAGCAGTTCGTGCGCGGAAACGACGGTACATCGCTCACGACACTCGTCGGGAACTGGCACGGCGTTCGGGGCCGTTACGACGTGATTGCGCAAAAGCTCCGGGAACGCGGCGAGGGTCAGGCACCGCGCGGGTTGATCCTCCTGAATGAACAGCAATTCCTGAGCCTGCACTTTGGCCAACGTCTCCGGTACGTGGAGCAAATGGAAGACCGCATCAATATGGGAAGCGACCTGCGTGCGGAACCGGATAGTTTCATCCGGATTCGCCACGCGATGGATATGAAAGATTGGGAAGAGGCGGATACGCTGATCCAGAAAACGGAGCAAGAACCTCTCTCCGAAGCGAACCGCGAGCGCCTCTCCTCCATGCGCCGTTACGTGACGCAATTCCGTCCACGACAGAAAGAAGGAGCAGGAGGAGAAGCCGTAACGTCCGCGAAACAGAGAATCGACGAACTGGTGTCCCGTCTCGACACTGCCGTGCAGCCCATGATCCTAAGGCTTCTGAGAGGACCGAATGCGAACCGTTCGATTCACCAGCTCCGTTGGATCGACTACAACAATATCTGGTGCCGCACGCGCGGTTACCTGGACGATGAGCTCGCTGGCGAAGGAGCGAGCAAGGACTACAGAGAATTGACGAAATACCGCGCCGAACACGGGATGGACATCGGGCGACATGACGCCCTCGACTGGGAAACGGCCGACAGCCAATATTTCCGGAAGAAAGAGTTTGCAAATCACAAAGCGACCTACATCCACGTCAACCTGGACAGCGGGGGGGTGACACACGCACTTGAGGAATGGGTGGGACATGAGCAACCATCGAACGTGCTCTATTGGGGCACCCTCTGCTGCCATAACAACGGCATGCCGAAACCGGAAAACTGGCATCGGGAATTCCTCTTCATCCTCTCGGAACTTCGCTCGGCCACCAAGGTATTGAAGAACGCCGGTTTCATGTACGAAGGGCCCGGTTTGCCGCTCACCTCACTCAACTGAAGAAGGACTTGCGAAGAAGCGCAATGATGGTAAGAATACCGCCACTATGCAGTATCGGACACTCCCCGTCCTCCTCCTCTCACTTGCCTTTGTGGGCGGTTGCACAAGCACTCCGGGGACGAGTATCAACCAGCAGAACCGAAACCCGCTCACGGCCTCACGGTACGGGGACGAGTTGGCGGATACGATGGCGAATCTGGTGATCCAGAATGACCCGGTCACGAAAGAGCCTGGGGTGTCGGCGGTGATCAACTCCGAAATCTCCCGGGGGAAGGAGACCGCCCAAAACGCCCGTGACACGATGGACCAGGGAATGCAGGGAACGATCATCCCGATGAAGGAATCGGTGAACGGGTACGCGCTCTCCGTGAATGACACGCTCTACTTCTCGTCCGACTTCGAGTCGAAGCCCGGGCCGGCACTCCACGTCTACCTCACCACGGTGGCGGATCCGCGAGACACACAGTTCCCGGACAAGACCGCTATCGATCTCGGCCTCCTGCAGGCCGCCTACGGCCCGCAGCAGTACAGAATCCCGCACCAGGACAAGCCGGAACTCCTGCGCACTATTGTTCTCTGGGACACGAAACTCAAGCGCCTCTATGGCTTCGGACAACTCAGCAAGAGAAGCTGAAGCATTGTCTACAGTGGAGCCTTCTCCACCTGCTTCAGCGCCTGATCTACGGCATCCGCGAGGGCCTGGTAGGTGTTGGACGTTACTTTCTGACCGTTCACAAAGTACGTGGGTGTGCCTTGAACATCCAGAGCATTTCCGTCGGCTTCATCCGACTTGGTCGTTCCCTCCTTGATGCCCGATCGGACACAACGGTCGAAGAGATCGGCATCGAGCCCGAGAACCTTGGCGAAGTCGCGGAGCGCAGAAGAGGAGAGATCGACCTGGCGCGCGAAGGCGATGTCGACGAACTCCCAGAACTGTCCCTGATCCGCAGCGCATTCGCTCGCTTCAGCGGCTTCCAGCGCGTATGCGTGGATGGTCCTGAGCGGGAATTGCTTGAACTCGAAACGGATTTTGTCACCGTACTTCTGAAGCAGTGGCTTGGTGATGAACTCATGCGCTGTCTTGCACGCCGGGCACTGGAAATCCCCGTACTCCGTGACCGTCACCAGAGCGGCGGGATTGCCTTTCGGCTGCTTTGAGGATTTGGGGCTGAGGCCCGTCGTATCGACGCCGCAGGCAGCGAGCAGCAGGGAAAGCGCGACGAATGCGACAGAGATTCTTCGCATGGGGAGGAAAAAGAAATGTGGAACTCAAGTTTACTCATAGAACTGACCATACACAACAAAAAGCCTGAAGTCGAAGCTCGACCTAGATTCTAACTCGAAGTGCAACACGCACTGATTCCATGGAAGACTTCATGAGGAGTCCGGTAGTTGAGTCGTTTGCGTGGACGATGATTGATCAAATCGACTGCCCAATCAATGTTTTCTTGTGTGATGTCGGAGAAATTGGTTCCTGTCGGGAAGAATTGTCGGAGTAACCGATTCGTGTTTTCATTCGTGCCGCGTTCCCATGAATGATACGGATGAGCAAAATACATGGTCATCGTGAGTGCCTTTTACTTTAATCCAAGTATGTGAGACAAGAAAAAATATAAATGATACAGAGCAGGTATCTACCTGCGGTCGGCAAGAATAAGCCATTATCGTTCAACCGCGGGTAGATACCCGCTCTGGTGGATGTAAGAATCTAGGCGAAGCTCACCGCTTATAGCTTATAGCTCCGTTCCATTGCTATACTTCCCTCCTCAAATGACCCTGTATCTCAAGTACCGGCCACAGAGCTTCGCGGACGTCGTGGGACAGGACCACGTGGTCACGACGCTCGAACAGGCGATCCAGTGCGACAGGATTTCCCACGCGTATCTCCTCTGCGGGACCCGCGGAACGGGGAAGACCTCCGTTGCCCGCATCCTGGCGAAGATCATCCTCACCAAAGGAATCGCCGACGAGGCGCTGAAGCAACAGCTGGCGAAAGCCGTGGAAACGGGATCGCTCGTGGACCTCGTGGAAATCGACGCCGCAAGCCACACGGGAGTCGACGACGTTCGCGACCTCATCGAGAAAATGCAGTTTACCCCTGCAATGTCGGGCGCAAAGGTCTACATCATCGATGAAGTGCACATGCTTTCGAAGAGCGCATTCAACGCCCTCCTGAAGACCCTCGAGGAACCGCCGGAGTACGTCTACTTCATCTTCGCCACCACCGAACTCCACAAGGTGCCGGACACGATCCAGTCGCGGTGCCAACGCTTCCTCTTCCGCCGCGTCCGGGATGACGACATCCTGCGGCGACTCCAGTACATCGCCGACCAGGAGCACATCAAGATCGACAGGGAGGCGCTGCGGACGATCGCCCGCCACGCGCTCGGCAGTTTTCGCGACGGCATCGCCCTCCTCGACCAGCTGCGCTCGCTGGAGAAAATCACGCTGGCGGACGTGACGGAGCGCATCGGGAAATCGTCGCTCACGTTCATGGAGGAGATCGTTCGTGCCATGACGGAACGCAATATGACGGAGATCACGAATGTCGTGCGCCGGATCGAGGAATCGAACGTGTCCGCGGATCTCATCGCGACGGATCTCCTGTCACTCATCCGGACGCACATGCACCAGGCAATCGAGCGACAGGAAGATCCCGCCCCCTACCTCCGCATGACGGAAACGATCCTCGGGGCGCTCAAGAACATCCGGATCTCCCCCGTCCCGGCGCTGGCGCTGGAAGCGGCACTTCTCTCTCTCTGCACAGAGCCGACCCAGACACCGAAATTGCAGCAGCGCTCCTCTCCCCTCCCGAAGCTCGTCGTACCGCAGGACCCCGGAGGAACAGCAGAGGAGGAGAAACCTGCCTCATCGCCTCCGGTCGAGCAGGCGAAAACCGCGCTCGTCGAAGCGGAAGAACTCACCGTCGACTCCATCCTGAGACACTGGGATGACATTCTGCAAGGGGTGCATCCCCCTTCGGTCCGCATGAGCCTAAAGACCAGCACGGTTTCGGGGATCGATGACAACACCGTACGCCTTACCTTCTCTTCTGCATTCAATCGCGACAAGGTTGCAGAGACGAAAGCCAGCAGGACGATCGAGGAGGTGCTCGCGAGTATCTACAAACGTCCCGCACGCATCAAGTGTGTCCTCGAGAAGGATATGAAAATGACGAATCTTGGGCCGGCCACGGATCTCGTGGAAGCAGCGGCAGAGGTGTTCGGAAGCCTGTAATGAAGGAACCAAAGTGACCGAGGTGACCGAAGGAACCGACGTATCCCGAATTTTCTTCATACCTCGGCAACATCGATCCTTTCGGTTCCTTCTGTTCCTTTTTGTTGAGCCTCACTAACTTCCAACCAGCCGGGGTTAATCGTATCCTGAAACCATGCCCACCAAAGCCGAAGTCCGATTGGCGATCCGTGAGCGCCTGAGGAAGCTCCCTGATAAAGACCGGGCTATGGAGAGCCAAGTCATCTGCCGCCAGCTACACAAAATAATCGGCGATGGGTCAACCTCGATTGGCGTCTACATGCCGTTTCTCGATGAACCGGACATTCGACCGCTCATGAACGAATTCCTGAAAGAAGGCCGTATCGTTTGCGTGCCATCAGTTCCCTCCATGGGAAAAAAACTGATGGTTTTCAAACAAATCAAAGCACTGAACGACGTGAGACGCGATCCGGTAACCGGCATCCCGCAGCCGAGGGAAGGCATGCTGCTGGAGAACGAAGCGTCCATCGGCATGGTGATCGTCCCCGGCCGTGCATTCACCGCTGCATGCGATCGTCTCGGACGTGGCGGAGGCGGCTATGACCACTGGATACATCTGCAACGAAGGCGAAATCCGGTGACAAAGTACATCGGCGTTTGTTTCGAATGTCAGATGCTCCAGGAAATTCCAACCGAGCCGCATGATGAGCAGGTGGACATAGTCATCACATCAGGCAAAGTTTGGCGGAAAGCGAATTGAAATTCGCGGGCCGTGTATGCAAATCAGCACCAACGTGATTGCTTTCAATTGTCAATTGTTCATTGTTCATTGTCCATTATTCTCAATTCATGCCCACCTACACCTCTCTCCAGGCCACCGACCCCGAAGTATTTGCCGCAGTCGCCGGCGAAATGAAGCGTCAGCACGACGGCGTTGAGCTCATCGCTTCCGAAAATTACGTCTCCCCTTCCGTGCTGGAAGCGCTCGGCAGTCACCTCACCAACAAGTACGCAGAAGGCTTCCCTGGGAAACGATACTACGGCGGACAGGAGTTCACCGATGCCGTGGAGACGCTGGCCATCGAACGGGCCAAGAAGCTCTTCCATTGCGATCATGCGAACGTCCAGGCGCTCTCCGGGGCCCCTGCGAACATCGCGGTATACTTCTCCTGGCTGGAACCGGGCGATACGGTCATCGGCATGGACTTGACCCACGGCGGCCACCTGACGCACGGCAGCCCCGTCACGTACATGGCGAAGCTCTTCAATTTCGTCCGCTACAAGATGAAGAACGTGGAAACGGGGGAACTCGATTACGACGAGATGCGCGAAACCGCCAAACGCGGGAAGGCGAAAATCATCCTCGCAGGCTTCTCCGCGTACCCGCGGGAAGTGGACTACGCCAAGATCAAGGCGATTGCAGACGACGTCGGAGCCATCGCGATGATGGATATGGCGCACATCGCGGGCCTCATCGCCGCCGGCCTTCTCAGGAACCCTTTCGATTTCGGTTTCAACGTGGTGACGACCACGACCCACAAGACCCTCCGCGGCCCCCGCGGCGGCATGATCCTCTCGCGCGGAACAGTGAGCAACCCGCTCAAGGCCGTTGAGAAAACGGTGGAGAATCTTCCGACCCTCATCGACCGCAGCATCTTCCCCGGTTTCCAGGGAGGACCGCACATGAACAACATCGCCGCGCTTGCCGTCGCGCTCGGAGAAGTGATGAAACCCGGGTACAAGACGTACGCGCAGCAGATCCTCACGAACGCGAAGCGCATGGCTGAGCGCCTCATGGACCGCGGGTGCAAGCTCGTCACAAACGGCACGGATAACCACATGATGGTGGTTGATTGCATCCGCTCCTTCAAGATCGATGGGAAAGAAGTGCAGCACATTCTCGACGCCATCGGCATCTCCACGAGCAAGAGCACGATCCCCGACGATCCCCTCCCTCCCTACAAGCCCAGCGGATTGCGCCTCGGCACTCCAGCCGTCACGACACGCGGAATGAAGGAACCGGAGATCGACTTCCTCGTGGACGCCATGCTCAAGGCCATCGAGAAGAGCAAGGATGAAGCGGCCATCCGGAAACTCCGCGACGACGTCATCGCCTTCTGCCGCCGCTTCCCTGTCCCGGGAATCGAGCAGGCCTGATCCTCCATCTCACTATGCGCAGAGCTTCCGCCACGCCCTTTATGGGCGTTCTCCTCCGGTTGCCGGCACCATGAGCCTCCTCACCGCAGCATTCCTCGGCATCGTGGAGGGGATCACGGAGTTCCTCCCCATTTCCTCGACGGGACACCTCATCCTCTTAGAACGTCTCTTGGGAGTGGAAATCACGCGGAGCGTCGCGAGCTTTACTGTCGCCATCCAGCTCGGCGCCATCGCGGCTGTGGCATTGGTTTCCTGGCGGACATTCGTCCGGTCCCGGCGGACGATCTGGCTGGTTGCCGCCGCATTCATCCCCACCGGCATCATCGGCCTGCTCGCTCATCGGTTCGTAAAAATGTACCTGATCGGCAACGTGACGCTGGTGCTCTGGACCCTCTCCATCGGCGGCGTCGTCCTCATCCTCTTCGAACTTTTTCAGCGACAGCGCAAACCGCAGGTTCTGGAGATCAAGCAGTATTCCTTCCCGCTCGCGGTTCTCATCGGCATGTTCCAGTCACTGGCGATCGTTCCCGGAGTATCCCGATCAGCGGCAACGGTGATCGGCGGCATGCTCCTGGGCGCCGATCGAAGATCCATCGTCGAATTTTCGTTCCTGCTCGCCATCCCCACGATGGCGGCCGCGACGGGATACGATCTCCTGAAGTCCGCTCCGGCCTTCTCGTTGCAGGATGCGGCAGCGATCGGCGTGGGATTCATATTCTCGTTCCTCACCGCCCTCATCGCGATTCAGTGGCTCCTCCGGTTCATCAAGACACATACCTTCATTGCCTTCGGCATCGAAAGAATTCTGGCCGCGCTATTCGTGTGGCTGACGATTCGAGGCAATATATAATCTAAAATCCAAAAACATGCCGCATTTTCCCCGCAGCCGGGACGCCGCGTCCCGGTAGTTCGTCCCGCGTACGCGGGACGTCTGCGACGCGGCATCGCAGCTGCGGAAACAACAACTACTTTCTCTACTGATAGATCCTGATCGTCGCTATGCTCGGATCCATGAGCGTGACCCCGTTCGTGGGACTACTAAGCGTCAGAGTGAACGTGAGCTCCCCGGAGAGCGTCGTGCTCGGATTGAGAATCGGAACGGTGAACGTCTTGCTCGTTTCGCCGGCAGCATACGTCAGCGTGCCGCTCGTATCCGTGTAATCGCGCCCCGCCTGAGCGGAGCCGTTGCTCGTCGCATAGGTCACCGCTGCGGCGCCGACGCCCAGAACATGGTTCACCGTGATCGTCGCGGTCCCCTGCGACCGCGTCACGGAATACTGCTGCGTATTGAACTTCAGCGCCCCGCTGGCAACCGGAACCGTCTCTTCGTCATTGATCGTCACCGGTGCGGACGCGACTCCGAGCGCAGCTCCTCCCGCGGGACTGCTGAGCGTCACGGTGAATGTCCGGTTCCCGTCGACAGTGTTATTGTTCGCAACCGCAACAGTGAAGGCCTTGCTGGTCTCACCGGCAGCGAAGCTCAGCGTCCCGTTCACGGATGTGTAGTCGACGCCCGATGACGCTGTCCCGTTGCCGGTCGCGTAGTTCGCGCTCATCGCCGCCGTAACGACACCCGTGCGGTTCACCGTGATGGTCACGGTCCCGCCGTTCTCAGCGGTGCCGTAGGCGGAAGCACTCAGGGAAATCGTCGTGGCCGCTGAGGAGGCCGAGGAGGATGAGGAGACATTCGGATCGTCGATCGTCAGCACTGCGCTGTTCGGCGTCCCAAGCGCGAGCACTCCCGTGGGATTTTTGATGGTGAGCGTCACAGTTTTATCGCCAGTGGAGGATGTGTTATTGAGAATCTGGATATCGAGTTTCTTGCTCGTTTCACGACTGTTGAACGTGAGCGTTCCGCTGAGCGGCTGGTAATCCTTCCCCGCGACGGCCGTCCCGCCGCTGAACACGTAGTCAACGGTGCCACCGCCCTGATTCCCATTCGTGCGGACGATGATGACCTGCACTTTCGCGGTGCTGACATTTCTGTCCACGACATACCCGGTTGAATCAAAACGGATGACGCCGCCGGCACCCGCGACACTGGATGAGGAACTCGAAGAGGAACTGCTACTCGTCGAGGCGGAGGAGCTCGAGACGCTTCTGGACGATGAGGAACTCGCGATACCCTTGATCTCGTCACGGAGACGCTTGAAGAGCACCGCAGCCTGTGCCCGCGTGAGCGGCTGATCGGGACCGAAGTGTGCGCTGTCGAGCCCCTTGATGATGCCAAGCTGGTACATCTCGCCGATGGCTTCATCAGCGAAGTTCCCGCGGGGCACATCCTGGAAAATCACAGAGCCCTTGAAAGCGGCTCCGATGGAACTGACTGCGACGCCAAACAGAATCCCGGCAAGGAATGTCGCAGGAAGAACCCGCAGGTATGAAGGACGAATACGCATGGAAAAGAAGGAAAGAAAAAGAGCAGCCCCATTGTGTGAGGCAACGATGAATGATGCAATTGCAAAATTATTAAATTCACGCTTTCCGCTTCGCCTGTGCTTCCAGCATCGCCTTGCTCGGCGGGGGGACGCCGCCGGATTTCTCCAGCTTCTGCTCGAGATCCTTCATCTTCGCCTGCTCGTCCGCCTGGAGCGGCTCTGAGAGAGCTTTCTTCCGGAGCGCATTGAAGTCGTTGATCCACATCTCGCGGTCGCGCCAAGCGCGGTACTGCTCGAGCGTCAGCCCCTTCTTCCTCGCCTTCTCGCGTTCCTCCTGCTCCTTCTCCTTCGCTTTCCCGGCCTGCACGGCCGTTCTGCGCCCTTCCTTGGCACTCTCGAACCACCGGCCGATCTTGTCCTCGACGACGCCGCGCTGCTCGCAGTACCGCTCGCGCGACGTGCGGCGGATGATCGTCACGCGCTTCTCCTCCTTCTCGGACGCCGGAGGCGGGAGCGTGGAAACGGAAAAAGGTTTGCTGGGCATGCCATTCACCATGAGCCGCACGTACGCGTGGTACTTGGGCAGGCTGAGGATGTCCTTCGGCAGCACCGCCTCCTCGAACTGCAGGCTCAACTCTTCCGCATCGTCGGATCCCACCTGGAAGCAGACCAGGGATCCCACGTTGCCGAAGACGGCGTCGCGGAGCGCTGTGTTCTTGTCCCCGATGAGGAGCTGCCCGATGTACTGGTTAGCGAGGGTGAGGTTGAGCTTGTACTTCCGCGCTTCGGAGAGGATGGTCGCGAAGGATTCCGTCGCGAAATTCTGGAACTCGTCGACGTACAGGTAGAAGTCCTTCCGCTCGCTCTCCGGAATGTCCGCGCGGCTCATGGCATCGAGCTGGAACTTCGTCACGAGCATGGACCCGAGGAATGCGGAATTATCCTCGCCGAGATTCCCCTTGCTCAGGTTCACCAGGATGATCTTCCCCGTATCCATCGCTTCCCGGACGGACAACTTGCTCGTGACCTGCCCGACGATGTTGCGGATCATCGGAACAGAGAGCAACTGCCCGATCTTGTTCTGGATGGCGGCGACGGCCTCCGTGCGGTACTTCTCGGACCAACCGGCATACTCGTCCTCCCAGAAGCTGCGGACGAGGTGATCGCTGAGGTGGGAGACGATCTTGGCACGGAAGAGGTCATCGGCGAACATCCGCAGGATCCCGAGCATGGAGTTCCCCTGTGTTTCGATGAGTGCGAGGAGCGTGTTACGGAGAATGTGCTCCATGCGGCCGCTCCACATGTCCGGCCACATCTTCGTGAAGACACTCATGAGACCGGAGACGACGAGCGGATACTGGTCGGGGTGCGGGGCGTTGAGCATATTGAACGACAGCGGGAACTCCCGATCGGCCGGATCGAAGAGGATGACATCGTTCGTCCTGCCAGCGGGGATGAAACGCAGGACGGAATCCACGAGATCTCCGTGCGGATCGATGACCGCCACTCCCTTCCCGGCATGCACATCGGAGAAGATCATGTTCTCCAGGAGCGTTGATTTCCCCATGCCGGTTTTTCCGATGATGTACGTGTGCCGCCGGCGATCATCGGGGCGAATGCCAAATTTCGTCCGGCGTCCGCGGAAGACGGCTTCTCCAAGCACCGTGAGAGCCGCTTCCCCTTCCCCACCCGAAGAAACGGGGACGAGTGGTAAATCCACAGGCGGTTCCAGCTTGCGGCTCAGGACCCAATCGATATTGGGCGTTTTCACGAGGAGATTCGGAAAATGCCAGACAGATGCAAGCTCCTCCACCGAGAGCGTGTACGGCACGCGCGTAAATCCTGTCGGTATCGCAGAGCCGATGCGGAGGCGTCCGGGCTTGAAGCCGTTGCAGTGCGGAAGCGTAAATTGCTTGAAGCTGCCGGCAATCTCCTCCAGTTTCTGTTCCGCCAGTTCGCGCTTCTCGTTCTTCGTCACCACGTTCACACGGACATTGCAGATGAACAGAAGCCGATTCGCCTTGTCGGCGATCGCGGCGAGCGGATCTTCGTTCTCATGGCTTCGCCGCCCCATCTTCACCGCGTGTTCATCGTACCGTTGATCGTCCGATACCTCTTCGGAGAGGAGAGCGATCTCGTCCATGGAGGGAACGAACGAGAACCACGCGCGGAACCCTCCCATGAGGATGTTGAGCGGGAGGTACGCCCACCACCGCCACCCGCGAGCCAGATGGACCCGCGCGAAGAGGTGCGCATACCACTCGAAACGGCTCGGGAAACCGTGCTTGAGCAGCGGCAGAAACTTGAGCACGCGCCTGCGGAAACGGCTGCTGAGCGGCCGGAAGACGATCTGCACGTGCCCGCGCATCTGGGGATCGCTGTAGCGGACGAGCGCGGAGGTGATCCCCGCGATCGTATCCACGGTCTGCCGGGAGAGGAGATCGTCGAACTGCGGATGCCGCTTGATGGGGAATGCTTCGGGATTCGTGAGTCGAAGATCCATGCTCAGCACCGACTCACCCGCCTCCGGCTCGAGGAGACCGGGATCCATTTCCTCGATGTCGATATCCGGGTACTGCGCGTAGAGCTGGCTCTCGACCAGCGCGACGGCGCGGCGATGCGCGCGAACGAAGAAGCAGATCTTCCCCTGAAACGAACCGATCTCGAAACTGACCATGGCGCCGCGATTCCGGAGAGAGTGCATGGCGGAGATGGCGGGCTCCATGAGGAGCGGCCCGCGGTTGCTCTGCGTATCCTCCGGATCCGGCAGGGCGGGCCGGACCTTGAGCAGGACGATGGTGGACTGGGTGGAAGCTATAGGAGACTCAAGAAAATGTAGAATGTACAATGTACAATTTAAAATGAACGAAAGGGACAAGAGCACGAACCTGTAATGTCATTGTACATTTTACATTGTACATTTTACATTCAGTCAGTCCCGCAGGAGCCCCGCCACCATATCCAACGCAACAGTGTTGTACCCATAGTCCATCCGCATGGGCCCGAGGATGCCGATGGCTCCCGCATGATCGCGAATACGGTACTTCATCACGAGCATGCCGCAGCTATGAAACTGCGGACAGAGATCCTTCTCCCCGATGAAATACTGCACGTCATCCTTGAGCTCAATCTTCCCGAGCAAACGCGCGAGCCGCTGCTCCAGTACCTCGACGACACCGCTCACGAAACGGCTGTCCGTCTGAAACTCCGGCTGGCGCATCGCATTCGCGAGGCCGAGATAATAGACCCGGTCGCGGTGCGGGACAGTCGCGAAACCGACGTTCATGATCATGTTGGCGAGCAGCGCCACCGCCTCGTA
>JBBAAJ010000019.1:0-17603 GCA_041658365.1 Candidatus Peribacteraceae bacterium | reverse complement strand
CGTACGCCTCTTTCCCTTCCGCACCTTTCAGCGCCAGTCTGGAGCGCAACTCCGGGTCCGAGAGCAGCCGACTGAGCGCTCCCGAGGCTCCGGCAACATCGTCCGGCAATACGAGCAGCCCGGTTTTTCCGTTTTCAACGATATCCATTATCCCGCCGACCCGCGTCGCGACGACCGCGCACCCTGCCGCCTGCGCTTCGAGGAAAACATTTCCGAGCGCCTCGCTCCGGGAGAGTCCGGAGAAAATCTCCGCCTCCGCATACTCTCGATTGAGCGCTTCGCGCGGCAGATGCCCCGTGAAGGTGACACTGTCCAGTATCTGTAGCGAGTGCGCCTGCGCCTCAAGCGAGGAGCGGAGCGACCCATCACCCACAATATGTAGCTTCAACACACCGCTTGCCGCTTGCCCACCCGGACGACTGTCCGTCCCGCCCGGATGACCCGGTCGGACGGGCCGCTTATCGCTTATCGCTTCTTCGAGCCCCCGTACCACCCTCGCGAACGCAGAAAGCAGGATGTCAACACCCTTCATGCGTTCCAGGCGCCCGACGAAAAGAATTCTTCCGGGAATCTTGGGATATTTATGACAAGCTTCCCGGATGGATTTGAAGTCAATGCCGTTTGGAATGAGGGTCACGTCTTCCTGACCGAAGCGCTTCGCCCGATCAATGAGCGCCCGGCTTATCGCCGTTACTACAGTCGCACTCCGGTGCATCGGTCCGAGCAAAAAACTCGTGTTGGTACTCTGGAGCGTCAGAACCCGCTTCGTCCTTGGCATGAGCACTTTGCACAAAATCAATGCGGCACCGGCATAGGACTCCAGAACGGCATGAATGATCGCAGGCTGCAGAGTCCAGGCTTTCAGCGGAGCAAGGAGAGGAAACAGGTACTTGTCGAAAGAAAAACCAAAACCGACACGAAGAACCTTCACTTCTTTCCCCAACCCCAATCCTAACCCTCTTCTCATTCGGCAGGTAATGATCGTCACATCAAACCGGTCGCTCAGCCTTGGAAAGACCTCCTCCACCATCGCCTCGGCACCGCTGCGAAACGGGGTGAGGAAAGCCGAGAGAACGACGAGCTTGGGCTTCATAGATACATTGTTACATTGCTACATTGCTACATTGTTTGCTCGTCCGACAGGACAGTCGTCCGGGCGGGCACGCATCCACCGAACGTTCTCGCTTGCGAACAATGTAACAATGAAACAATGTAGCAATGATGAACAGTTAAGACTCAGTCCATTGCTCAAATACCCTCTTGTACTGCTGGCCAACACTTTCCCAGCTGAACTGCTCTTCAATCCTTTTCCTCGCAGCCTCTCCGAGAGACCGGCGTTTGGCAGGATCTTCGAGCAAGCGCCGGATGTGCGCGGCCAGCGCCTCGCAGTCTCCGGGCGGGAAGAGGAATCCCGAGACGCCGCTTCGGATGAGGAACGCATTGCCACCCACGTCGCTTGCGATGCACGCACAACCCGAAGCCATCGCTTCCATGAGCGCATTGCTCAAGCCCTCCGAATAACTGGGGAGAACGAAGATGTCCGTCGCGGCAAGGATGTTTGCAACGTCGTCCCGAAGACCGGTGAAAGAAACCTCGCTCCCATGCGCCTTCACAAGCGGATGATCGGATTTGTACCAACCGACAACCTGCACGCGCAACTCGCGGTGGTCGCGTTTCACTTTCAGCGCGGCGGCGACGAAATCATCCGCACCTTTCACGGACTCCAGACGGCCAATGTAGGTAGTGGTTACGTCCCTCACCCCTCTCTCCCCTCTCCCGTCGGGAGAGGGGACGGGGGTGAGGGGAAACGGAGCAAGATCGATCCCCGTTGGAATAACAATCGATTTCTCTGCAATTCCAAGCCGATGAAGCAGAGGAAGCGGCTGCGGATGGAAGAAGACAATGCGATTGGCCGCTTTCAAAATAAGCCAGCCCAAAGTCCAGGCATATATGGCAGCACAGATCTTCGCGAAGCGACTCCTCGGCCACCAGGTGATACCGACCAGCGCATCGGTGGTCAGGATCACCCTGTAGCCATGGAGGCGGAGTGAGAGGAGCGCGAACGAACTCCAAAACAGGATCTTGTTCACAACAATCAGATCGGGCTTGAGCTCTCTGGCCAGCTTCGATGCCTTGCCGCTGAACCCGAATGCAATCCCGTAATTCCACGGATCAGGCAGAAAGAAATCCGGAACCCGGTGGATTTCCAAAGTGTCTGAAATGCGCTCGCAGCTTTCCCCCCTGCTTCCCGCTCGCCGCCCTGCCCTCCGTAGCTTTAGCGAAGGAGGATTATCGCTTATCGCTTGCCCGGTACCACCCTCAGCAGACCCCTCCCCCATGCAGAGCGCCACCACTCTGTACCCCAACCGCTGCCACAGCTCGGCCAACTTCACCGAACTCACCATCCAGCGATGTTTCTCCTTCCAGTAAGGGCTGATGAGAAGAATGGTCTTCATCTGTCTTTCATCTTACATCTTCCTTGTTTCTGGCTCCACGATCCCGCTCTCCCGGAGCGCTTTGTCCCGCACCAGCTTCGTGAGCCGCTGCTCCAGTTCCTCCAATCGCATGATGATATAGAAGAGAACGAAGAAAATAACGCCGATGGCCGTGATGGTCGCCGCGTTCTCGTTCTTCTTGATGCCGGTGACGCCGCTCAAGTACTGGAGACTGCTCGGAACGATCGAAATATACGCCACCACGGACCAGAAGAGCGTCCAGAGTCCCCCCTCCCAGATGGTCTTCTTCTGACGCAGCACCAGATTCCACGCGTACGCCACCATGAGGAGCGAGAAAAGCGGGACGACGATCTGGTACGGCGTGAATTCGGGAATGGTCATCGGAGAAAGGTGCGGAGGAGAATCTTCGCCGCCGTCTTGAGGCCATTCGCGAACGACTGGCCTTTGGCGAGCGTGTATTCAGAGTACACCACCTTGGTCGGGATGGAAGCGATCTTCCAGCGGTGGCGGGAAGCCTCGCGGATCACCTCGGTGCAGAACTCGAAACCGGACATCCGGAGCTGCACCTCGAGGAGCGCGCGGGGACCGAACGCCTTGAATCCGCACTGCGTGTCCGGCAGGTAGATACCGGTCACCAGGAAGGTCACGATATTCCCCAGCGCATTGGCGAAACGCCGGATGGGGGGAATGATGTTCTTCCGCCCAAACCGGTTCGCGACGACGAGATCCGCTCCTCCGTTCCGCAGAGCCTCTACGAGACGCGGAATGTCCGCCGTCGCATGTTGCCCGTCCGCATCCACCGTCACGGCGACATCGAACCCGAGGCGGCGGGCCGCCTCGAGACCGGTCATGGTCGCTGCGCCCGCCCCGCAGTTCTCCGTATGAATAATCACGCGGGCACCGGCTTCCCGGGCCACCTGCGCCGTCGCATCCAGAGAGCCGTCCGCGACGACGATCACCTCATCAACGTATTGCCGCGCGCCGCGGATCACCGCACCGATACGGGTGGCCTCGTTGAACGCCGGGATGACCGCGCAGACGCGCATCACGGAAGGAGAAGGTAAGCGATCCCGTTCCCCGGATCGTTAATCTGGATCGTGAGCTTTAGAACGGGATCGTTCGCGAACTCCAGGAACGCATTCACCTTCTTGTGCAGCGAGCCGTTCGGGTCCTTCTCGATCGTCTGGGTGTTCGTGTCGAAGATGATGCTGTTGAACCCCAGAGCCTTGAGCCGCCTAAGGGTGAGCGCCTGATCGCGTTCCTGGTTGAGACAGTTGAAGAAATTGAGCTGGTGATCGGCGAGCGGGAAGATCTCGCGGTTTCTGGGGATAAAGTACGAGATGAATGTCCCGACACGGTACGTGTAGGGGGTATCCGGCATCGTCTCGTGGCGGCTTACCACGCTCTCGCGGATGTCGTCATAATCAGGAATCGTCACTTCTCTGAGGGCACCGGCGGTGATCTTGCCGAGGGGGTACTCGAAGAGATTCTTCTGTGTATCGAACTGCCAGAAGCGGTTCACGAGACAGATGAGGATACTTGCGCCAATGAGCGTGCCGAAGAGGAATCGGTTCGGCGCGTCGGGCGCGTACACGATGAACGCCTCGAAGGCGAGAGCGAATCCGAGGAACATGCCGATTCCGTACCACGGGATGCCATTCGCGACCAGTGACCACTGAAGGAAGAAAATGAAAGTCCCGGCAAAGAGGAGCCGGAGCCACCGTCCTTTCCGCATCCAGAAAACGGGGAGGAGAAGGACGAGCGGGAAGAGGAGGAGCAGAGGGATGAGCGTGACGTAGTACCCGAACGAATCGATATTCATCACCTGACGCCATGGCAGGGTGAGGTAATGCTTGAACCCCCGGTCGAACCCCCAGTAGCGATCGAGCTCTTCCACACGCGCCGACGTCTTGCACGCAGGACTGTTGACATCGAGCTTGAGCTCGGGCGGGAGATACCGGATGGGCGTAACAGGGAAACCCGCCGACAGCGCTTCCGTCGGCTTCTGCTCGTAGGAAACCTGCGGCGCGGTGAAATCCCGGGCCGAGAGCATCCCCGAAACAGAGAAACTGCGGGAGACCACGGCATTGTGCATCATCCACGGCAGTGCGGAAATCGCCATGCCGAGAGCGAAGAGCGCGAAATGAAGACCGAACGCGCGGATCGCGCAGCGGTGACGAACCATGCCGACGACAAGGAGGACAACGCCGAGGAGCGCCGTCGCCGCCAACACCATGTCCTGCGACGGCATCCACCCGAGGAGCGCACGGCGAGCCACCGAAGCGATGTCCAGAGAACCGAACCGCTGGAGCACGGCGAAGCCGAGAGCAACGAGACCTGCGAAGCCGTATGACCCGAGTCCCGCGCCCGCGATGACGGAGAGCGCCATGAGAATGGCGAGAACCGCCGTCGGCTTGATGGCGAAACTGAAGCCGGCGAGGAGTCCCGCCGCCACGAGGAGCATCGAGCGCCTTCCTTTCCCCTTTCCATCCCCTTCTTTTTCATCGGGAAGCAGGAGGAGCGCGAAGACCGCGAGGAGCGAGAGAGCGCTCGTGAAGAACGACGCGTTGTCCACCTTCATGTCCGCGAATGAGAAGTGCCCCGTCATGGGGAGGAAGTAGTACAGGATCGCCGCGAGAATCCCGCGCCGTTCCCCGAAGAACAGCCTGCCGAAGGCGTAGACGGTCAGGACGCTCAAGAGTCCGGCAGACCAGTTGATTTGCATGGCGAACGTCGAGCCCGTCCAGCTGTCGTAGCCGAAGAGCAGGTACCCCAACGCCGTGAGATACTCCCACTGGAACTGGGACATCGAGGGAATGAACGCCCCATAGCTTGCGAGCAGGCGCGGCCGGTTTAAGTAGCTTCCGAGATCATCCCACCCGATCGGAAACGGCCGGACGACGTTGAGGAAATTGAGCGCGAGGTAGCTGAGGAGAAGCCATGTCAGGAGAGGGAAGAACGAATTCGCGGACAATTCGGTTTCGAATGTCCGCGTCCACGCCGACTTCAGCCAGTACCATGTCTGTGGGAAGAGAACAGCGGGGAGACCGAAGAACAGCAGGCGTATGAAAGAAGGCTTCAGGAGACCGAACACGGCGAGCGTCCAGAGGATGGCCACCATCCCGAGAGCACCGAGCCCCAGAGAAAGAACGCATTCGAGGAGCGGATGGATCTCCTCTTTGCGTACGAGGAGCCTGAAAATGGCTCGCCCGAGCGAGAGGAAGACGAGGAGGAGGTAACCGACAAGGAAGAGCTGTATCCCGACCCGCGAGAAGATGCTCCCCTGGATGCACCAGATACCCAAGTCGTACACCCGTGCGCCATTCTGCGTGACCCCCGCCTCGGTGAGGCATCCGCGCGCGAGGAGGGAATCGTAATTCGCCTTGAGCTCGGCGATCGCCTGCGGACCCGCGCCCGTATACACCTGCGGCACGGGTTCGTAGAAGCGGCGGAAGGGCGGATAGGCCTTCGATCCGTCGATCTCCGTGACCATCGCCTCCTTCGGCGTATTCAGATTGTAGAAGGTCCCGAGAGAGAGCGTCGTCGCCATGAGCCACACGGAAAAGACGAACAGCGAAACAAGGTACAGGGGGCGCACCGTCATCCGCAGGCGGAAGTATCCCGTCTGGTATCCCGCGAAGAGGAGGGCGGCGCCGAAGAGGACGGCCCAAACGATGAGGTACGCGAAGAAGGGGCTCGACATGTTGAAGACAGCGCCGACGAACGGAACGATGGCCGCCGACCCGCGACAGAGGTACATGGAAATCGTCGGTTGCGTCCCGCAGGCGAGATCGAGGGAATTGATGTCGCCCGCAGACGAATAGACAAGCTGGTGGATGGGAATCCCGAGGTACACGAGGAAGGTAAAGCCACCCCAGAGCAGCGCGAGAACGAAGAGGCAAAAACTGAGAATGACGATGGTGCGTTGCGACATAGTGAACGTAGAGTACCACTCCTGCGGTATACTCGCTGCCCATGGCACTCGACCTTGCCACGATCCGCGCGCAGTTCCCCATCCTCAGGAAAACAATCGGAAGCCATCCACTCATCTATCTGGACAATGCCGCGACCACGCAGAAGCCCCTGAAAGTTCTGGAGCGGATCGGGCGGTTCTACCGCGAGCAGAACGCGAACATCAACCGGAGCATGCACGCACTCGCAGAGGAGGCGACTCTGTCCTATGAAGAGGCGAGGAACCGTGTCGCGCGGTTCATCGGAGCATCGCACTCCCATGAGGTGATATTCACGCGGAATACGACCGAATCCATCAACATGGTCGCGCGATCCTGGGGGGCGACCCTTCAGCGGGGAGACTCCATCGTTCTCTCCATGATGGAGCACCACAGCAACATCGTCCCGTGGCTGCAACTCAAGGAATCCCGCGGCATCAATCTCCGGTGGATTCCGGTGAACCGGGAGGGAACGATGGACATGGACGAACTGAAGGGAGTGCTGTCATCCGGGCGCGTGAAGCTCGTGAGCATCACCGGCCTCAGTAACGTGCTCGGCTGTCTGCCGCCCCTTCGGGAAATCGCACGGATGGCACACAGAGCAGGCGCACGGCTTCTCGTGGACGGCGCGCAACTCGTCGCGCACGAACGCGTGAACGTGCAGGAATCGGATATCGACTTCCTCGCCTTCTCGGGGCACAAACTGTACGGACCTTCGGGGGTGGGAGTGCTCTATGCAAAGGAAACCCTTCTGGAAAGGATGCCCCCCTTCCTCGGCGGCGGGGACATGATCCAAACCGTGACGACGAAGAAGTTCACCTGTGCGGATCTCCCGCGCAAGTTCGAGGCAGGCACTCCCGCGACGGCGGACGCCGTCGGCCTCGGCGAAGCGATCGCCTGGCTCGAAGACACTGGGGCAGAAGCGGCGCATGAGCACACGCGTTCGCTCGTCCGCTACGCCCACGAACAACTGCGATCGAGGGAAGGCATCACGATTCTCGGGCCGAAGAATCCGAAGCAACGAGTCTGCTGCGTGAGCTTCACCGTGGAAGGAGTGCACCCGCACGATCTCACCGATGTTCTGGGGCAGGAGGGCATCTGCCTCCGGGCCGGGCACCACTGCACCCAACCCCTCCATCAGTCCTTTGGCATTACCGCTTCCACGCGGCTTTCAGTCGGTGTGTACAACACGAAGGAGGAAATCGATACATGTATAGAAGCAATCGTAAGAGCGAAGAAAATGCTCAATGGTTAAATTGTTAAATTGCTCGCCCATTCGATGAACTCAGGGCGACCTATTCAAATGGCAACTATGACGTTGTTATGGGCGACCTGAGCTTGTCGAAGGTCGCAAGCGAAACGCACGTTCTTGCGTGCAAACAATTTAGCAATTTAGCAATTTAGCAATGTATCATGCGTTCTCTTTGAACAAGCACTTCTCTTCGTGTATGTATTTATGAATTTGTACGCCGAGAACATTCTCGATCACTACCGCCACCCGCGCGGCCAGGGCAAGCTCCAGAGACCCTCCGTCCGCCACAGGGAGGAGAACGCAAGCTGCGGAGATGCACTGATACTCGATCTGAAAATTTCGCGGGGGAAGATCATCAGGCTCGCATGGCACGGAAAGGGTTGCGCCATCAGTCAGGCGGCGATGTCCATGCTCAGCGAGGAGCTTCCGGGCTTCCCGCTCCAGAAGGCGAAGTCGCTGAAACCGGATGTCATGCTTGATCTCCTCAAGGTTCCCATCGGCCCGCGGCGCCTCAAATGCGCACTTCTTCCGCTCCATGCACTGAAGAACGCGATCCGCAAATACAAAGGGCAAGCCGCCCAGAGCTGGGCAGTAACCATAGATGAACACTGATACCACTTCGCGTTTAAAACGCCATCAATGTACCAGCTGAGTTGATCATCGTTCTTGGCTCTGGTAAACGCTACGCGGCACGAGAGGAGTAAGCAATCGGTGAACGAGTAATGGCTTTTATAATGCAAAATGGTATGACGAAGCGCTTGCCGCTTCCGCGGTTTCCTGCATAGACTGGCACGTCCAAAGCGAACACATTATGCCGCCCTAGCTCAGTGGTAGAGCACCTCCATGGTAAGGAGGGGGTCGTGAGTTCAATCCTCACGGGCGGCTCCATCCGGCTTCGCTCCTGCGGGAGCTACGCCGCGATTTTGTTTGTCAGGAGAAGCAATTCTCTTTGCAAACTCGCTGCGCTACGTAAACAAAAGCAGCAGCTTCAGCACCCCGTCGACAATGAACGAGATCCACGTGAGGAGAATGGGGAGATCAAGCATTTGTTCGGCGATCAGAAGACCGATGAGGATGTAGGGGCCATATTCCAGGTAGCGCTGGTAGTGCTCTTCGTAGGCGTAGGGAATGAACACCTGCACGATTTTCGAGCCGTCGAGGGGGGCGATGGGAAGGAGGTTAAACGCCATGAGCCCCAGGTTCACGAAGAGCAGGTTCGCGAAGACCTGGATGAGGAACGCCTGAATTTGCACGCCGATGCCACGGGTGAAGAGGAGTTGTTCCGCGTTCGCGACGCGCATCACCTGGGGAGCGAGGAGAGCGAGGAGGAAGAACGCGATCACCGCGAGGAGGAGATTGGATGCGGGTCCGGCGAGCGAAACGACGGCGCTGTCGCGGCGGACATTCCTGAAGTAGCGCGGATTCACCGGCACGGGCTTCCCCCACCCGAAGCGCACGAGGAAGAACATGATCGTCCCGAGGGGATCGAGGTGCGCGAGAGGGTTGAGTGTGAGGCGCCCCTCCTCCCTGGCGGTCGGATCTCCGAGTGCATTGGCGGCGAACGCATGGGCCGCCTCATGGACACTGAGCGCGAGGAGAATCGCGATGATGAACGGCGCGTTGAGGAGTTCCGTGAGCACGCAGAAAGCCTACGGCCGATTTATACGAGCAGCAAGCAATTGACGCTCGTCCAGCCTCCATGTACATTCCATCGGCTCCATGGCAAGACAATGCCAAATGACCGGCAAGAAGAGAGCGGTGGGCAATCGCCGCAGTCACTCGATGCGCGCCACGAAGCGCACCTTCGGCGCGAATATCCAGAAGAAACGCGTCTATGATCCGGCGACGGGAACGTACCGGCGGATGAAGGTGTCCACCTCGTACCTTCGGACCCTCGCAAAACAACTCCAGACAGGAAGATAGCTCGGGGATTGACGGGCAACCGATGATGCGTCACCGCATGGTTTTTCATGGTGAGAAAGTGGTAAAATGGCCTTTACTATTCTTCCCTCTCTCCCCATGAATCTCCTCGTGAAACCAGTCACTGGCTTACTCGGCCTGGCACTCACCATCGTGGGTATTGCCGGGTTCTTCGTCCCAAGCGGAATGTTCTACATGTTCGAGGTGGACACCGTGCACAATATCGTGCACTTCGGAAGCGGCCTCATCGGCCTGTTCGCGTTCAACTCGAGCCAGCTCCACTCCCGCTGGTTCCTGATCCTCTTCGGCCTCGTCTACGCGGTCATCACCATCGCAGGCTTCTCCATGGACGGCTATATCTTCGGCCTCTTCTCTACGAACTCCGCGGACAACTACCTGCATCTCGCGATCTCCGCCCTCTGCCTCATCGTGGGCTTCGGAAGCGAGAAGTGAGGTTGAGAAGCGCTCTGTTACAATAATCCACAAATGCTCTCCATTGTTCTGCCGTGCTTCAACGAAGAGCTGAACATCGAACGTACCGTGCGTGAAACGGCAGCGTGGCTCCCTGGGAAGGAAACATCGTGGGAAATCGTGGTGGTGAACGACGGTTCTCTGGACAGAACCGCGGAGATTCTCGGGGCACTCACGAGGGAATTCCCTTCCCTCTCGATCGTCACCCATGAAGCAAACCGGGGATATGGCGCCGCTGTCCGGTCGGGCTGTGACAGAGCACGCGGCGATGTCATCGGCTTCATGGACAGTGACGGACAGTTCTCTGCGGCGGACTTCGACCTCCTCCTCCCGCACCTGAAGACCCATGTGTTCGTCGTCGGGCGGCGCCGCAGACGCGCCGATCCGTTCGTCCGCATCGTGAACGCAAAGCTCTTCGGTCTCCTCTCCTGGCTGGTCCTCGGCATCTGGGTACGGGACATCAACTGCGCGATGAAGGTCTTCACGCGGGAAACATGGAAAAAAATTCACCCGGGACACTCCACCGGCGCGCTCATCAACGCCGAGATGTTCTACCACGCACGCCGATCCGGCATTCCGTGGTTCACGGTTGATGTCCCGCACGCGCCGCGGAGGTTCGGCAGGCAGACGGGGGCGAAACCCAGCGTGATTTTCCGCATGTTTCGTGAACTCTGGACCATGAAACAGGGATGAACCCGCGAAAAAACCGCCATCCTAAAGGCGGAATACGGGGATGAAGACGACGAAGACGGCGCCGAAGACGACGAATGCCCAGAGCGCCAGGGAACTGACGAAGCGAAGTATTCGGGGGAGGGAACGCGCCGCAGAGAGCATGAAGTAGAAGAACGGAATGAGTGCCGCAATAGAATACCGGAAGTCCTGTGAAGAGCTGAAGGGAGCCTTGAAGCGGAACAGGAGATGTCCGACGATGATCAGGAAGAACGTGCAGAGGAGGGGGAAAGCGCTGCAGCGCTCCTCCCTGACGACGATTGCGCGGAGGATCCCGTAGACCCCGAGCGGGACAAGAATGAAGAGTGTCATGCCGTTCAGGATCCTGGCAAGGAGCACGACGACCGGTTTCTCGCCGAACCAGTACTCTCCGAAGACAGAGGTCTTCAGGAAGTACTCCCAGAAGAACTGACGCCCGGAGATATCATCAAAGGGGTTGACGAACGGAATGCGGAGGAAGCGCAGCGGATGGAAGGAGACGAAATTCGAAAGCGTGTTCCCGACCATGAGATCGCCGTTGAGTCCCTGGACGTTCCCCACGGGGAATGTGGCGCGCTGCCCGACATACGTGAGGACATAGAACCACTCCGTGAAGGACAGAAGAGCGAGGAGTGTCACACCGCCCAGCACCAGTTTCTGCTCGAACGTGAGGCGGCGGGTGAACAGAAGACAGAGGTACGCCACCGGCACGAAGAACACCATATTGAGCTTCGTGAGAATGCCGAGAATGATGACGGCCGTCAGGGCGTACCAGTGGAATCGGTGACCGGTTTGCCAGAAGCGGACAAGGAAACCGACGGCGAGGAATGCTATGAGCTGAATGAGAACGTCATTGTTGATCTTCGCCGCAGAGGCGATGAGAATGGGAGAGGTCGCGACGAGGGAAATGAAGAGAACGTACCATCTCCGCCTCGCCCCGCCCCGCGGGGTTCCCGCCCGTTTCTCAGCCGGGAAAAGGAGCGACCCGATCCACACGCTGAGGAAGAGCATGACAACGGACATCAGGAGTCCCTCGAACTGGAGCATCCAGAGCAAGGCTGCACGCGTATGGACGACAGCCTTCCCGATTCCGCCGAAGATCGCTGAGACGGCGTAGTAGAGCGGCGGCTGGAAGAATTCCCACCCGTCATCTGCCCTGGGAAGAGAATGGTGATCGAGAATCCACTGCACATACTCGACGTGCGCGTCGGCATCATTCGCACGAGTGTTGTAGGGAGTCGCAGAGAAGTATCCTATCCGCAACACGAGACCGGCGAGGAGAATGGCAAAGAGCCACCATCTCCCGAGCTTCAGCATCCGCCAGAAGAGGAAAAAGGAGAGACAGATCAACACGAAAATAACCGCTTGCAGGGTGAGAACGAGAGAATCGAAGTAGGAGGCATTGAGATCGAAACCCTGTCTGCCGCCTGCATGGTCGCTGATGGACACTTCCACCACGTGCTCGCCGGGCGTGAAGTAGTCGTTCAGCATCAGTTCTTTCGCGCTGTCCGGCGTGCACTCACCGAAAACAGCCTGGGGGATCGGACGGCCATCGACGAGGAATTGTTCGATGCAGTCGTCCGCGAGGAGGCGGTATACCTTCGGATGGAGAGGGGAAATCCTGAGACGGAACTTCACGGTCATGGGAGAGCCGTTCGAATCCATGAAGAGCGGGAAGTCCGCGGCCTGCGGCGGTTCCGGCCTGCGTTCGTACTGAACGTTACTGACCGCCGGCATGAGACGCGCATAGAGAACAAGCGCCAGGACGAGGAGGATGAAACTCGCAAGAAAATCGATCCCAACGGGTGTCTGGAATCCCCGAAGGGACGCAGTGAGCCTATGCCCCCATCGGTGACGAGACGATAGAAGCACCTTCTCGAACCCCGGAAGCTGCTGCTGGAGCGACTGCGAAGCCATCCGAGCATCATAGCACATTTCTGGCTCTGGGAGAAGACTCCCACTCAATCAACAGAGGGATGATGCAAGCAGTTCGTACAGGGCTTTCTGCTACACTTTGTTCCATCTCATATCCTCCCTTTTTTTCTATGGGAATCCTTTCTTCCAAGAAGCCCTGTTGTTCCATCGGATGCCTGACTACAAAGTGGCTCGCGGCACTGCTCCTCTTCGTCGTCACCATCGCGGCATTGGTGGGCATCTTCGAGACGCACATCGTTGCTGCTTCGGTGGAACCGACGCGGTATGCATTGCAGTTCGGATCCACTGGCGGATCGCTTGCCATTCTTGCCTTCACGGTCTCGCTGCTTGCGTGGATGAAGCACATGGTGGCGATCATGAAGCGCTGCGAAGTCTGCAACGGAAAGTAGCCTCTCGGGGCACAATGCCGGTTTTGCGCTATACTGCGCCCACGGCTGGAGAGGTCGCATAGTGGCCTAGTGCGCCTGCTTGGAGAGCAGGTAGACCCGAAAGGGTCTCGAGGGTTCGAATCCCTCCCTCTCCGCCACAGTTGAAACCGAGCCCCTCTGCACACGACGCAGCTCCCTCAGCCACTGGCCACTCTTACCCGTTCCGCGTAGGCTAGGAACCATGAAAATTTCACGCGACTGGCTCTCGGATTTTATCGAGTGGCAGGAGACCGACCCGCAGGTGATCGCGGACCGCCTCACCCGCTGCACGGGGGAGGTGGAAGAGATTGAAGAACCGGGGCTTAGGCTTAAGGGTTGCTGTATCGGGAAGATTCTTTCCGTCAAGAAGCATCCGAATGCTGATAAACTCTCGCTCTGTGATGTCCAGACGGACCAAGGCCAGAAGCGGGTCGTATGCGGTGGGACGAATCTTCAGGAAGGCATGATCACTGCCTTCGCACACGTGGGAGCGACGGTAAAGCGTGCGGCGGCCGGCGGAGAAGTGGTGACCATCCAGCACATGATGATCCGCGGGGAAGACAGCAACGGAATGATTTGCGCTGCCGAGGAATTGGGACTTGAGGAACGCTTTCCGCCCAAGCTAGAGGAAGGAGCGCGCCCCGTTCTCGATTTCACGCCCCTCGGCTTGACGGTCGGTGATGCGGTTGCCAAGGCGATCGGCATGAACGATGTCATTTTCCATATCGATAACCACGCCATCACGAACCGCTCGGACCTTTTCTCGCATATCGGCGTTGCCCGGGAACTTGTGGCAATGGGCATGGCCAAATGGAAAAAGCTCCCGCCAAAGAAGAAAATACCTTTCCCAAAAGCTGAACTTCCGTTCAAACGGATCAATGAAATCCCGCATCTCGTACCGCGATATTGCGCTTGCACCATGGCAATCACCGGTACCGGCCAGACCCCCGACTGGATGCGCCGGAGACTCGAAGCCCTGGGATCAAGATCAATCAACCTGCCAGTGGACATCACCAATTATGTTTCGCTGGAACTCGGGATGCCGCTCCACAGTTTCGATGTGGCTGACTTGAAGGGAACGGTAAGGATCAGAACCGCGAAAAAAGGCGAGAAGATAATCACTCTGGACAAAGTGGAAAGAGTTCTCCCGGAAGGAGCGGTCATATTGATTGACGATGAAGGAGTTTTCGACTTGCTCGGAATCATGGGCGGACTCAGGAGCAGTACCAAAGATTCCACACGGCAACTGTATCTCCATGCCGCCATCGTGGATCCAATTTCGATCCGCAAAACCATCATTTCTACCGGCCACCGGACCGATGCCGCCACGGTCTATGAAAAAGGAATCCCTTTTATTGCCGCCGAAGAAGGTTTCCGCCGGGCACTGGAACTGATGCTTGAATTGCTGCCGGGGGCAAAGATCATCTCTTCTTTCGAATCCGTGGGAAAAACCGACAAGAAAAAACCGCTGAAGTTACCGGCCGACATGTTCCGGCAAGTGATCGGTGCTGACATAAAACCCGCTCAAGCCAAACGGATACTTTCTGATCTCGGCTTCGGCGTAAAAACCTCGAGGAAAACCTTCACAGTGACTCCGCCCCCCTGGCGCAACGACATTCTTCTGAAACAGGATGTCATCGAAGAAGTCGCACGCATTTTCGGATATGCGAATGTCCCCGCGAGTATGCCCGAGGCGTCGACTACCCCTCCCCTGCGCGACCGGCGGATCCATCGGATGCGCGACGCGCTGAAAGAGTCGGGCTTCACGGAACTCATTCACGTGGCGTTCACCTCGCCGCAACTCCTCGCGAAGATGGCAGTCGGAAAGGAAGCAGTCGCTCTCGAGAATCCCATCGGGGAAGAGATGAGCTTGCTACGCCCGAGTTTGCTGCCATCCATGCTGCTCACCACCGCCCGGGAACTGAAGACACTCGATGCTCCGCGGCTCAAGGTGTACGAAATCGGCCATGCCTTTTCGAAGGGGAAGGAATGGAACGAACTCGTTCTGCTCATAGCCGCACGCAGCGAAACGACGCTCAAAGACGATCCACTCCTCCTCCTGAAAGCCGCTACGGTGAACGCGCTCGAGTCGGCTGGGCACATGGTAACCGTTCGTTCCTCATCCGACATCCACGCCATGGGTCATCCGGTGCGCTGCGCGGAGCTCCTCTGCGGGGAGAAGAGAATCGGCCTTCTTTTCGAAGTCCATCCCCGCATCCGGGCAGTCGCCGAGCTCCCCTTCCGCGCCGCTGCCTGCATCATCAATGCCGACACCCTGCTTTCCCTCGTGCCGGAGACACAGATTTTCACTCCGCTCCCCGCCTTCCCGGGAATCTCCTTCGACGAAACGCTCCCGCTGGAAGCCGGGGCGGAGCACGCGCAAGTGCTTGCCCGCCTCTCGTCCGCCGAGGCGCTCCTCCAGTCGGTCGAAACCGTCGACCTCTACGCGGCGAACGGAACACGGACCATCACGATCCGGTTTACCTACCGTGCCCCCGACCGCACACTGACACAGGAGGAAGTCGAAAAAGTGCATGCGAAGGTGCTTGCTCAGCTGACAAAAAGCTGAAGTCGGGTGTTACTCTCTCCTCTTATCGCTTATCGCTCGTCCATGAAGATCTACACCGGAACCGGCGACAACGGGACCACCGGACTGCTCGGAGGAGACCGCGCGATCAAGTCATCCGCCCGTCTGCACACCTGCGGCTCGCTCGATGAACTCAACGCCGCATTGGGGGTGGTGATGAGCGCTCTGTCCGGGCCTTCGGCGCTTCAGAACCAGATCGGAGAGATCCAGCGGCTGCTGTTTACGATTGGTGCCGATATCGCCACTCCGCACCGAAGCTCTGTTCAGATCGTCAGGATCGGCCAGAGGGAAACAAAGAAACTCGAACAATGGATCGACGCTCTTTCGGCCGAACTTCCGAAACTCCGAAATTTTATCCTTCCGGGTGGATCGACGTGCGGGGCGCTGCTGCACCTCGCTCGTACCGTTTGCCGCCGGACCGAACGCTGGATCGTTGCCCTCAATGCGCAGGAACCGGTCAGCGAAAATATCATCCCGTTCATGAACCGCTTGAGCGATTACCTGTTCATCGCCGCCAGGTTCGCGAACAAAGAAGCCTGCAGGGAAGAAACGAGTGTCATCATCCCCAAGCCACCTGCAGATTCTCAAACCTGAGTGAAGGGCAGAGAGAAATTCAAATAGACGAAGAAACCAACTAAGGCAGCAAGCGGCAGGAAAATCACAATCAGGAGCGGGATCGAACGTTTGTCCTTCACGAGACTCACGTACAGGCTGCTCCCGCCGAAGAGGACGCCCGTGAGAAGAAGCGGAAGATCGAGCACCGCTGGGATGGGCGCCAGCTCCTCTGCGGCGATACCGCGCTGCACGAGAACGATGAGGACGATCATCACCGTCCCCAGGCAGTAGAAGACGAATGCGGAAACGCGGCGAAGAGTATCCATGATGAACATCCTACACGGGACAGGTGTTAGGTGTCAGGTTTTAGGTTTTAGGAAATGGAAACAATCCTTTCTCTTCGGGCCTCCCCTAACACCTAAAAGCTAGCAGCTAAAACCTAACAACAGCTACTTGGTTTTCTTCTGCACCGTAAGCCGTGCGCGTCCCTGCCTTCGGCGTCTTTGAAGAACGCGCCGGCCGGTTGTACTCGTCGTCCGTGCACGGAAACCGTGCAACCGTAGCCGCCGACGCCATTTGAGTTTCCGAAGCATTGCGACGGGAGAGTACACAGCAAGTCATAAAAGCGTCAAGCCAACACAATCATTTTACATTCTACATTTTACATTCTACATTCCTCTCAATGTTCACAGTCACAAGACTTTCTTCCGGTCTCCCGATCCTGGTCGCGCCGACCGACGGTACGGCGGCGGTGACGGTCCTGGTGTTCGCAGGCGCGGGGTCACGGTATGAAACGGGGCAGGAACGCGGCATCAGCCATTTCCTCGAGCACATGTTCTTCAAGGGCGGCAACAAGTACCGCTCGGCGGCGGAGGTGAGCACGACGATCGACGCGGTCGGCGGAGATTTCAACGCGTTCACCGGCAAGGAGTACGCCGGCTACTACGTGAAAGTGGCAGCCGAGGAGGCGGAGCTGGCCTGTGACGTATTGTCCGACATGCTCCTTAACGCCCGCTTCCCCGCCGGGGAGATCGAGAAGGAACGCGGCGTGATCATCGAGGAGTACCGGATGTACCAGGACACGCCGATGTACCAGGCCGGGTGGGATTTCGAGACGCTCGTCTTCGGCGATCAGCCGCTCGGATGGGACACCATCGGCACGGAGGAGGTGATACGCTCCGTGAAGCAGGAGGACTTCCAACGCCACAAGCGGGACTTCTATACGCCGGATAATCTGGTGGTGACATTCGCGGGACGGATCGGCGAGCAGCAGGCGCTGTCCCTCGGAAAACAATACTTCGGCGCGATCCAGGGGAAGAAAGCGCGCGCGTTCGCGCCGGTGGAGCCGCACGCGGGGAAACA
>JBBAAJ010000018.1:0-18854 GCA_041658365.1 Candidatus Peribacteraceae bacterium | reverse complement strand
ATCACACTTCATTCCTTCGGATTTCGGTCTTCCTCTTGCGAGACCGCAGGAGATCGAAGGTGGATCGGCCGAAGAAAATGCGGAGATCTTCCTCGAAATCGCGAAGGGGCGGGGACGCGCGGCGCACCGTAATCTCGTGCTCGTCAATGCGGCACACGCCTTACTGCTGACGGGAAAAACGTCATCACTGAACGACGCTTTCTCCCTGGCAAAAGAAACGCTCGCTTCCGGGAAAGTCTTCAAACTTTTCTGCCGTTACCGTGACCTTTCCCAAAAGCTCCGATGACCATCCTCGATTCAATCGTGGCACGGAAGAAAGCGGAGATTTCCCGTCTTCCCGATACCAGAGTCGTACGGAAGGCACGGCGATCCTTTGTCGATGCGGTAGTGGACAAACGGCCTTCGCTGATCGCCGAGATAAAGCCGATGTCGCCATCATGTGGAAAACTTATCGATCGCAAAGCGATTCCGGCAATGGTCGATATTTTCAACCGGCACGCGCAGGCGATCTCCGTGCTCTGTGATGCTAAAGATTTCGGCGGCGGATACGACCTTCTTGCCGAGGCGAGATCGCTTTCTAAGCTGCCGCTTCTGGCCAAAGATTTCATTTTGGACGAACGCCAGATCGATATCGCGGCGGATCGCGGAGCTGACGCTATACTGCTGATTGCAGCCATCCTTTCCGCGGAAGAACTTGGCCGTCTGACGCTCCATGTCCTGAGTCTGGATATTGATATCCTTTTGGAAATGCATGGCGGCAATGAAATCGAAAAGATTGCAGAACTACTTGAAAAACTGTCGCCGATACAGAAGCGGCACATTATTTTCGGCATCAACAACCGCGATCTCCGTACCGGAAAGGTCGATCTGCATACGACGATAACGCTGGCTCCGGTGCTGCGCGAAAGATTGAGTGACAGTTATCCGATTGTTGCTGAAAGCGGCATAACCGGAAACGCAGATATCGCCAAGCTTGCGCCGTTTGTCCGGGGATTCCTTGTCGGTACTTCGATACTGACAGCCTCCGACCCTGATTCTTTTATCGTCGATCTTTTTAAAAAGCCTAAAACGCGAGTCAATGATGTCTCCGAAGCTCGGGTTCGCCTACCCGAGCTCATCGGTCGATCTTCAAAATCCAATCGCCGGGGTAAGCGAACCCCGGCTACGGTTTATTTGCGTTTACCCCGTTCCCGAGGCGCGAGGAATTACGGATTAAAACCGAAGATCAAATTCTGCGGCATGACACGAAAAGAGGATATCGAGGCCGCGGAGCGGCTAGGCGTGGATTTCATCGGTTTTGTTTTCGCGAAGTCTCCGCGCGATGTTTCGTTCGATACTGCCAGAATATTACGGAAGTCGATTGTCCGGGCGAAGCTCGTCGGCGTGTTTGAGCAAACGGAAGGAATCGGGGAATACGTCCGGGAACTGCGTCTGGATTACCTGCAGATCTACGCGCCAATCGGGACAGATATCCGATCAGACTTCGGGGTCCCGGTCATTCGGGCTTTCCGGGGAATGCCCGATGTGAAGGTGTTGCGTCGCACGCTGGATCATTGCGCTTTTGTTCTCATTGATAAAGCACCGTATCGCAGCGTTGCCGACTTCCATGACATCGCAACGCTGCCGCTTACCGTTCGCTCGAGATTGTTCCTGGCCGGAGGACTCACGCCGGAAAATGTTTGCCGCGAGGTTGGCCGGATCAAACCGTATGCCCTGGATTGCGCCAGAGGGATCGAATCGGCGCCGGGACAAAAAGACAAGCATCGTATGTCTTTATTTCTTCATTCCCTTCCTGTATGAAGTCCCTCGGTACATTCGGCCCCTACGGCGGTTGCTATGTCTCAGAGTTGCTTATTCCGGTCCTGAGCGAAGTAGAGGAGGCTTTCCTACAGTACAAGGATGACCCTGCGTTCAAGAAAGAACTCAACGCATTACTCCGGGACTTTGCCGGTCGGCCGACGCCGCTTACCGAACTCAAGACACTCGGCAAAGAATCGGGATGCCGGATCGTTCTCAAGCGCGAGGACCTCCTGCACGGCGGAGCACACAAGACCAACAATGTCATCGGTCAGGCGCTTCTGGCCAAGCGGATGGGTCGATCAGAACTCATCGCCGAGACGGGAGCTGGGCAACACGGTGCTGCGACCGCGATGGCAGGGGCGCTTTTCGGCATCCCGACCAGGATATTCATGGGTGCCAAAGACATCGAGCGGCAGCGCCCGAATGTGCAGCGGATGAAGCTCTTCGGCGCCGAGGTTATTTCCGTGGAATCGGGGTCGAAGACGCTCAAAGACGCGATCAATGAAGCACTGCGTTACTGGACTGCGCACAGTTCGACGTCTTACTACCTCTTCGGCACCGTCGCCGGACCGCATCCCTTTCCGCAAATCGTCGCGCACTTCCAGAAGGTCATCGGTGAGGAAGCGCGGGGTCAATGCCTGAAACAATTTGGCAAATTGCCGCATACTGTTTGCGCTTGTATCGGCGGCGGCAGCAATGCCATCGGTATTTTCAGGGCATTCTTGGGGGATCGTGAGGTACGATTGGTTGGCGCTGAAGCAGGAGGCAAGGGACTCAAGAGCGGCAAGCACGGCGCGGCACTGTGCAAAGGCCGTCCAGGTTCGTTGCATGGCTCACGGAGCTACTGTCTCCAGGATGAGGACGGACAAATCCTCGAAGCGCACAGCATTTCGGCAGGACTCGATTACCCCGGAGTCGGTCCGGAGCACAGTGCGCTCAAAGATTCGGGCCGGGTCGAGTATCGCGCAATCACCGACCGGAGAGCTCTCGATGCGTTTTTCAGGCTGACGGAGAAAGAGGGGATCATCCCGGCGCTGGAATCTGCTCATGCTCTGGCTGCCGCTTTCGTTGTCGCGAAATCGCTGAAACCAGACGACATCCTGCTCGTGAATCTCTCCGGACGAGGCGACAAGGATCTGGATCACATTATGTCTTCCCCCAATCACCATGCTAAAAAATATTTACCGTGAAGCGTGTAATAAAAAAGGCGGCCCGCTGTTTATTCCATTCACCGTTCTGGGTGATCCGGACAAAAAGAAGTCTTTCGAAGTCATTCGCACGTTGACCCTGAGCGGTGCCGACGCGCTTGAACTCGGCCTGCCCTTCAGCGATCCGCCGGCAGATGGTCAGGTCATCCAGGCTGCCGACGCGCGTGCGCTTCGCTCAGGGATTCGCGTCAACGATTGTTTCGATATCCTCAAAGAAATCCGGCAAATAACCGATATTCCGATCGGGCTATTGGTCTACTATAACTTGATACTTCAGCGCGGTGTCGGGAAGTTCTACTCGGATTGCAAGGCAGCCGGAGTCAACTCTGTTCTGATCGCTGATCTCCCCTTGGAACACGCGGATGAAGTTGTGCCGATTGCCCGGCGTTACGCTGTCGCTCCGGTGTTTCTCATAAGCGAACTCACGACGGAGGAACGGATGGAAAAAATCTGCGCGATCGCCGGCGGCTATCTTTACATCGTTTCCCATCTCGGGGTCACCGGTGCCTCCGATGCGATTCTGGAGAAGAAAATCAAAACTGTCACTTCGCGAGCCCGGAAATATTCTCGTCTGCCGCTTTTCGTCGGTTTTGGCATCCACACGCCGAAACAGGCCGAAGCGGCGCAGTCGGCCGGAGCGGATGGCGTGATCATTGGCAGCAGGATTGTCAGGGAAATCCCGGATAGAAAAAGAATCGAAAAAGTTTGCAGGGAATTCGCAATTTCTCTCCGACAACCAAAGTGATTTTTTTTACTTGCCCTTGACTTCAGGGCGTTCCCGACTACGCTTCCGTCGGATGTACACTCGCACTCTTGCTCTCCGGCAGTCATCGCCCATTCTCACATTGGCGGTCACGCTGTCCATGTACGCATGGTTCGGTTTTTATTTCTTCTTCCATTAGTTCTCTCGTGCGGTGATGCGCCTACGCTTCCCCCGAGAGGAGGAGGTGGGCTTTCAGAATGTACAATGTAAAATGTAGAATGTACAATTATGATTTTTCTTATCTACAAGCCATTATTCCTTCATTCTACATTGTACATTCTACATTGTACATTCCTTAGTTTCCCTTCCCCCTTTCCCCCATGCTCATCGTCTTAAAACAGCGAAACGACGCTGCGCTCATCCATGAGATCCAGGAATTGCTGAAGAAGAAATACGGTTGCCCCTCGCACGTGATCGGCCAGAACCGCCGGGTGATCGCCGTCACGGGGGACACGTCCGGTGTCGAAGTCAGTCTTATCGGGAGCATCGAAGGCGTGCGTTCGGTGGACCGCGTGGATCGTCCGTACAAACTCGCTTCCCGCGAGCAGAAGAACCGCACGGTCATCAGGGTGAGGAAGGATTGCGTCATCGGGGACCCGAAGAACGTGGTGGTGATCGCGGGTCCGTGCTCCATCGATTCGCAGTCCCGACTCGACGAAACCGCGGCAATGGCGAAGGCTCGCGGGGTGAAGATTCTCCGTGGCGGAGCATTCAAACCCCGGACGGGGCCTTACTCCTTCCAGGGTCTTGGGGAGAAGGGGCTCAAGATGATCAAGCGTTCGGGTGAGAAGTACGGCATGGCGACGATTTCGGAGATCATGAAGCCGGAGGACATCGGTCTCTTTGAGGAGTACGTCGATCTCCTGCAGATCGGCGCACGCAACATGCAGAACTACGATCTCCTCAAAGCGGTCGCCAAGTCCCGGAAACCGGTGATGCTGAAACGGGGACTCGCCGCGACACTTGAAGAATTGCTCCTCGCGGCGGAGTACATCCTCTCCGGCGGGAACCCGCACGTGATGCTCTGCGAGCGCGGCATCCGCACGTTCGAGGAGGAGGTGCGCTTCACGCTGTGTCTCGGTTCGGTGCCGGCCCTTCGGGAGCTCACTCACCTGCCGATTCTCGTGGATCCCAGTCATGCCATGGGGAAGATGCGTTGGGTGAAGGATGCGGCCTGCGGGGCGGTCGCGGTGGGAGCCGACGGCCTCATCATCGAGATACATCCGCGTCCCAATGAATCGAGCTGTGACAGCGCGCAGCTTTTGGACCGGGAGCACTGGAATGATTGTATGGATGCCGTTACGAAAGTCGCGAAGGCGGTAGGGAAAAGGATATGTTAAGTGATCAGTCTTAAATTATTTTTTTCAACAAATTGTTAAATGGCTAAATTGTTAAATTGTTACGCAAGCGAAACGCACGTTTTTGCATGCAAACAATTTAGCAATTTAACAATTTAGCAATCGTATTTACTTAAACTTAGGCCAAACTATTAACTACTATGCCCACCCTCACCCTCACTCCACCTGCCCGCACACCCGCTCCATATCCGATCGTCATCGGTAAGGGTGCCGTGGGGCAGCTGCCGGCGATTATCAAAAAGCTGGATCCTGCGGATCAACTGGTGATCCTTTTTGACCGGCGGATGGAAGCAGCGGCGAAGGAGATCGCGACGATCGTTTCCACCCAGAATCTCTTCCCCATCGAAAGCGGCGAGAAATCCAAGACTCTTGCGGAACTGGAACGCCTGGCTGCGGCGCTTCTGGAGATCGGCGCGACGAAGTCCGCGATCCTGCTCACGGTCGGCGGCGGCATGGTGACGGATCTCGGCGGTTTCCTGGGGAGCATTTTCATGCGGGGGATCCGCGTCATACACGTTCCGACGAGCATGCTTGCCATGGTGGATGCCGCCATCGGTGGCAAGACGGCGGTGGAAGTCGGTGTGGTGAAGAACGTCCTCGGCACGATCCACCATCCGTCCGCGGTCGTCGCGGATACCGACATGCTGGAACATCTGCCCGCTCTGCAGCTGCATGAAGGGATCGTGGAGGTCGTCAAGGAAGCCGCGATGCTGGACGGCGAAACGTTCGCGTGGCTCGAGAAGGCGATGCCGGAAATTCTGGCCCGCGAAGAGCTTGCCCTTACCCGTTGTATTTCGGAGGGCGTCCGCATGAAAGCCGCGGTCGTGCAGGCAGATGACCGCGACGTCAGTCACCGGCACTTCCTCAATTTCGGACACACGGTCGGTCATGCCGTCGAGGCGCTCTCCCGTTTCTCCATTTCCCATGGCCGGGCCGTGAGCATCGGCATGACTCTGGAGATGCGCATCGCGAAGACACAGGGAGAGGATCGCGTTATCGCGCTTCTGAAAGCCATGAATATGCCCGTTGACCTTCCGGCGGATTTCGACCCCAAGGAACTCTGGCAGCTGATACAGAGCGACAAGAAAAAAAAGGGTGGAGTGGTCCGCCTGTTCGTCCCGCGTGTGATCGGCAAGGGCGTAATGCAGCCCCTCTCGGAGGAAGTGTTTTTCCGCGCCATACGATGACCGCCACGTACCACGTACCGGCGCTTTCGTATCCCGTGCAAGCGGACCTCACGCTTCCGGGGTCGAAGTCGCAGGCCAATCGGGCTATTCTTTGTGCGGCGCTTGCAGACGGGATGACAACGATCAACAACGCCACGCCCTGCGATGATGTGACCGTCATGGTCGAGAATTTGCAGAAAATGGGATTCGATCTTGAGTGGGTTGATAAAGAGAATGGTGAATTGAAAGTAAAAGGTAGTCATATTTTTTCCCTCACCCCTGACCCCTCTCCCGACGGGAGAGGGGAAAAAAAAAGCCCCTTCCCCCTTCGGGGGAAGGGGTTGGGGATGAGGGTTCTAGACTGCCATAATGCCGGCACCACGCTCCGCTTCCTTACAGCGCTTGCCTGCATTGTCCCGGGTAGCTGGACGATCACCGGCGATGAGCACATGCGCCGGCGCCCGATCGCGGATTTGGTCGCGGCACTTGCTTCGCTTGGAGCGGAGATCGAAGACACGAACGGCTGCCCGCCTGTTCGCATCAAAGGAGGGTCACTGCGCGGAGGGCGTGTGAAGCTCAGGGCGACCGTTTCAAGCCAATATCTCACGTCGCTTCTGCTCATCGCTCCGAGGCTGAAGGAAGGATTGCAGATCGAGCTGGATGGGCAGCTTGCGTCATCGGGTTACGTCAGCCTGACGAAGTCGGTGATGGCCGATTTCGGCGTCACTGTTCATGCGGCGGGAAACGCATTTCGCGTACCGCCATCTTCCTACAAGGCGCGGCCTTCCGGTTACGTGATCGAAGGCGATTGGAGCGCTGCAGGTGTGTGGCTGGTCTTCAGCGCGCTCACGGGGAGCAATGTGAGTTTCACGAATCTCGATCCTCATTCCGAACAATCCGACCGATGGCTCGGAAAGGCGATCTTGACGTTGCGGAAGCCGGGGGATGTCGCCTTCGATGCAACGCTCATCCCCGATCAGGTGATGAACCTGGCGGTCCTTGCCGCTTTCCGGAATGGGAAAACGAGAATCACCGGTGCCAGGAACCTCCGGTACAAAGAGACCGATCGGTTGAAGGTTTTGACTTCGGAGCTGGGGAAAGCAGGGGTGAATATCGAAGAGACAGATGATGGGGTGATTGTACGAGGGAACCGAGGTGACCGACCATTCGGCCTCGTCTCGACGCCGAGCGCTCGACGCCGAGGCGAGCTCATGGCCGAGAGGAGGGACCAAGGGAACCGAAGTACTTCGGACACCTCGGTCACATCGGTCCCCTCAGTAACCTCTTGTGCTCTCGATCCGCACGACGACCATCGCATGGTGATGTGCTTCACGCTCCTCGGGTTACTCCGCGGCGGGATCTCGATTGCAAATTCTGGATGTGTCGCCAAGAGTTACCCCGGATTTTTCGAAGATCTGGAACGGGTGCTTCGTGCTCCGAAACCGATTGCGATCATCGGGATGCGGGGGGCCGGAAAATCTCATTTCGGGCGGCGGATTGCCCAGAGATTGAAACTTAAGCATCTGGATGCCGACCGGGAGTTCGAAAAAAAATTCGGCCCGATCCGGCCGTTCGTGGAAACCCGGGGATGGCCGGCATTCAGGAAACATGAGGAGGAGATCGTTTCCTACCTTCTGCAGCCGGGAGTCGTTCTCTCGTGCGGCGGCGGCGCGATCGAATCGCCGAAAACACGGGAGGCTCTGAAATCCCGTTCCATCGGCATCTGGGTCGAGGCACGAGAAAACGAACTCGTGAAACGGCTCAAGAGCGGCAAGCGCCCGCCGCTCACGAAGCTTCCTCTGCATGAAGAAGTCCGGATGTTGCTGAAGAAGAGAGCGCCTCTTTATCAGGAAGTTACACAGATCCGCATCCCGGCACATTTGCCGTTTTCCCGGCAGATTCCCTACGCCGTAAAGAAACTTGAATCACTTATCCGCAGACAATTATGTTGAAAGTAGCCATCATCAACGAGAGCGGGTATCTACCCGCGGTTGGTCAGATTATCCTCATGCAACCGCACGTAGACACGTGCTCTCCTGGTTTTTATTGCTGACACTGTTTATGTTCGTCGTAACCCTTCCCAAATCAGCCCGAAAAAATCCATTGTCTTTCGCGCGGAAAGCCAGAAAGGCTGGTGCCGATATTTTGGAAATAAGAGGAGATTTAACGCCCCGCATAAGAGGATTTAAGTCACCGTTGCCGATACTTCTTTCTTTGCGAGGCGCTCTTATCAGCCGCTTTTCAAAGATCAATTTTGAATACCTGGATTTGGAATTGAACGAAACGATTCCTGTCGGTCTCAAGAGGAGCGTCAAAATCATCCGCAGTTTTCACGATTACAAAAAAACGCCGACGCTTGCGGAATTGAAGTCGATCGAAAAGAAACTCCGGGCACTGAACCCATGGGCGGTCAAAATCGCCGTGACGGTCCGGTCATATGCCGACCTGAGAATTTTGGAAAGATTTCGCGATTCAATTCATGGCAAACGATCGGTGGTGCTGGGCATGGGTCCAAGGGCACATCTCAATCGCATGCTTTCGCCGCTAAAGGACGTTTTGACTTACACGTACCTGGAAGAAGGCGAGCAGGCCGCCGAGGGGCAGGTACCGCTTTCTTTGTATCGGCTGGTCAAACATTGCAAAAAGCCGAGTCTTTTCGGATTGCTCGGCGGCCTCGATGTCCGAAGCTTGAGTCCGCTGATTCACAATACGCTTTTTAAAATTCACCGTATCGATGCCCTATATTTTTTGGCGCTGACCGATGATCTCGATGATGCGTGGAAAAATTTGAATGAACTGAATGTTGAAGGTTTTTCTGTGACTTCACCATGGAAGAGAGACATCGTTCATAAACTAGATAGTTTTCTCTTGGAAGACGGCCACCGCGCGCCTCGGAGAGGCGCTCCCAAAGATTTTTATTGCCTTGGGCAGGTATTAAGAACTTGGGAGCGGGTCTCCGACCCGCGGAAGCGCGTTGTACGATTTTTGTGTGGACACCACCCGGATAAGGAAGGTAAAAAAATGATATCCGTTAATACTGCGGTAAAAACCCGAAATATCTGGACCGGCTACGCGCGTGACGCCGAAGGCCTGCTTAAGGGTTACGATTGTTTGAGAAAAGCGAAGAGCGCCTGTATCCTCGGTTCGGGTGGTGTTGTTCCGGAAGTCGTTCGGGCGCTGAGACTTGCCGGGATATCCGATATTCGGATTTTCGCCCGCAATGCCTCTGCCCGCTTGGAACTGGCAACCGCTCTTAAGGTCGGGCATGGTTCCTTACAAGAAGCCGTGAAAACACGTCCGGATATTTTCATCTATGCAATGAACGCTGATGTCGATATACCGCTTGTTGTTGCCCGAAAAGGATCGCATGCGATTGATCTTCGTTATGGCAGGCAGACACGGTTTCTCTCGGCAGCGAAAAAAGCCGGATACAAGGTCCATGACGGTATAGCGATGCTCTTAAGTCAGGCGCTCGCTCAGTTTCAGCTTTTTACCGGTATCAAGCCTTCTGCCAAAGATAGAAAGGTTTTAAAAGAACTTCTCGCTACAATCTCTAGCAGCTCTAACCGCACTAACCGCTAATCGCTCTCCGCTTCCCGCTTTTTTATGGCCTCCAATTCCTTCGGCTCCCTTCTTCGCATCACCGCCTTCGGCGAATCGCACGGCTCGGCACTCGGCGTGGTCATTGACGGCTGTCCCGCCGGCATTCCGCTTTCCGAGGCCGACTTCCTCCCGGAGCTTCAGCGCCGTCGCCCCGGCCAGAGTGCCGTGACTACTGCCCGTCTCGAGGAAGACCTTCCGAAAATCTTGTCTGGAATATTTGACGGGAAAACAACCGGCATGCCGATTGCCGTCGTCGTTGAAAATCACGGGCAGCGGTCGCAGGACTATGAAACCCTGCGCCGGGAGTTCCGCGCGGGGCATGCGGATGCCGTGTACGTTTCCAAGTACGGGCACCGCGATCACCGTGGCGGCGGCCGTTCCTCCGGCCGCGAGACGGTCGCCCGTGTCATCGCGGGAACGGTTGCGCGCAAGATTCTCCCCAAGACCGTCCGCATCATCGGCCATGCCAAACGCATCGGTTCCATCGAAGCGAAAACGTTCGATCCCAAGGTCACCGGGAAGAACCCCATGCGCTGCGCCGATGCCGTTGCAGCGCGGAAGATGGAAGCGGAGGTGCTTGCCCTGAAGGAGAAGGGAGACTCGGTCGGGGGGCTGGTCGAAATCCGGGTCATGCATCCGCCGGAGAATCTCGGCGATCCGGTTTTCGGCAAGCTCAAAGCCCGGCTGGCCGATGCGGTGATGTCGGTCGGCGCGGTGACGGGCGTGAGTTACGGCGCGGGTTTCGATGCGGCGAAGATGCGTGGCAGCCGGTACGTGAAGGACACTGCGAACTTCGGGGGGATGCTCGGCGGGATCTCGACCGGCGACGACATCGTGCTCACCGTGAGCGTGAAGCCGCCGAGTTCGATCGGAGCAACCGCGAAGAAGGGGAGACACGACCCGTGCATCGTCCCGCGAGTCATCCCGGTTCTCGAGGCGATGGTGGCGCTCGTTCTGGCCGATTGTTATTTGCTGCAAAGAGCATATGCCAAAAGCGATGAGCGGCTAGCGGTTAGCAGCAGTTAGCTCATCCCCAACCCCAACCCTAACCCCCTGTTCCCATGGCTGACCCGAAAATCACCATCTCCGAAGTGCGCCGCGCCATTGATGAGGCGGATGACATTCTCCTCAAGGCGCTCGCGGCCCGTTTCCGCGCCACCGGGTGCCTCAAGCAGTTGAAGCGGGCGGAGAAGAAGCCCGTGGAGGATCTCGAGCGTGAACGGCAGCTCAAGGAACGCTGGAAGGAGCGCGCCCGCTCGCTCGGACTCAAGGAAGAGCTTGCTCTCCTCATGCTCGATTTCATCCTCACGGAATCCAAACGTGTCCAACGGGAAAAATGATTCTCTCATGAAAATCTCTCCCTCTCATTCCATCGGCGTCATCGGCGGCAACGGCCGGACCGGGTTGCAGTTTAAAAAGTTATTTCAGGCGGCGGGTTTTAAAGTGCAATCAACAGGGAGCAAGACCAAAAGGAAAAACCGGGATCTGATTCGAGACTGCGACATCGTAATTTTTTCCGTCCCATTGGTAAACGCGGCGGAAATAATCCGGACAGAACTGAAAAACGCGCGCCGGAAAGATCAATTACTGCTCGATCTGAGTTCGCTCAAAGTGCGTGAGGTGAAGGCGATGCTCCGCGCCAAGGGAGAAGTCATCGGCATGCATCCGCTCTTCGGGCCCACGACCGATTCGAAAGGAGAAACGATCATACTTTGTCCGGGGAGGGCTCTGCCGGAAACACAGAGATCGCTTGTGACACTGCTTCGGCGCATGGGCTTGAGAACAGTGGTCATGACGCCGAAAGAACACGACCGGCTGATGGCCGTGGTTCAGGTGATACCGCACCTCAAGAGCTTGCTGATGGCGGAAGTTCTGAAGGGACTGAAAGTCGATTTCAAAAAAGTCCTTGCTACCTGCACGCCGACTTACGAACTGGAGTTCAACGTCATCGGGCGTTTTTTGGACGACCACTCCGGTCTCTATATGCCCATAATTTTCCGGAATCCCGATACGCGGAAAGTGCTTGCCATACTGAGAAAAACCATTGCCCGGTTCGAAGCTATCGCCTCAAGACAAGATTTAAAAACCGCCGAAAATCGCTACGCTGCCTGCAAATCTTTCTTTACTCCACATCTCAAGCGGGCACGCGATCATAGCGAGGCCTGCATCCATACTCTTATTTCCCTCACACGATGATCATCTACACTTTGGGTCCTGCCGGTACGTTCTCCCACGAAGCGGCAGAACAACTCTTCCCCGGCGAACGTATTCGCTTCGCTCCCAACTTCGATGCGTTGTTCGCGGTTCTGCAGAAACAGCCGAACGCCGTGGGGGTTGTGCCGATCGAGAACAGCCTGCACGGTTCCGTCGATGAAATCTTGGATCTTCTCTACGAGACGAAAGTCAGGATTGTCCGGACCAACGATCTCGCGATAAAACATGCCTTCGGGGCAATGAACCAAAAACGAATCAGGAAAATTGCGAGCCATAGTCAGGTTTTAAGGCAATGCCGTCTCTGGCTGAAAAACAATTTTCCGCAGGCCGAACATATTCCGGTGAGCTCCACGGCCGCAGCGGTTATTCTTGCGGCCAAAGATCCAAGCATCGGAGCTATCGCCTCAAAAAAACTTCTGAAGAAGAGCAGCCTGAAGATATTTGCCGAGGATATCGAAGGCGAAGGAAACACGACGCGATTTGCGATCATCGCGGTCAAAAATCCGTTTCCGAACCTTAGGCCACGGCATATAAGCATCGTCCTTCGTCCGACCGGTGACCGCCCTGGTCTGCTCCATGATCTTCTGACGCCGTTCAAAGTTTACGACGTGAACCTGACCCGCATCGAGAGCCGTCCGGCCGGGACGCGGATCGGTGAGTATGTTTTCTTTGTGGATTTGGAAGGGGATTCGCTGGACGCGCGGACGAGGAAAGTATTCGAGGAACTGAAGCGTTTTGCCGAGATAACGGTGCTTGGGGAATGGTGAGAGTTGTTACGCGTTCCGCGTTGTATGGTGCGCGTTATTGAACTTGTAACTCGTAACCCGCAACGCGCAACAGCACATCGTAGATGCTATAGTCCCCACCGTATGCGGTACGATCCCTTTTCCATCCTCCCAATCCCCAAGCCCGACCCCATCTTCGCGGTGACTGCGGAGGCTCTCGCGGCCGGTCCCAGCGCGATCAACGGGACGATCGGCGTCTTCATGGACGAGGAGGGGAAAACGATGCTCTTTCCGAGCGTCGCTCTCGCGATCGCCGACATCGCTTCCGGTCTTCCGTCCGAACGCTATGGCTATCCGCCGCTCCTGGGGCTCCCGGAGTTCCGGTCGGCGGTTGAGCGGCTGATCTTTGCCGACCGTTCACGCGTTTCCGGTTCCATCGCCACGACCGCCGGTACGGGATCGTTGGCCGTGAATCTCCGGCTCCTCAAGGTCCTGGCGCGAAGCGGCGAGATCTATCTCCCGTCCCCTGCGTGGGCGAATCATGCTCCTCCATGCAGAGATGTGGGGTTTACCGTGAGGGAGGTAGGGTACCTCGAGGGCGGGAAACCGTCCATTGGCCCGCTTCTCGAAGCTCTGAGGCGCAGGAAAAGCAGGAGGGGATTCGGTGTGCTCCTGCAGGTGGGCTGCCACAATCCGACGGGTCTCGACCTTACGCCGGACGCATGGAAGGAGCTTGCGGGCTTCCTCGCGAAAGAGCCTTGTACGGCTCTCCTCGACTTCGCATATCAGGGATTCAAGGGCGAACCGGAAGAGGATGCGCGTGCCGTCGGGGTCTTCCTCGAGGCGGGAGTCCCGACGCTCATCAGCTGGTCTGCAGCCAAGAATCACTCCATCTACTCCCTGCGTACCGGGCTCGCGTGTGCCGTGGTGCCCGATGAATCGACGAAACGGACTGTGGAAGGCACGTACTCGATGATCACCCGCCGTCTCCATTCCGCTGCGGCGACGTTCGGGCAGCGCGTCGTCGCGCGAGTGCAGGAGCGGTATCCGGATCAGTGGCGTGCAGATCTCCGGCTTGCCCGTGAGACCATGCAGAGGAAGCGGCAGCGCATGAAAGAACATCTGCCGGAATCATTGCATTCGGCGCTCGCGGGCTACGGCATGTTCGCGATGCTACCGCTCTCAGGGGAGCAGATCATCCGTCTCAAAGAAGAGCACAACGTCTTCCTCACACTCGATGGCCGGATCAACATCGCCGGGATTCCACTGAAGCGCATTGAGGAGCTGTGTGAGAAGATAATGAAAGTAGGTTAAAAAAACCGTAGCCGGGGCATCGTGCTCCGGAGAGACATGTAAAGCCTTTGCAATAAACACGGGCACGATGCCCGTGCTGCGGAATGCTGTACCATGGCACCATGTTCACCGGAATCATCGAGGCTACGGCGGAAGTGCTCTCCTTCGGCGGGGGAAAGCTTTCTCTCCAGCGCCCGCCGGCGTTCGGTGATGTCCGGGAGGGGAGCTCCGTCGCCGTATCGGGAGTGTGTCTCACGGTCATGGCGCTCTCACCGCATGCATTGACCTTCGATGTGGTGCCCGTCACGTTCAAGAAAACGAAGCTTTCGTCGCTTCGCGTGGGGAGCCGCGTGAATCTCGAGCGCGCGATGCGCGCGAACGGGCGGTTCGAAGGACACATCGTGCTGGGGCACTGCGAAGGGACGGGGAATGTCCAGAAGGCTCAAGAAGAACTCACGATTGAATTCTCCGGGGAACTCCAGCGCTTCATTGTCCGGCATGGATCCATCGCCATTGACGGCGTATCGCTCACCGTTGCCGAAATCGCCCCCCGGACATTTACGGTTGCTCTCATTCCGCATACGCGCAAGGAAACAACTCTTGGAGATTTGCAACACGGGGATCTCGTAAACCTTGAGACCGACGTTCTGGGGAGGTATATCCTCTCTCTGGCTTATGGCGGTGCATGAGGCTCCATCCCTCGGCCATCCGAAAGTGAATCCGCAGTGGAAAGTGGCGATTATCCGGAGTGCCTGGTATCCCGAGTGCACCGACGCGCTATTTCAGAGTGCCCGGGATGCGCTCATCCGGGCGGGGCTTCGGGACAAGAATATCCGATCCATCGTGGTGCCAGGATCGTTCGAATTGCCCTTGTTCTGCAGCAGAGCCATCCGGAAGCTCAAGGTGCACGGGGTCATCGCTTTCGGCATCGTCATTCAGGGCGAGACGCACCATGCGCGTTTGGTCGCTGAGCAGGCGGCGGCGGGAATCATGCAGGTGCAGCTCCTTACAAACGTTCCCATCGCATTCGAAGTGTTGTACGTTCACCGCATGGAAGACGCCCGCAAACGTTCCATCGGACTGCACTCCAAAGGGCCCTTCGCGGCAGCGGCACTCCTGAGTTGTCTTGCGAAACTCAAGGAAATGCGTTGATGAAACTTGTACAACAGAAGTGTTCAATATAGGCTTCAGTTCGCAAACTTCTCACATTTTTATGAAATTGTTCCGTGTTGCAGGAGTGATGGTCTCGGGCCTGCTTCCGTTCGTCGTCCTGGCTGCAGGGGTGTTCTCCGACGTCAGCGACAAGTATCCGTTCAAGGGGGAGATCGAGTCTCTGGTGCGGGCGGGCGTCGTCCATGGGAACCCCGACGGGAAGTTCTACCCCGACCGCAACGTCAACCGCGCGGAATTCCTGAAGATGCTCTATCTGGCGTCGGGAAAGGCGCCGAAAGCCATCTACGGCGGCTGTTTCCCGGACATTGAACGCGGAAGCTGGTACGAGCTCTTCGTCTGCGACGCAGCCGCGAAGGAGAATCGTTTCGTGCAGGGATATCCGGACGGATCATTCAGGCCGTCTGCTCCCGTGACTCGGACGGAAGCCCTGAAGATGCTGTTCACGGTTCTCGGGATCCATGCACCCGACATCACGACGGAAGATCGGGAGATCATCAAGTTCGTCGATATCTCCGTTGCCGCCTGGTACAGCAAGTACATTAGTGCCGCGTTCTTGAGTGGCGTTCTTCCCATCGCGGGGCATGACGGCGCGCGCTTCTATCCCGATCGTGAGCTGAGCCGCGGGGAAGCGGCGGCCTACATCTGGAACGGACTCAGGGCGCTCGACAAGCAGCGCGCCCAAGCGGCAGAGAAATCCTCGTCGGCGGATACCAAGTCGGCGGATACCGATCTCTATAGAGTCAAGGAGGTGAAGTTCCCGTTCACGGACGCAGACCAGTTCCAGAGTAAGCGGCCGACCAGTTATATCTTCATGATCTCCGGGAAGACGGTCGCGTGGGCGCACGTCGCCATCACGGGAACATCGGCTTCCCAGGTGACCTGCCGCCTGTACCTCCTCGATGCCCAGGGGTTCTCGAGCGAGTACTACCTTGGCTACCAGCAGGGGAGCGAGTGTTCCATCCGTGCCGCCCTGCGTCCGGGGAAGTACCAGTTGCAGGTCCAGCCGACCGTGGCGGACACGGCGTTCAGCGTTGAGACGAAAGTGGATACGGGTGACGAAAACGACGGGTTCGTTGAGGCGGTTCCCGTCGCCTATGATTCCGCGCGCTCGGGAGTGCTGGAACCGAACGATCTGTACGACTGGTACAGCTTCACGGTGGACAAGGAACGGACGGCGACGGTCGAGCTGTCCTCCACGAGTTCCGTCGAGTGCATCGTCTACACGCCCGACTCCGTTGATCAGTTCGGCTTCACCGGTCCCCAGTGCAATGTTTCCTACGACTATGTGCCACCGGAAGATGGTGCGCCGTATGTCATCGGGATCGGCAGACGCGGTGATCCGTCGCAGCGAATTACCTACACCGTGAAGTGGAGGTGAGGTCGGGGCGCGGCGGAGAGATGTGCTAGGATGCGCGCTACAATGGCGCTAGATTCCACAGCAATCCGGCAGGCAATCGCAGCACTCCGCAAGGGCAGGTTCATCATCATCGTTGATGACGCCGATCGCGAGAACGAGGGGGACCTGGTCCTCGCGGCGCAGTTTGCAACGACGGAAAAACTTGCGTTCATGATCCGGCATACCGGCGGGGTGGTCTGCCTTGCATTGAGCGGCATGGTCGCCGACCTGCTGGATCTCCCGGCTATGGTCGAGCGGAACACCAGCAAGCGCTCGACTCCATTCACGGTGAGCATTGAGGCGAAGGATGGGGTGGACACGGGGATCTCCGCCGCCGATCGCGCGCGGACGATCCGCGTGGCCATGAGTCCGACGGCGAAGCCCGGCGACCTCTCGCGTCCGGGACATGTATTCCCGCTCCGTGCGCAGGACGGGGGAGTCCTCTGGCGTTCGGGGCACACCGAGGCATCCGTGGATCTCTGCCGTATCGCCGGTCTCCGGGAGGGTGCGGTCATCAGTGAACTGATGAATGACGATGGCACCATGATGCGGCTTCCGGCGATCCGCGCGTTCGGGCGCAGGCATCGTATCCCGGTTCTGACGGTTGCGGATATCATCGCGTACCGGAAGCGCACGGAGTCCCTCATCATGCTGGAGGCTCGAGCGCAGCTCGAGACGGAGCATGGCGAGTGGGAACTCTCGGTGTACGTGGATCTCCTCCGCAAGAAAGAGCACGTGGCGTTGAAGATGGGCGAGATTGATCCCAGGAAGCCGATGCTCGTCCGCGTCCATTCGGAATGCATCACCGGCGATGCGTTCAAGTCCCTCCACTGCGACTGCGGCGAGCAGCTCTCTCTCGCGATGCAGCGGATCGCGCAGGAGGGGAAGGGGGTCCTGGTATACCTCAGGCAGGAAGGCAGGGGAATCGGCCTCGCGAACAAAATCCGTGCGTATGCGCTCCAGCACCTCGGGCTCGACACGGTGGACGCCAACCGCGCGCTCGGGCTCCCGGACGATATCCGAGAGTATGGCATCGGCGCGCAGATTCTCCGCGATCTCGGTGTCGGGAAGATGCGTCTCCTCACCAATAATCCGAAGAAAGTGATCGGGCTCAAGGGCTACGGCCTCGAGATCGTCGAGCAAATCCCCATCGAGATCTCACCCAGGAACGATCGGCAGCGCCGGTATTTGAAGGCAAAGAAGGAGAAACTGCACCACCGGCTGAAGAAGGTGTGATACGACTTCGCGATATACATGATACGACTGTTCATCTGGGCGTTTCTTCATAGCGGCGTAGCGATCCGACTTCGTACCCCTCGGCGGACTTCGCCGGACAGGTATCGCTTCGCCGCCATTGGAATAACCTTCGAAAAAACATTCGTAGCGTTTTCATCGCGAAGCCGTATGAGGTTTGGGCTCCTTATGGTGGCTTATCAGGAACTGATATATTCTATTGATATAGGTACATATATGCTGTAAAGTATAGATAGTACTCTTATCCTCTCTACAATCATGGCGAAAATTATTACCACATCACAGCTTCAGAAAACCATCGGTCAGCTTCTTTCGTACGTGTCGCAGTCGTGGGTTGTCGTGACAAAAAAGGGAAGGCCGACCGCGATCATGTTGCCGTATTTTGATGATAACGAGAGTGCTGTAGCCGATTATTTGGAGGAGTACGAAATGGACAAAAACAGAGTTGTTCTTCAGACTCGGTTCAAGGAATCCGTGGACAGTGGGCTATCCGATTTGGTGATTTGAACATGGTGAATTCCTTTACATTCAGCCGATTTGCGCAGAAGAAATTCTTGAGATTAGAAAAAAAAGTGCAAGAAAGACTGCATGCAAAATTACAAGAATTCAAGGATCATGAGCGGCTCGCGGCTCTTCTGAAGCCACTGACAAATTTCGCTCCAGCGACACATCGATTGCGGGTTGGAGAGTATCGGGTCATCGTGCAACGAATCTCAGAAACAGGCTTTCTAGTGCTTGATATCGGTCATCGGGCAACTGTGTACAAATGATGGTGCCCCCGGCAGGAGTTGAACCCACGACCTCCCCGCATACGCGGGGCGCTCCACTCTTTGATTGTGGTGCCCGCGGCAGGAGTTGAACCCACGACCTCCCCGCATACGCGGGGCGCTCCACTCTTTGA
>JBBAAJ010000017.1:0-19117 GCA_041658365.1 Candidatus Peribacteraceae bacterium | reverse complement strand
TGAGACGTCGGTGGATGCGCATTTCGAACTGGTCTCTGGCGTCTTTGTGGACGAAGGTCGAACGGTTCACGGTGAACTTGCGGATATTCGTCGGGAGGGGGATGGGGCCGTGGACGACGGCGCCCGTCCGCATGGCTGTATCCGTGATCTTGAGAGCAGTTTCGTCGAGGACAGTATGGTCAAAGGCACTCAGGCGGATGCGGATGCCCTTCACCTTCGATCCTGCGGCAGCGACTGCTGCAGCAGAAGGCTGCCCGGCTGGTTTGTGGGTGGCAGACGGGGCTTTGACTGCCGCTTTCCTGGGTGCCAGCTTCGCTGTCCGGACGGGCCCTCCCAGCCTGCTGGTCGTCCTGCCCGGAGGACCCGGTCGGACGGGTCGGACGGGCGCACTCCTCCGGAGCGGCGCTTTCTTCGGAGCTTTCGCCTTCTTCTTCAGGGCAGCAGCGATCTTCTTGGAGGGGGACATAGGTGGAGAAAGAGCGATTACTTGTTGATCTTGGTCACCGCGCCGGCGCCGACCGTGCGGCCTCCTTCGCGAATGGCGAAGCGCGTGCCGACATCAATGGCGACGGGGGCGCCGAGAGACACAGTGAACTTCACGTTGTCACCCGGCATGACCATTTCGACGCCAGCGGGCAGCTGCACCTCACCCGTCACGTCCGTCGTGCGGATGTAGAACTGCGGCTTGTAGCCCTTGAAGAACGGCGTGTGGCGGCCGCCTTCCTCCTTGGTGAGGATGTAGACCTCCGATTCGAAATCCGTATGCGGCTTGATGGAGCCCGGCTTGGCGAGCACCTGTCCGCGCTCGATATCCGTCCGCTCGATGCCGCGGAGGAGGAGGCCGACATTGTCGCCAGCCATGCCCTCGTCGAGGAGCTTGTGGAACATCTCCACGCCTGTGCAAACAGTCTTGCGGGTCGGCCGGATGCCGACGATCTCGACTTCTTCGTTGATTCTCACCTTCCCCTGCTCGATGCGGCCTGTGGCGACGGTGCCGCGTCCCTTGATGGAGAACACGTCCTCGACCGACATGAGGAACGGCTTGTCCACGTCGCGCTTCGGATCGGGGATGTACGTGTCGAGGGTCGTGAGGAGTTCTAAGAGCTTGGCAACCTCCTCCTTGTCTCCTTCCATGGCCTTGAGGGCTGAGCCCCTGATGATCGGGGTCTTGTCGCCGGGGAAGCCGTACTTCGTGAGAAGTTCCCGTATCTCCATCTCGACCAGATCGATCAGTTCCTTGTCCTTCACCATGTCGATTTTGTTGAGGTAGACGACGATGTACGGAACGTTCACCTGCCTTGCAAGCAGAATGTGCTCCCGGGTCTGGGGCATGGGGCCGTCGGCGGCGGAAACCACGAGAATCGCGGCATCCATCTGCGCGGCGCCTGTGATCATGTTCTTCACATAGTCGGCGTGGCCCGGGCAGTCCACGTGCGCGTAGTGGCGCTTGTCGGACTCATACTCCACGTGTGCGGTGTTGATCGTGATGCCGCGCGCTTTCTCCTCCGGCGCATTGTCAATCTGGTCGTACGCCTTCTTCTCGTCAGCGGGCGAGAAATTGAGGGAGAGAGCAGCCGTGAGCGTCGTCTTCCCGTGGTCGACGTGACCGATGGTACCGACGTTGACGTGCGTCTTGGTGCGATCGAACTTCTTCTGGTCTGCCATAGAGATAGGGGAAAAAAGGGATGAGGGTGATCCTCAGAGCGCGAGGATCGTACCGGTTGAAGCCGCGGAAGTCTAGGGGATGTGGGAGAGGTGGTCAACACGATGGGACAGGGAGATCGGGGAGAGGAAACCGAAGAAACCGAGGAGTCCGAAGAGTCCGAGGAAACTTGCTTCGTCGGTTTCCTCGGTTTCGTCGGATTCTTCGGGTTCCTCAGCGTCACTTCGCCATCTCCTCGATCCTTCGCTCCCGGATCACATTCACCTTGATGACGCCGGGATAGGTGAGCTCGGCTTCGATCTTGCGCGCGATATCTTTGGCGAGTTTTTCCTGGGTGAGGTCGTCAATCTTGCCGGCATCCACGAACACGCGGATCTCGCGGCCGGCGGAAATGGCATAGGCGCGGGAGATGCCCTCGAAGCTTCTGGCGGTGTTCTCGAGCTCCGTGAGACGTTTGATATACGCCTCCATGGATTCCCGTCTCGCACCCGGTCGTGAACCGGAGATGGCGTCCGCCGCCGCCACGATGAAGGCCTCTGCCGACTGAATGGGGGTGTCTTCATGATGGGAGGCCACGCAGTGGATGACCTCCGGACGGACTTTGAAGCGTTTGCAAATCTCCACGCCGATTTGCACGTGCGTGCCGGAAACATCGTGATCAAGCGCCTTGCCGATGTCGTGGAGCAGGCAGCCTTCAACGACGATCGAAGCATCGGCGCCTATTTCTTCCGCCATCATGCGTCCCAGCTGTGCCATTTCCACCGAGTGCTTCAGGATGTTCTGGCCGTAGCTCGTCCGGAAGCGGAGGCGGCCGATGATCTTGAGGAGATCGTTCGAGTATCCCGTGATGCCGAGTTCCTCGACCGCGCGCTTGCCGAACTCCAGCATCATCTTGCCGACTTCCTCCTTCACCTTGTTCACCACTTCCTCGATGCGCGCCGGCTGGATGCGACCGTCTTCGATGAGTTTCTCGAGAGCCAGTTTCGCGACGTAGCGGCGGACGAGGTCATATCCGGAGATGACCACCGCGCCAGGCGTGTCGTCGATGATCACGTCGACGCCGGTTGCCGCTTCGAAAGCGACGATGTTCCGGCCTTCCTTGCCGATGATGCGGCCCTTGATGTCGTCGGCCGGCAACTGCACTACCGTCGTGGTGGACTCCGTAGCGACTTCGGAGGCATAACGGTGGATCGCTTCGGCGAGCAGATTCTTCGACGTCGCCTCGGCTTCCTCCTCCACATGCTTCCTGAGTGCTTTCACGCGGGACGCGAAGTAGCCGGAAAACTCCTGTTTGAGTTCGTCCCAGAGCTGCTCTTTGGCCTGTTCGGTCGAGAGCCCCGCGACCTTCTCCAGTGCTTCCCGGTGCTTCTTCGTGGATTCTTTCAGCTCTTCCTGCATGGCTTTGCTCTCCGTCTCCTGCTTCTCCACGCGTTGCCGCTGGCTCTCGACTTCCTGGACATTCTTGTCCAGGTTCTTCTCCTTCTCCTCAACTCTGGCGGTGTCTTTCTCCAGCTTGCGCATGATTTCCTGCGCCTCGAGCTTCGCGGAGGAGACGATTTCCTTCGCCTGGGCTTTCGCTTCGGCTTCCTGCGTGCGAAGCGCGCTCTTCACTTCGATGGTTTTCACATTGAGCTCATTGAGCTCGTGTTCCTTCCCCGCGATCTGGTTCTGCAGGGACATGCTGATTTTCTTTCCCTTGCTGAACCAGAACCAGCCGGCGAGGAGACCTAAGAGAGCTCCCGCGAGCAGCGCGAGAAAGACAATGATTGCGATGGATTCCATAGAGAATTGGGCAACGGATAGGGTTGCCACTGTCCACGCTTGACGGATTTTCCTAAAAATTGTCTTACTCCTATTTCAAAACGCTTACCGCATAGGACGGCGAAGCTGTGACGTTTTGCGAGGGAAAAGCCAATGTCAGAGGAGAGAAGACGATCATCAGGATGGAACGTTCGAAACGTTACAGTGGTAATGTGCCTTTACTGTACCTGAAATGGACGGCGGAAGCGAGAGTGTCCAGAGCTCAACTGGAAGCCAAAGCAGGAGATTCAAGCCAAAAACAGGCGTTGATTTTTTCGCAAAGTGGTATGTAGAAAGTCTCCGAGAATCGTGAGGGGAAGATGGGGTCGTTCTATTCCGTCGTGGAACGTATTTCAGCTCTTTCTGAAGCGAAGAAAACGACGGGCCTCCATTTTTCTTCCGGCAGCGGCATTCCCGGCATGCCCCCTTTCCGGTTTGCTTGTGTCATGCGGTTTGCGCGGTTCCTCCCACTCGTTTTTCTCGCCGTCTCTTTCCTCTCCTTCAGGGAGACAGCCCTTGCCTCTGCCGTGATCAATGAGGTGATGTGGATGGGGACCGATCTCAGTGCATCGGACGAATGGGTGGAAATTTTCAGCGCCGAAGGGTCGGAGGTATCCGGATGGAAGCTCCAGTATGTGAGCAGCAAAGGCGAGGAAAAAACAATCGTCACCTTTGCATCGGGAACGGTCATGGAGCAGGGGGAGTACTTCATCATCGCACGTCAGCATGCCGATACATCGCGTCTCCTCGCCGAGCCCGAAGTGGTCGCGCCGTCCATGACGCTCCTGAATGATGGCCTTGTTCTGCGGCTCTATAATGCCGCGGGCGAACTCATGGATGCAGTGCATGCCGGGGACGGGACTCCTTTCGCGGGTGCGAATCCGTCGGGAGGGATCGGGCGGGCGAGCATGGAGAGGATCGATCCGAACGGACCCTGGAGCGAAAAATCCAATTGGCGTACGGCGACGATCTCTCAGGGATTTGACGAGGGGGCGCAAGTGTTCGGAACCCCCGGCTCTATGAATACAGTCCCTTCATCCGGCTCATCCGGGCCCTCTTTGTCTTCCTCATCCTCTTCTTCTGGCTCCTCTGCTTCCTCTTCATCCTCATGTTACGACCCTCTTCTCCCTCTTATTTCGATCCAATCAGGTTTGCCCGTGGGGATGGAGAAGGTGACGGTGAATTTTCAGGTCATCGCGGCTTCCGGCTCCCTCACGCATGCGACCTGCCATTGGCAGTTTGGGGACGGCACAACGAGTGAAAGTTGCAACCCTCCCTCGAAGACATATGGACGCACGGGAACATATATTGCGCAAGTGGATGTGAAAAACCAATGTGATAATACGTTGGTACTTACGCAGATAGTGGAAGTGATGGCTCCGCCGGAGGCGGCGATTTCCTCATACACAGCTTCTTTCGACGGCAGCCGCGTGATTCTGAAAGGCGCATTGCCCAATCCTCCGGCAGCGGACAAGGAGAAGGAATGGTTCGAGCTTAGGAATCTCGAGGACAGGGAGGTCAATCTTTCGAACTGGAAGATCGAGCTCGGCACTTCGACGCTCCATCGGTACGCTCTGCGCGGCATCACGGTCATCGGGCCGCTTCAAACTATGCGTTTGTATCGGTTGGAGACGGAGCTGGAGCTTCAGAACAGCGAAGGAAAGGTTTCGCTTCTCAACCCCGACGGCGCTATCGTTTCCACGATTCACTGGACCGATGCGGAGGAGGGGAGGGTTTATAAGCCGGACGATTTTCGCCTGGAGGAGATCGGCGGTACGGTTACGAAGGTCGTGGACGGGGATACGTTCCACCTGGCTCTGGACCCTGCGTCACAGCGTCTCCTCCACGAGGACAGCATCACCGTTCGTCTTCTCGGCATCGATACGCCGGAAACAGTGGATCCAAGGAAGGCGCCGGAGCCGTATGGCGCCGAGGCATCGGAATCTCTCCGAGCCCTGATCGAGGGAAAGAACGTCGAACTATTTTTTGATACGGAGGTGTGGGATTCCTACGGACGACTCCTCGCGTATGTGTACGTGGATGGAAGCAGGATGGTGCAGGAGGAGATGCTCAAAAGTGGCTTGGCAGAGACCTTCCGGAAATATTCATTCGCTTTCAAGGATCGGTTTCTCGAGACGGAGTCTCTCGCAAAGACGAAGAGACTGGGAATGTGGGCATCGGCAGATTCCCTTTCGTCACTCATCACGGGTTTAGCCCAGGTGGATACGGTACAGGCGGAAAAAGTCTCGTCCTCCGTTCCTGTTTCCATCACGGGGACTCTGATTCCCAAACTGTCAATCTCGGAAATCTACCCTTCGCCGAGAGCGAGCCCCAAAGGAAGCGGTAATCCGAAACTTCTCCGTGAAGAGGAATGGGTGGAGATCTATAATCCGGGAGATGATTCATATGAACTTTTTCGATGGTCGGTCAGTGACGGGAAGAAGCGGAGGAGTATCGGGACGGGATGGTTGGTCGGCCCGAAGAGCACCATAGTGCTCTTTGCCTCTAATCTTGGGCTCAAGTTCGTGAACAAGGGCGGCGAAATCTCACTCAGGTCGCCCGACGGGTCCTACCTGCATAGTGTCCGCTATCCTTCGATACCCATCGGTTCCTCGTATATTCCGGGTACGGGTAGCCGCCTTCCCTGCATTTCTCCCACCCCAACACCCTGGAGGGAAGGTGGGTGTACAGTGAAATTTACAGGTGGAAACGGAGCGACTGTCAGGGCTCCGTCCGCTGTCAGGCGTGGTCGTGCGAGCCTATATGCGGCCTCATATCTGCAGGACGTCCGTGCCGTGAGCGGGAGCGGGGGACAGCTCCTGTGGGAAGAGCGTCCGTCGAACGGACAGCTCGTGGCAACCATTGTCATTTCGTTCCTTGCGGGGCTCTTCTCGTTTGCGTTCGTCCAGAGCATCATTTTCTTCTGGAGAAGATCGCCGACGAAGCAATGAGACGAGAGTATCCGGGTAAGCGCTCACTGATCTTGCAGCTTGGATTTCTTTGGTCTGACGAATCACTTCCCTCCACGGGAGCAGATCTACGGGAGCAGGTATCTACCTGCGTTTGCTGATCATCGCAGAGACTTGCCAACCGCGGGTAGATACCCGCTCCCAATTAAATAAAATTGACATAAAAAAAGTGGTTTTTCTCTTCACAAAAGAAACTAAAAGGTGTAAAATGTCAACTAGGTTGATCTTTCGCATCACGGCTTTACTCCTCCCGGCGTAGGGAAGGATTTTGGAATCGCTGTGTAAAGTGAAGGGTCCTTTTTTGGAGTTGGATCTCATGGACACGACGATGGTTCTCTGGACGGCGGGTGTTGGTGGAGTACTTTTGTTGGTAGCGCTAGTAGCTATCTACAAGATCGTTGCGGGTTATCGCCCGCTGATAACCACCATCCCTGCCTCTAATCAGGGGCAGATTTCGACTGAAGCGTCTGGTTTGGCGGGCACGGCCTTCTGGGCTGGATTGTGCCTTGGCGTGATCCTTGGAGTGGGCGGGCTTGTCCTCGCCCATTACATGGGTCTTCCTTTGCCTGAAGGTCAGATGAAATCCAAACCCGGCACTTCGGTTGCTGATCAAACCCCTGCAGCCCCCGAGGTTTCCATGGTGGTTTACGACAAGCCCGGAAGGTGCTTGTCGTATCCATCAACCTTGTTGCCACAAGGGTGGGAATTCGGGGCAAAGAAACACGGCACAGCAGGAGAAGCTGGACCCTCCACTGTGAAAGTGCCGCAGGGAGTAACGAGTATGGAGGTTTTCTTTCGAAAGAAAGGAACTACCGATATCTCGGGGGTGGTCACGGTTGACACGTCCCTTTAGTCGCATTGGATGCGACGGAAACAACCGAAATCGAAACCTCATTGGGTTTCGATGCACAAAGGGCGCAGGCTTGACTTGCGCTCTTTTGTTGTTAACTAATTCACCGGTGTATTCGGAGCAGACTTTGGAACTGGTGTGTTCTTCGGAGTTGCTGGAACTTGAGGGGTCACCGGTGTATTCGGAGCAGACTTTGGAACTGGTGTGTTCTTCCCTGAAGGTAATGGAGTATTAGGCTGCACCGGTGTATTCGGAGCAAGTTTTCCCGGGGTTTTGATCTTGATTCGCTTTGGAATCTTCACTGGAAGCGTAACCTTGGTATTAGGGGCTGCTGTTGGCAAAGGAGTATTCAATGGAGTGACAGGCTTTGGAGAGCCACCAAGCAACAAAAGAATATTATACAACTCGGGCAATCCATTTTTGTAAGAAGGCGTATTCTCAATCAATTGTGCGGCTCTGAGATTTTCATCGTTTTTCCTCTTTATTTCTTCAGACGAATCGGTAGAGAGAAACTTTTGCATCTTTTTATTCTTATCGTCTTCTCGCTGCAAAGAAGTTTTGTCAAAAATTGTGTTTACACGTTCCGCAATGCTTTTTTCCAACTCGTTATCGCTTGTACCTTTTAATTTTTTCAAAAAGTATACCAATGCCAGATCGCGGGCATAATCGATCATCTCAAGTCTTTTTGGCTCTTCTTGATAATGCAAATCTGTGTTGTTTAATTCCTCAGGAGTATATCTGGTATTAGTCTCCATATCCTCTATCGCTGCCCACATGCCGTTGCCGTTCGTAGAGCCGATCACGTCCAAGAAGAGCAGGTCGAATTCCTTCACGAGGTTCCCTTGCTCCTTGGGGGTGATGGCGAGCCTGTCCTCGCGGCGACCGTATCCGTCGGGTGTCGCGATGAGGGCGGTGGAGCGCGCGAGTGCGGAGGCCATCCGCTGGCTCAGGTGCGCTTCCGCTCTATCAATGCGCTTGATGAAGGAGCTCTGCGAAACGATTGTCTTCAGCGCCGAGCGGAGTTTCTTCGGATCATTGTCGAACAACCTGACAATTTTAGGGGGAAGCGCTCCGGCTGCGCGCTCGGCGAGCGCATCCAGATCCTTCAGATCCTGTACTTGTTTCTGGTAGGCGTCGATCCGCTGCTCGAGATCCTTGAATCCCACTCCCAGACTGCTCACTGGCCCCTGTCCGAACCAGGGTTCATTGAGCATTGATCGGACATCGCCGAGCGAGGAAACGGTGTGGAAGTTTCGCGGAAGGGAGATCACGTACTGCGAGAGGTAGTTCTCCAGGCGGCTCAAGAACGCCTTCGCCGTCAGGTCAGCGGGCCCGGTCATGGTGATGACCTTCTCGCGCGTGAGAGGGTCCCTGTCTTTCGTCGCCGTCACCATCACGGCGTACTTGAGTTTCTCTGTGGCCTGCAGGATGTCCGTGATGGGACTGTTGCTCCTGCGAATGACATAGAATTTCCGCTTCAGCTCATCGCTTCCGTCGAGAGTGAGGAGCTTACTGTCCCGGCAATTCTGCAGGAACTCCTCCACGTCGTTCTCGAGGAGCCCGAGGAGCGAGTTCTTCGCCAGAGCATTCGGCGACGACATCTTCTGAGGTTCCCCGAGCGTCTGGAATTCGTTTTTTCGCGCCGGAACCATCCGTGGATCATCGATCACCGCTGCAGTGTCGGCGAGCTTCTCCTTCTCGGTCTTCCTGCGTGAGTTCAAGGATTCCACGATCTCGACGAGCGAATGGTTCGGGTACTCGTCAATGGCGATCTGGCGTCCTTCCACCACCATTTCCTGGTAGCGGGTTTTCAGGTTTTGCGGGAGGTTGTCGTACGACCCGACGGAGGACAGCTGCTTGCCGATCTCGTCCGCGGTCTCCATGTTCTTCGGGCGATTGGCCGCGAGGAGGAAGAAGACGTGTGCGATGCCTTTGCTGACCTCCAGGTTGTTGTCGCCCATGTACTGGAACGTGTTCTCTTTCTCGTCGGCTTTGAGCCCCATCTTCCGCATCGCTCCCTTGAGCTCCTTCCCGAGGAGGTAGCCCGTATCGGTCTCCTGCTCCATTCCCGTGCGGTCGCCCTGGTCAATCGTGAGGACGCCGCCGAGCCTTTCGCCCTCTACGAACGGTACGAACGCTTCCGCGATGGTCTTGAGCTTCACGGACGAGAGGCATGCCATGCCGGTCATCGCGGGACCGACGGGCAATTTGTGCAATTCGAGGAAGTCGCCCATGGCGTTGATCCGGTCGATCGGTCGGCGGTCGGCTTTAAGTCCTCTGGCGCGCAGCGCAGAGCTGATTTTTTCCCCGCTGAACTGCGCGACCTTCTTCATGCCGTTGGCCATGTCGTTCACAGCATTCTCGTTCCCGTTGACGAAGCGGTCGTAGGCGAACCAGCCGAACATGCTGTAGAGCGCGAACCGCCCGAGCGGATTCTCGGCGTTGAACGCCCGGTAGCCGAGGTAGAGCCCGGCGGCGACCGTGAGGATCTGCAGCCGCCCGTCGGCGTTGCGGAAGTTCGTGAGAACATCCGAGGTTTCCTTTCGCAGCTTGTCCTCCTCCACGCTCCGGTTGAGCCCCAGGTACTTCACTCGCTGCTGCGCGCGCTGGAGGCGCGTGTCCATGCTCTTGCCGGTGGACATCTCGAACATCTCGCGGAGCCACAGAGCTGCTTTCATCGGATCCACGAGGCTTTCGAGTGCGCCACGGAGTTCATCCGGGATGCCGCTCTCGGGCTTGAGGAGCGTCTCGGGAGTCGTGGCATCCGTCTTCCCGAGGTCGGGATGATCGTCGAGCCACTGCTTGTACAGGGTAGAGAGGCGCCCCGGTTTCTCCGCGGGATTGTTGGTTTCCAGGACAGCGCGTGCGAGCCGGAATGCGGCAGGGTCTTCCTCCCTCGGCACCGTTTCCCCCGAGAGGGTCTTGAGCGCGCGGAGGAGAGTGGCGATACGGTTATTCTTCTGCTCATCCGCCTCGTAAGCTTTGAGATCCCGTTCGTTGAGTGCGGGGTTGAAGAGCGGCGCGTGTTCCTCCAGATTGCGGATCGCCTGCGGGAAATTCCGTTCGATGTACCGTTGGAACTCCTGCAGACGGCGCTCCGGCGCCATGCCGATCATGCGCTCAAGCTGCGTGTTGCCGCTTGCTGCGCCACGGTCGGTCTGTGTGAAAAACTTCGGCCGGGAAAAAGCGTCCAGGATTTCGCGATCACTGATGAGACTGCGCTCTCTCGCCGCCTCGGGGTTCGTGAGATTTTCGAAACTTTCGCGAAGGCGCGATGCGGCATCATCCGCCTTCCCCAGGATGAGGCGCTTCTCGCGTTCACTCTGCTGCCGATCGTGGGAGAAGGAATGAAGCATATTATTGCGCTGGAGCGGCTCCGGCAGGGGCGCCGGGGGCGCCGCCTTTGCCTTTGAACCAGCCGGTGTTATTGAGATAGTTGATGGCGGCGTAGGCGCCGGCACCCACGAGTAACGAGGTTCCGCCAGTAAACATGGCCCCGCCCAGAGCAGCTCCGCCGACTCCCCAAACTGTCGGTTTTACGGCGGGGATTACTGGTTTTACGACGTGGTTATATGCCCACTTGGCGGGCGTGCCGACGACTGCTCCGAGTGCTGTCTTCGTCCAGTCCCATGCCTTTTCGCGTGCGTACATGGTGCCTCGGTACGCGGCGAACAGCGGCTGGTAGAAGACCCCCGTGCCTGCTCTCACATGCCCCAAGAACCCGCCGTAACGTTTCCCGGTAATGTAGCCCTTCGCAAGCCCGATCGCCCAGAGAGCAGCGGGGATGGTGAGCGCACCTCCCACGGCAGGGCCCACCCACGTCGGGAGAGCGGCCATGACGGAGTTCGTTGCCATGGTGCCCGTATTGAGCCCCAGGTATTTCGCGACCGATCCGATGGACGATTGCAGCCATCCCGCAGCCTGCGGGAGATATGGTATTTTGCCAAGAAGCGGCCACTCCGCCACCGAACTTCCACCGGCAACGATGCCGCCGGCAGCGCCGATGCCACCGAGGATGGTACTGTATCGCTTGATTTTGCTCCACATTCCGGGGCTTCCTCCTCCCTCTGCGCTTGCGGACGTTAAATTACGGACGACGGGACCCGAAGCCAGCGGCTCGGAGGATTGTGGTGCTGGTTCGGTTCCCTTCCCCGGGCTCTTCGTCTTGTCTGCAGATTGGTCGGGGGTGGCGGTGAGAGAGTTGATGCGGTTATGCAGTTCTCTGTTTTCCTGCCTGAGACGTTCGATTTCTGTAGCAACGGCATTCTTCGGTGCATTTGGAGCTGCAGGCGGGATATCCGGCTTCTCCGGCAAATTGTTGGGCGCTGATTTTTGTCCGTTAGCCATATTGTATATGCGTGTGTGTGCGTGTTTAAATCGTTTTATTATACCTGAAAAAGGCCGTGAGTTCAAACGAGGTTGCAGTTCTATTGTGATCACACGGCATTTTCGCCTCGTCGAGAAAACAGCCTCTTCACTGGTCTTGAGCCAATTTTTAATGCTATCATGTAAGCATGAGTATCGGTGATTTTGTAAAGAAAAGAAAGCATCTGTTTTGGTCAACGAAAAATTATGACGGTCTCTCAAACGGAGCCGTCGTTGAGGGTGTTTTGAATTATGGCGATATGAACGATGTGCGGGAGCTTATTGCTATTTTGGGAATGCAAGAAGTCGCAAAAATTTTTCGTGCGCAGACAAATCGTATGCGCGTTAATTATGATCCGAAAATAGTCCATTATTTTTCTTTATTTTTCCAGAAATATGCATCATGAAGAAATTCTATCACCTGAACAAATCGCTCTTTTGCCTGTGGTGAAGTTGTTTTCTGATAATTTCGGCTTAGTGGGCGGCACTGCCATCGCCTTGCATCTCGGACATCGTGAATCCATTGATTACGATTTGTTTACTTTTGACGAATTTGTAAATCAAAAGATCCGAGGGAAAATTTCATGCGCAACAACAATAAACGCTGTTATACGAGATGAAACCGGGCAATTTACGCTCGTGATAAACGGTGTAAGGTTTACCTTCTTTCAATTTCCATACAAAATAGATTTTTCAGAATCTTTCGGCGATATCGTGAGGATTCCCGACATTCTCACCCTGGCCGCCATGAAAGCGTTCGCGCTTGGTCATCGCGCAAAATGGAAAGATTATGTTGATTTGTATTTTATTCTGAAAGCGAACCACACCATCGCCGAGATAACAGCAAAAGGCGCGGAGATTTTTGGCAACGAATTCAATGAGAAAATTTTTAGGACCCAACTCGCCTATTTTGAAGACATTGATTATTCCGAACAGGTTATGTATAGAAACGAATTTGCAACCGACGACGAAATGATCAAAAAAGCACTCGTGGAATTCAGTTTGGAAAGATAAAGCGGGGCAGGATCGCAGAGCATTTTGTGAAAAGCCGTCTGTCCGTCGGTGCACCACTTCATCATCCCCTGCTGTCCGGGCAGTCGAGCATGAGTTGCAGTTCTATTGTGAAAACACGCTATTTTTGCTATAATGATCGCAAGAAATACAAAGAAAATCCCTATGCCTGATGCGACACAGAACCCGCAGGTGGATAACCGCGCGCTCGCCGAGCAGGCGTACGTCCGTCTCACGCAGCGTAAGTCTCTCCTTCCCCTCCCTTATTATGGAGCAGAAAAGCAAGAGTAAGAAGCAGCAATTACCGGGCATGATAGCGGCCGGCAATCGTGAGATAGCGACCTGGCTCTACGATCAGCTGATGAGCCAGGTGAACCCCGCTCTCGTAACGACAAATCTTCAGAATATGGAAGCCGATTGGAAGCGCATGACCGATGAGCAGAAGAGAGAGAAATCCAAAGAATTGAAGGCTGCATTTGCGGAATATGACCGCCGCTCCAAGCAGCGGGAAACGTCCATTCTCGCCGCTCTCGCCGGTGTCAGGCGCAAGGCTTCACGTTCGGCCGAAGCCGATACAGCCGCGGAGGAACAGGCGGCCATGCAATCCATGGAAGACATATTTCAGTCCTGATCGCGATCAATTTCCACCTTATCTATGGAGCACAAAACATTTCCCCCGCAGCGCGCCGCCGGATGCCACGAGCAGAGACTGGTTTTTCAGAATCAGGGAGACGTGGAGCGGTCCGAAGACATCGCGGAGAAAATTTCCCCTGAGAAAGAAGTTAAACAACTGAGTGAAATTCTGAATGCCGCGGAGGAAGCCAATGAGAGAATCAGTGGGAATCTCGTTCTTGTCGAGAAGATTCATGCAACCATTCAAGATGGATACAGCCGAGCCAGGGTGGTAGAAGTTAACTCCAAGGGTAAAATCAGAGGCTTGGCGCGCAAGCTACAGCAGGGATACAACGACGCTCTCGAACCTCATGGTCTCCATGTCTCCGTATGGTCCGGTGATGAGGTACATCTCAACGTACTCAGGTCCCCTACCCGTCCCGACAATCGACGGATTCCGGAGCCAGTCCCTGGCGTGCCTCCAGCCTCACCATATCTGGTGACGCCGCCCGCCGCTCCGGCGGCCCCTGCCGCAACCACGCACATACCAGTGCCGTCGGCTCCGCCCGCCGCCCCGGCCGCTCATCCTTCTCCTGTCCCGACAATCGACACGGCAAAATTAGACAAACTGCCGCTTGACGTGAAGGCGGCTGTGGATTTTTTGCCGCCTTCCCTGAAAGCCGCTTTCGTGAACATCTTACCTGATGTGGCGAATCTTTTAGGAGAGACGGCCGAACGGTACATCGATCTCGCGAATAAGCTTCCGAGCGATCCGGCCGTACTCGCTGCTTGCTTTGACGAGCGCGGGATGGTGAGTGATACCGCCAGTCTGGCGGATGGACCGGCCAAAACATTCCTTCAAGGCTTGAGCCCCGAGCAGAAACAAATTCTCCGGGATATTCATAACAAAATGAAAGTCTTCGAAGGCTTTGCGGGAGACACGATTAAGCTCTCTGAGCTTCCGAGATTGAAAGCTTTGCTTAAAAAAGAAAAGGATTCAGCGACGACGGAAAGAGACAGACTGCTCGCGCGCGGACAGCTGATGCTCAGAGGGGTGAACATCGATGCGAGTAAGATCGATGCGAGTAAGCCTGCGGATATCCCACTGGTGGATCTGAAGATACGGCCATTCGTGCAGCTTATCGGCATTATATGTATTATTCGCGGTCTTCTGACGAAGAGCGAACCCAGCGCTGCGCCCTTGGATGATGCCAACCGGAACAAGGATGAGCAGGATAAAAAGCTTCATGCTCTGACCTTAAAGACCGACGAGGCCGTGAAGCAGGCGGACAAGGCAATTGCTGATAACTTTGGCAACAAGCGTCCGGCATTGAAAGCTGCACTGGAAGCCATTGAGGCGGAATATGCTCAGACTCGATCAATGGATCGGCTGGGAAACACGCATGAGATCAATGTACTGAAGCCGAAGAAAGCGGCTTATGAGGCTAAGCTGAAGATATGGGCACCAATGTACTGAAGCCGAAGAAAGCGGTTTATGAGGCTGAGCCGAAGAAAGAAGAGAGCCAATCAGGGCAAGAATTTCCTACTTCATCGCCACACAGCAGAATTCATCTCCGGTGGTGACAGTTACCAAGTTATCAAGGAAGGCAAGGATGTCTACTTCAAGTTCGTTGACGATGGATGGAAGTGGTCGTCTGACTACGGCGTTAAATGGATTGATGCCAAAGGCGAAGTCAGGAAGGAAGATGTAGGTGGCAGCGAGAAAGCTGCCAAAGAATTCAACGCGATCCGACAGGATCTCATGGCGCTCTGATCGGAAGATCCGTTGTAGAGGAGAGTCCTACTCACTACTCACTACTCATTACCTCCTGTACCATGCTGCCAATTTCGAATGGCCTCTCTCGTCCTCATTGATGGCACGGTATTCAAGGGGGAATCATTTGGCGCCGAGGTCGATGCCGACGGGGAGGTCGTTTTCTCTACGGGGATGGTCGGGTACCCCGAATCCATGACGGATCCGAGCTACTGCGGGCAGATCCTCACCTTTACCTATCCGCTGATCGGCAACTACGGCGTTCCGAGCGAGGAACGAAACGAGTGGGGCTTTTCGAAGAACTACGAGAGCGAAGACATCCACGTGCGCGGTATCGTCGTCGCGAAGGAGAGCCGCGACTTCAGCCACCAGAGCGCCGTGAGTTCGCTCCATGAATGGATGAAGCACCACGGGGTTCCGGGGATTTCCGGCATCGATACGCGCGCGTTGACGAAAAAACTTCGGGAGACCGGCGTGATGCTTGGCAGAATCATCCAGCAGGACACAAACCTAACACCTAACACCTATCACCTAACACCTATCACCGATCCCAACGACCGGAATCTTGTTGCAGAGGTGTGTTGCAGGGGACCGATCACGTACGAGCCGAAGCTTCCGGAAGGCCAGACCGAGCCGGTTGCCGCCATCATGGCGTACGACTGCGGCATCAAGCGGAATATTCTCAGGTCGTGGCTGAAGCGCGGAGTGCGGGTACACCTCGTTCCCTGGGATTACGATGTAAGCAAAACTGATTTGGCTTATGACGGCTTATGCATAAGCAACGGTCCTGGAGATCCGAAGAAAGCGGACAAGACCATCGAGCAGATCCGATGGGCGCTCAACAAAAATATTCCGATGTTCGGTATCTGTCTCGGCAACCAGCTCCTCGCACTTGCGATCGGTGGTGACACCTACAAGCTCAAGTACGGGCATCGCGGCGCGAACCAGCCATGTGTTGAATGGACAATGGACAATGGACAATGGACAATGAGCAAACGTTGCATCATCACCAGTCAGAATCACGGTTTCGCGGTCGATGCGAAAAAACTGCCGGCTGGCTGGCGGGTCTGGTTCACGAATGCGAACGACGGGACCGTGGAAGGGATCAGGCACGAGAGCGGAAGGTTTGCCTCCATCCAGTTCCATCCGGAGGCGACACCGGGACCGGAGGATGCGAATTACTTGTTCGATGAGTTTCTGAAGGTTCTGAGAACCTGAGCGAAATGCATTGTTACATTGTTTCATTGCTACATTGTCCACCCCTACTTACACCATTACCTGCACGCGCAAGGAGCTGATCGCCCCGGGAATATTCGAGCTCGTCTTCACGAAACCCGGGGGCTTCGCGTTCCAGGCCGGACAGTTCGTCATGTTCGAGGTGCCGCTGGTCGAAAACCCCGCCGATATCCAGAAACGGGCATATTCCATTGCTTCTTCGCCGGAGGAACCGGATCTGCTCTTCGTTATCAAGTTGATCAAAGGCGGCCGTGCAAGCCGGTGGGTGGAACAGGTTCTTTCGGAGGGAACCGGGGTCAGGATGCAGGGGCCGCTCGGCGTATGCACTCTGGAACCGGACGTTTCCCGGCACTATCTCTTCGTCGCAACCGGCAGCGGTGTGGCGCCGTGCCGGTCAAACATCACCCGGATGATTAATCTGAAGCCTCCGGCTCCCGCGGTGACGTTGCTGTTCGGGGTGCTACGAAAGCCAGATCTCTTCTGGTCGGAATATTTCGAACACATCGCTTCGAAAAATCCGGCGTTCCGGTTTGTTCCGACGCTTCTTTTCCCCGAACCCGACTGGAAGGGGCAAACCGGTAAAATCCAGGACATCATTCCGTCGCTGGTTTCCGATCCGGAAAAAACCGACGTCTTCATCTGCGGCGCGCCGGAGCTCGTGCCGGAAGTGCAGAAGGTCTGCATCGAGACAATGGGCATTCCGAAGAAGAACGTGCATGCGGAAGGGTTTTAACAACAACATAACAGCAGCGGCTTTCCAAGCCGCGGTGTTTGCGTGATGACAACGCAGCAATTCTTCACTCGCCGCGGCCGGGACGGCCGCTGCTGATGTGGTCGGGCAGCGAAATCTTCCCCTGTTCAATCATCTCCAGCACCTTCGGGAACCACTCCGTTTCCAGCTTTTGGACCCGTGCCTTGAGTGTATCTACGGTGTCATTCGGCAGGACCGGACACCGCTTCTGAATGAGGATTTTTCCCGTATCCACTCCTTCATCGATCAGGTGGATCGTCATGCCGGACTCCCTGTCCTTCGCCGCGAGGACCAGTTCGTGTGCGTGTGTGCCCGGGTGCTTGGGGAGCAGAGCCGGATGGACGTTGAGAATGCGGTTCCGCCACTGGTTCACGAACCACGGCGAAAATACCCACATCCATCCCATGCAGGCGAGGAGGGGGGCGGGGGTTGGGGTTGGGGTTGGGGTTGGGGTTAGGGTTAGGGTTGGGGTTGGGGTTGGGGTTAGGGTTGGGGTTGGGGTTGGGGTTAGGGTTGGGGTTGGGGGAGAAAGTTCGAGAATGGCTTGATGGAGGCGCTGGTCGTAGTTCTCGCGAGATTCTCCTTTTTGCATCGGCACGATCTTGACCGGAATGCCGGCAGCCAGGGCTTTCGCTCTGCATCCGCGGTCTTCGCGGTCGCATACGAGACCGAGACAGGAAGCGGTGAGTGAGCCGTCGCGTATCCGGTCGAGTGTGGATTGGAAGACCGTGCCGCGGGAGGACGAAAGGACGACGAAATTCATGGGGGCATGGTATCAGTTCTTCCTTTTGAACGCCTCCCGGAATAAGTCTTCCTCCGGGTCGATCCCGTCCACCCAACCCGAGAATTCCGTAAGCGGAAGCCCGTGATCGCGCACGATGGCTGCGGGGATGGATTGTCCGGCGTTGCCCATGACGAAGTTGGCGGCGGTGGCGAGCTGATCCGCCACTGCTTCGTGCGTGAAGCGGAGGGGCTTCCCGAAGAGATCGGCGTTTCCCACTTCGCTCTGGAACGGGTTCACTCCGTCACAGACGAGTGCAAAAGCTGTGACGCCGGTTCTCCCCGGACGGCAGCATGAGTCGGTGACGATCACGGCGATCTTCTTTTTCCTCTTTGTCCTCTTGTTCTTTTCTAGGGACATGAGGAGTTTGGCACGAAGTGCATGTGCTGATTTCACCGGGTCATCCGGCCAACCGATGGCGAAGCCGCGCTGCACGTTGGATTGGTCCAAACCGGCGTTGGGGCAGAGGATTCTGCCACGGCGCATGCCTTCAGGCTTGAGTGAGGTGAGGAGCGCGAAGGGGCAAGTCCCGGCGATCACCCCGTTCATCCTCTTGGTTTCACGGAGCACGAGCTCCGTGAACGCGGGATCCTGCCCGCACGTGAGAGCGAGAGTGAGAGCCCGTTTCCCCGGATGTACCGACTTCAATGCCATCATCCTCCCTTCGACCGTCGCGATGACCTTGGAGGAGACCAGGAGAATGTCGCCGTCCTTGAGATGCCCGTTCGCAGCGAGAATCACAGCGAGATCATCGTCGGCACGAAGGCGGGGGGTAGGAATGGGGAGGCAGAGCATGCTTGCTTTGGAGTATGCAGGGATCAGTATGCAGTATGCAGGATAAAACCAGGGTGTGATCCCTGAATACTGTATACCGCATACTCAAGACTGTTCGTGATGACTTGTGTCCTTAGACAAGAAAGAAACTGCAATCATTCTTCATTTCCCCAGAGGTTCACCAGCGCACGCTTCTGCACAAGCACCACTCTGCTCGTGACCTGCGAGGTGGTGAGGTCGATGGACTGGACTTCCACGGCGGCGGTGGAAGCCGAGGGACTGTCGAAGAACAGGGCGCCCGGCAGAGAGGGAACCATGAAGCGGATGCCGGCACGTGCCGGGAGAGTCCAACGCGTGAAGCCGAAGACCGGGATCTCCTGCGTGATCGCGGAGAGCGGGGCGCCGGTCACCTCGAGGCGGGACCACGCAGCGGGCGTACTCACACGAATCGCCTTGTCCGATTTGTTGGTGATGGAGGTGTAACCGGAATCCTCCTTGCGTGCGACGAGAACGGAGAGCGAGAGGGGAGCA
>JBBAAJ010000016.1:0-19314 GCA_041658365.1 Candidatus Peribacteraceae bacterium | reverse complement strand
GGTTTACGGTTGAAGTAAATCAATACACCTCCTTCATGTAACACTCTTCACAATATACAATCTCGGGCCGTCCGGGTGAGTAGCTCGTGGAAATCGATCCATGGCACTTGGCGCACTCGCGGTTCCAGAGCTTGCGGGGGTTCCGGAGAGCCATACGCCGGCGGTGACGTTCATCGGGGTGAATATGCGGAACGGGAAGCCGGTGCTCCCGGTAGAACTGAAGCTCCTGTTTCACCACCTTGAACGGGCGGCCAGTCGCTTCGCAGGTGATTGCCCAGTTGAGCATATCGTCAGGAACATCCGCAATGGCAGCAGGGAGCTTGTCTGCCGGGATGGTCTTGGTCACGTTGAGCGACTCTTCTCTCTCCTCCCTCCAACCGAATTTCCGCGCACGTGCTTCCTCCGCTGAAAGCGGGAAATACAGCTGTGCCGTCGTTTCGTTGTAGGCGAAGGGAGCGACCGAGGCAGGGAAGAATTCACCGAATTCCCCAGAGGCCCGCATATGTGCGATGATCTTCAAAGCAAGCTCCTCGTAGTCTTCCTTCGAATACTGTTTGTTCAGAATGCAGTGGCGATGGTTCGGCTTCATCCCCGCACAACCGAAGAGATCCGAGCACGACTGTGCGATATCGCAGTAGAGGAGGTTCCTGCCGCTCCACGAAGCGTGGGTGAAGAGCGCGCCGTAGGAACTGTAGCCCACGCTGAGCGCTTCGTACGAAAGCTCGCCTTCGGTCACGTGACAGACGTCCATGAGATCCTTCACCTTGAACCCGGTGTAGACGTAGGCGCTGTCCTCGCCGTAGGAAACATCGAAACAGTGATGGAGGTTGTGGGAATTCTTCAGGTAATCGCCCGTCACATTCTCACAATTCACCAGTGACGCAGAGCGGCGGATACTCCGCCTCTCCAGAGCGGCGAATTCATCCCGGAGAGCCGGGAATTCCCCCCGATTGAGGCGTTCGATCAAGAGAGACTTCTCCCGCTCGTACTCCCCGGGCGAGACTGCCGAGTTTCGCACGTGATGCCGCTTGTTGCGCAGATTCATACAGAAGAGACACTCCGAGCACCCCTTGCAATCCGAGAGGAAGAAACTCTCGGAGCAGTTGCTTGCATCTCTCGAAAAGAAGACGGCGTGGCACTTCTCGATATCCGTCGCTTCGTAGCAGTACCGCGATTCGAAACAATCGAGGGTATCTACGCATCCCACCGACTTGATGATCTGGGTCCCGTAGAGGCAATCCTCGTTGTACTCCACCGCGAAGACCAGATAGCAATTCTTGTTGTACCCTCCGAGGTTCACGTACTCGGAGTTCTCGTTCGAGACGACATTGAGCGACATGCGCGGAACCTGGATCTGCAACTCCTTAAATTGCCCGAAGAACGGGCGCGAGAAGTCGAATGACCGTCCGAAGGAAAGCGGATCCCACCGATCCGACCACCAGCAGTCCGGGCAGTAGACCGGAAATGGCGCGTCTGCGGGGTACATGGAAATGATGGATTTCCGGCAGAGATCGCAGCTGCGGCGGTAGAGCGTGCGCTCATTGCGCCAGAGGAGGCGACGCTGCTGGCGGCAATCCGGGCAGAGGGTCGGCGGAGGAATCGCCTGCTTCTTCCCGCCGATGACCGGCGAGAGCGCACCTAAGAGCGAGAGGTTTCCCTCCGTGATTTCGAAGGGCTGACTGCACCATGAGTTTTGGCACATCTTCTGCATTGCCGCCATCTTGCCACGGGATCGCCCGAAAGAGTACCATCCGATCCTTATGGCACAGAATGACGACATCACCATGCAGACGCTGCTGCAGCACATGCAAGGAATGGAGCAGCGCCTCATGGAAAAGATCGAGGGCATACAAATCGATATGAAAAATCTCGAGCACAAAGTAGACCGCGGTTTCGCACAAACCGGCATACAAATCGACAACATCGACAAACGTCTCGACGCAATCGAGATCGAGCAGCTCCCCAAGCGCGTGACGAAGCTGGAAGCGGCGATGGGGATGTCTCAGTAAACTTCAGCCAGATAGCACGATTCGCACAAAATCCTCCTGTCGTACTCTTCGGTCCAGCTCGTTTTTGTTTCTTTCCGGCACTTGCCGCAAGGAAGCGACCGGAGCTCGCCATTGAACAGAATGAGGCGAAAGTTGTCCTGAATACGACGCATGTAGTAAGTAAAAGGCAGCGGAACGCCGAGGTTCTGGGCGAAAGTGATGTCCGCTGCTGCGATCCGGAACGGACGCTTCGCGACTTTGTCCCAGAAAATTTTCTGCGTTAGATCGTCCCCAGCTCCATCACATCGATCCGGCACCTCGGATGCATCGAGCGATTCCACTGCACGTTCCTCTTCACGCTCACGCATCCGGAACCCCAATCTCTTCCCTTCTTCCTCCGTCATCGGCCAGTAGAAGCCCGACAAGCTCTCCTCATAAGGATTCGCTGCGAAGTATCCTGGAAAGAACCGCCCATACTCACCACTGCGTTTCATCGCAGCGATGATCTCCATCTTCCGGCGTTCGTATTCCTCCGGCTCATACGGCTTGTTGAAAATATGGTATTTCTTCCCGACCAGGCCGCAGCATCCAAAGCAGTGTTGGCATTGGAAACAATGGGCGGAGTATTCCATGTATTTGCACTGCACCAAATCGGCACAGCAGGAGATGGCATAGCAATGGTCTTGCGGGATGGATGAGTAATAGACGAGTTCCGTATGGCCGTACGGACTCACACAATCCAATAGATCGCGATTGGCATCCCCTCCACGCAACACATTGATGGCATCTTCGGCCCCCGTCGTGAGGAAGAAGCAATTCTCACAGTTCTTGCATTCATCCAGATAATTGCCGGTGGAGTTCTCGCAGCGGTCAAGGAAGAGCGCCCGGTGCCAGCTTTGCTCGAGAAGCATTCTCATGAAACTTTTTTTAGCTGCCTCGTAGATTTTGCGCGATCGAAAATCCCATTCCTTCACCCTTTTTTCGTATTCCTCCTTCGTCAGTTGCTGATTCCCGATGCAGTACGATTTGTTCCGAAGATTGGAGCAGAAAAGACAGCGTGAACAGTTGCGGCAGTCATAGAGAAATGCAGATTCCGAGCAATCCCAGCAGTTGTATAGATACACGGAGCGGAAGCATTTGTGGGAGTTGATAAGATCAACGCAGAGTTCGCTATCGAAGGAAAAGACGCAAAACTGGGAGTTGCGCATGCGGATCACGCGGTAGGTGTACCGCAGATCTTCGCACAGGTACCCCGAATGGCTCAGGTAGCAGTTCTTGCAATACCACCAGTCATCCGTGTACTCGCAGTTCTCGTTGCCGGCGCCAACGTTGTGGGCGATGGGAGACCGGCGGAAAAATTCCCACATCTGGTCGAATACCGGCTGTGACGGATCGAAATCGGCTCCCGGAGGATCGGAGTGCTTGATCCACTCGTCCTTGTGCCAGACGGGGTAGGGACAATCTTCGGAAAAAACAGAGATGATGGACTTGCCAGTTTTATCACATTTTCTTTTGAATAAATTCCAGTGCTGCCAGAAGGCGCCGAGGAGCTGGAACCGAAAAACAGGATGGAATTCCGGTTCTCCTTCTATGCCAAGCTTCCTGCGAAGCGCCATTTCCGCAACACTCACAGAGAACGTTTTGCCGGTGAGGGGGCAGGTTTTCTGCAAGGACCCACACTATAGCACCGGAAAATATCCCGACGGGCCTTTCGGCCTCACCGGGCGAGATTGTCCCCGGTATATCACAGATTCCTGTACACATCTTTCCTATGGCCCACCCGGAAGATCGTGACGATACGGATTTCGTGCGCCACCTCGAAGACGACGCGATATGCGCCTACCCGGATACGGTAATAATTCCCCTCTGCAGTGTGCAATTTCAAGCTTCCCAACGGATGAGGATCGTCGCTCAACGCACGTATTGCAAACTCGATTCTTGGAATCATAGCAGGAGAAACCCGCCACATATCTTTCTTCACAGACGTGCGAAATGTGACTCTGTACCTCATTTCTTGCGCTTCGGAAACACCTCATCCCAACTGAGAAGGGGTTCGTTCTTGCGCTCCTCGATCGCCCGGATGTCCTCCAATTCCTCGAATGCCTCAATGAGCATCTCCATTTGTTCGGGCGGCACGATGGCGGCCTTCACCTTGGAGTTCACGATGAGGTACACCACCTTCCCCTCGGGGATGGCGTTGGCGCCGCGGGATTTAAGGTCCTGGAGAGTGATAGTATGCATAAAAGAGGTAATTCGGTACCAAATATGGTACTATTATAGGTCTTCTCCGCAAGAAAAACAAGTGCTTTTACAACCGAAGGATAGGCCTTGGGAGTGAGGATTTGGCCGCCTAGTAGACTTCTGCAAGATAGCACTGCTCGCCCCTCGACTATGCTCGGGGTGAAAATTGCTTAGTAGACTTCTTTGAGATAGCAATTTTCACAATAAACAATCTCTGGCCGCGAAGGCTGGTACGTCGTCTCAATTCCCTTCTGACACTTCATACAATTGCGCTTCCAGAGCTTGCGGGAGCTACGGAGTGCCACGCGGTCCAGATGACGCTGGTCGAAGCAGCGCCGCGGGAGCGGGATGCCCATGTCACGATAGAACTTGAGCTCCTGCGGAATGATCTTGAAGGGCTTGCCGGTGACCTCGCAGCGGAGAATCTGATCGCAGATCGTTTCGGGAATTTCGCCGATGACCGCCGGTACCTTCACCTCCGGACCCAGGTACGCGTCTTTTTTCTCCTGACCAAAGTACCAGCTCCATCCCTTCTTTTGTGCTTCCTGCTGCGTGAGTGGAACCTGTTCCTGGGCCACGGTCTCGTTGTAACCCATGTAGGAAAGTGACTGATGGAAGTGTTCGCCCCATGAACCAGAGGCTTCGCCACGGTTCATGGCACCGCCATTCCCATCCTTCCGCATATGCTCGATAATCCTCGGCACCAGTTCCTCGTATGCCTCCTGCGTGTACTGCTTATTGAGGATGCAGTACTTCTTCTTGCGCATACTGATGCAGCCGAAAATATTGGAGCAGCTGTGGCATTCCCGCGAGTAGTAATTGTTGTCGCCGTACCAGCAGAGAAACGTGGAGAAGGCATTCTCCATTCCCACGGTGGACCCGGCCTCGCAGACCCAGCGGACACCGACGGGCGCGTTGTAGGTACAGTCGTAACTATGGATGCCCTTCGGCGTGTAGCAGAGGTATTTGCAGTCCTCGCAGTCCGTCGCATCGAACGAATACTTGCAATTCTTGGAATTGAAAATCATGTCGCCCGTGCAATCTTCGCTCCCGAAGATGTGCGACTGCCGGTGCGGGAGGCGCATCTTGAGCTCGGTAAGTCGCGCGCGCAGCGACTGAATTTTCTCCGGTGTCAGAGGCCTGAGCTCCGCCATGCGTTTTTCGTACTCCTCTTTCCCCAGACGCTCGTTGAGGATGCAGTATTCCTGTCCCTTGAGCCCGAAGCACAGGCAGCAGTTCTTGCAGCCTTGGCAGTCCTCGACCATCAGGCAGTCGCTGCAGTTCCGGCAATTTTGGAAATGAAGACAGTGGTAGCAATCCTGCGATGCAATCCCCTCGTAGCACCATCGACACGAGTAGAGCGAGAGGCCGTCGAGCGTGTCCTGCGAGTAGATAATAAAACGGCCGAACATGCAGTCCTGGCTGTCGCCTCCGCCGAAGAGAAGGTAGCAATTGCGCATGTTGAGCGTGTGGTTGGTGTAGTAGCTGTTCTCCACGTTCGAGGTGAAGAGCGCCTGGTGGGGAGCATCGCGTCCGAGTGAAGCGAATTGTTCGGTGAATGTTTTGCTGAAATCGAAATCCCGGCCGTACGAGCACTCGTCCCACTGGTCGCTCCAAAATTCATCCTGGTCGTAGACCTTGTAGGGCTTGTCCGGAGCATACATGGAGACGATCTGCTTGCCCGTGAGATCGGATTTCCGGTGGTAGAGGAAACGCTCGTTGCGGAAAGACAGGCGGCGCTGGAAGCGGCAATCCGGACAGAGCTGCGGCGGCGGGAGGGCATGCTTCTTCCCGCAGATCACCGGCGACACGTCGTCGTAGAACTTCAGATCCTCCTGCGTGATTTCGAAGGCCGATGAGCATTGGCGGCAGGCGCTTGTCATGTCAAGTTGTACAAGGGATAAAAGGTACTACAATCGGCCTCTATGAGTCCTAAGAACGATGACATCACGCTCAAGACCATCCTGGAGCACATGCGCGGGATGGAAGAGCGGCTCCGCACGGAGATCAGCGGCGTGCGAACGGAACTCAAGGGCGATATCCGGGAAGTAAAGAACGAAATTCGACGGGTCGAAGCCGTGCTTTCGAACCAAATTTCCAACATCGACGCGCGTCTCGACGATATCGAAGTCGTGCAAGTTCCGAAGCTGAAGAAGGCGGTGGGCATGGGCAGAAATTGAAAATGGAAAATGAAAAATGAAAAATGATGAGGCAGGTCTGTCAGTAGACAGTTTCGAGATAACAACGCTCGCAGTAGACGATCTCGGAGCGGTCGGGGGAATAGCTTGTGGCAATCGGCTTTTGGCAATTGGCACAGGCGCGGTTCCAAAGCTTGCGGGGGGTACGAAGTAGCAGACGCTCCTGTTGGCGCTGATCGGGACATTTCCTCGGGATGGGAACATCCATCTGACGATAGAACGTGAGTTCTTGCGCATTGATCTTGTAGGGCTTGCCGGTGACGGAGCAGCGGAGAATCAGCTGCTGAATGTCATCGGGAACAGAGTGGATGTCATCGGCTATGTCCACTGCCGGACCAAGGTAACTGTCCTTTTTCGCCTCCTCCCGATACCACTTAAACCCACACTTCTTCGCTTCCTGCTCGGAAAGGGGCGCGTACACCTGTGAGAGGGATTCGTTGTAAGCGAACACTGCAGAGGACACCGGAAAGAACTCGCCCCATTCACCTGTTTTTCTCATATGAGCAATAATTTTCGGTACGAGCGTTTCATACTGCTCCTTGGAATAATGCTTGTTGAGGATGCAGTAGGACTGTTTCTTCAATCCCACGCACCCGAAGCAGTGCTGGCTCGAGAAGCAGTGGTCACAGTACGTGAGATCGGAACAGTTCGACCAACAGATGTTGCAGAAGCGCAGGAAGTTCAGGTCATACCCGCATGCCATGCTCTCGTAGATGCGTTCGGCGTGAACGCCCCAGTAGCTGTAATCCATGCAGTTCTTCGCATCATTGAGGCACATGCAGTACCGCAGATCCTCGCAATGATCGCACTCGAATCCCATGTGAACATTCCTGCAGTTGCGCAAGTAGTCTCCGAGGGAGTGTTCAATGTTCATCCCGTGGTACTCCTTGGCGATGAGATCGTGAAGGACCTCGTCGACCTTCTCCTTGATCTGTGAAACGGTCGTGTACTTCCCCGTGGAAATCTCCCGCAGGAAGGATGCATACTGCTCCTTCGTCTTCTGCTCGTTGAAGACGACGTACTGCTTGTTCACGAGGTTGCTGCCGCCGAAACAGTGGGAGCAGCCGGAGCAACTGCGCAGGAACACCGAGTCCCTGCAATTGGAACAATCCCTGCTCCACTTCAGGTTATAGGAATCACGGCATCCCACGCACTCATAGCAGAGCTCGCACCCTTCGATGTTCAGGTTATCGATGCAACTGCGGCAGTCATTCACCCAGGACCCATACGCGCAGTCTTCATTGCGATTGCTCGCGAAGAGGAGATAGCAATTCTTGCACCGGCTGGCGCAGTGACAGTACTCACTGTTTTCCATCGGCTGCTGCTGCTGGAGCGCGAGACGGGGAACGCTGTTCCGAAGTTCCACGAACTGGTCGAAGAACGGGCGGTGGAAATCGTAGGGACGACCGAAGTGGAGCGGATCCCATTGATCACTCCACCACGCGTCGATGCTGTAGACCGGGAACGGTTTATCGGGCGAGGATGCCGAGATGATCTGTCTGCCGGTGAAATCGCACTTGCGGTGATAGAGGAAACGCTCGTTGCGACCGGAAAATCTCCTGATCATACGACAGAAGTAACAGTGCGTCGGGGACGGCACTTCCATCTCGCGGTAGAACACCTGATCCTCGGGAGTGATCTCGAAGGCCGAGGAGCATTGGCGGCATATTGAAGACATAAGAAAATATGGTAAGGATAAGAATCCACCATATATATTTTGCCGAGACATATTGTCCTATGGTTCGTCAAATCTGTCCAACAGTATTTTTTGCAACTATTTAATTTTGTTTTATTGAAGCCATTCTTTAATATAAATCTTCTGTAGAAATTTTTTTACAAAAGAGATATGATACTAACAACCGGGACACGATGTCCCGGCTGCGGAAGGAAAAAATGCTTACTGACTTAACCAAGCTCGGCCTGACTGATGAAGAGGCGAGAGTGTATCTCGCCTGTCTGGAAATAAACGGCGGACCCGTATCGGTGATCGCCAAGAAAGCGGGAGTCGAGCGTGTCGGCTGTTACCACACGCTCGGGAACCTCCAGAGGAAAAGGCTCTTAAGCCAATATGACAAAGGCGGCATAAAGTGCTTTGCTCCCGAGCAACCGGAGCAACTCCTGAAGCTCGCCGAGGAACGGGTCAATCTGACCAAGGGCATGCTCCCGGAACTCAAATCCCTCGTCCGCACGTCCGGCTTCAAGCCGAAGATACGATTCTACGAAGGAAAGGATGGCGTGGAGCGCGTGTTCACCGAATCGCTCTCTGCAAAGAAGGAGATCCTCGGCTACACGAACCTCAAGAACGTCACGGAGTTCTTCCCGGAATTTTTCAAGAAATACACATATACGCGGCTGAGAAAGGGCATCAAAACGCGGTACCTTTCGCCGAACACGGTTGACAGCGTCCACGTGATTGATCCGTTCCTGCCGAAGAATTATGATCCGAACCTCATCGAGATTCTCCTTGTGAACAAGGAGCAGTTCCCGTTCCAGAATGAGATTCTGATCTTCGGCAACACAGTCGGCATCGTCTCCCTCAATCGCGACGAGCTCCTCGGGCTTTTGGTCGAGAGCGGCACGTTCGCGCAAACCATGCGCGCGGTGTTCGACCTAGCCTGGTTGGGGGCTACGGCATTCGTCGCGAAGTAAGACTGAATGAATATGGAGAAGACGGGGTGCTTTGGGCACTCCGTCTTCCCTCCAGAAATCTTTCACGTCACTTGATGTACTTGAGCTCGATGAGTTTCGAGAAAATTTTCGCGACCTCCGCGCGGTTCACCGGAGCATTCGGCCGTACTTTGCCGGTAGGCACTCCCTTGCGGTCGGTGTCGCCACTGATCACACCCAGTTTCGCGAGGAGGAGGATGGCCTTGGCATGGGGGTGCGAACTCTGGAGATCCGTGAACGTCACCTCCTTCGACGGTGGTGTCACCGTCGTGCTCGTCACCAGTGCGCCGGTACCCGTCTTGAGCGCACCGGAGCCGGTCGCAGCCGCACCCGTGCCGGTCTGCACGGTACCGCTGCCGGTCGTGAGCGTTCCTGAGCCACTCGTCACCGTTCCCGTTCCGGTCACGGCCTTAGGCTGCTCCGCAACGACAACGGTCGTATCCGTAACCTTCAGGATGTCCACGAGCGTCTGCATCACCGCGCCGCGGCTCGCGAACTCATCAACGACCGGCTGCCCCCGGTAGACGACGGCACCGAGCCCTTCTGTGAGAGCGATGTAACCGGAGGACCAATGGTTGCGCGCGGAAGGGTTGCCCGGTATGTCCGCGGGAGAGGGCGAGTAGCCCGCCGCTCCCAGAGCCATTTTCGCGATCTCGGCGTACGTCACGTTGTTACCGGGTCCGTACTCGCCGGTGAGATTCCCCTGTGTGTCGCGGTAGCCCGCGGCGATGCCCGCCTTGAGCACCGTCGCAACGGAGGCAGCGAACCACTGCGAGGTCGGCACGTCCCTGAAGAGCACATTCCGTCCACCGATGTTCTGCGAGAGGAACCCGCGGATACTCTTTAATTGCGGCTGCGTCAGGATCACCAGCACACGATTCATCGGCGCGGGTATCGGCACCGCTCTCGTGACGGCTGGAGCAGTTTCCGTCAGCGCCACCGAGCGTCGCCCCCTGCCTCCACCGCCGCCACCCCTCCCGCCGGTCGTGCCGGACGTTGATGAGGTTGACGAGGCGCTGGATGTCCCGCTGCTCCGTGCTGCGCCGACCGCGAAGGTGGAGAAGTGGGAAGTGGAAGCCATGAGAATCTTGTTCGTGGTGTCCACCGACGTCGAGAGCGGATCGTACTGCTGGGTCGAGTCGTTCCACGTGTAGATCGCGATCTTGTCCTCCGTCGTTCCCGCGGCGGTCACATCGGCCGCCGTATAGGGAATCTGGATCGTCGCGTTCGAGTTCAGCGTGGAGATGCTGTTGCCGTTCGAGTCCGTCGGCGTGATCTCTATCGCGGAATTCCCGATGATCTGGACGGCGTTCGTCTGCGGAACGAATTCGCTCGTCTGCTGCGTCGTGATGGTCGCTGCGTTCGTATCGGTGCTCGACAGGGCCGATGCCGGCATGTCGACGGCAAAATTCGCCCCGATGTTGGAGTTCTTCACTCTCCCGCCGGCCGTCGGCGTCATCTGGCTCGTTCCCGGCGACTGACGCGTGTAGCCGGAGAGCGCCGAGAGGGGCAGGTTCATCGTTCCCCCCGCCGCGACACTGATGCTGGACGAGGCGTATCCGTCCGCGCGCGCCGCGACGGCCCATGTCCCGCTCGTGACATTGAGCGTGTAGGCGCCGTTCGTCACGTCGGCAAAGACATACTTGCCCGCCGCGTTCTGCCCCACGACCTTCGCTCCGAACGTGATGGGCGTGCCATCGAGCGTCACGTTGCCCGTGATGGTCTGGGTCGTGCCTTCGAGCGTGCGGTTGGCTCCGGTCAGCGCCGCGCCATTCACCACGACGGTGGCGGGCGTATCGTTATCAATGCATCCCGGTTTCCCCGCGAGCATGCGGAACGTGCCGTTGGGAAGACTCACCGTGAAGGTACCCGTCGCCGAGGTCACCGCCATGACAGTGCGGCCGTGGTTCGAATCCGCGAAGCCCATTCCCACGCCGCTCACGCAGGAGGTGGAACTCGACGACACCTGTCCGGAGATGGCGTAGGTCGGCAGCGGAGTGAGCGTCACGCTCGCCTGGCTCCCGCCCGTGACCGCCACCGATGACTGCTCGCCGATCCTCCCGAGCCGCGGGCTCCCCGCACGGACCGTGTAGGTTCCCGCAGGAACGGTGAGTGTGTACACCCCCGCCGTGTTGCTGCTGGTCCCGTTCCCCTGCCCGCTACTGTCCCGCACCTCCACGAAGGCGTCCGTCATCCCCGTGATCGTGACGGCGATCGTCCCCGCCTGAGCGAGCGTGAGATTCTTGCCCGTCACACTCTGCCCTGCGGCGACGGCGATGCTCGTGAGCCTCGTCGTCGGTCCTGTGCCAGGAACAAACCCTTCGATCGTGTACGTCCCCGCGCGGACTTTCATGGAGTAGACGCCGCCGGATCCCGTGACGACATGATTGCCCCCGCTGGTCCCGTAGCCGTTGATGAACGCTCCGGCTACCCCGACGCCGTTCTGCTTGAGCGTTCCCGAGATCGTCCCGTAGTCCGCGGTCGCCGCCTGCAGGTTAAGCGTGGCGTTCGCCGTGGTGACCGTCACCGTCTGAGAGCCGACTTCCCCGTAGCCCGGCGCGAAGGAATTCACCCTCCATGTCCCGGCATCCACGTAGATCGTGTAGGATCCCGCCGAGCTGGTCGGAGCTTCCATGAAGCGGCCGGCGAAATTCCCGCTGCCATCGAGGAGTTCCGCGCGGACATTCGCGTAGGAAATGGGATTACTGTTCTCGTCCAGCACCTTGCCGGAGATCGAGAGGCCGCCCTGCGACACCGTGAGATTCAGGGGATTGGCCGCCGTGACGAGCGCGCCGTTCATGTAGACGTCCGCATCGAGGTTGCCATCCGTGTTGCTGACGTTGGCTCGCACCTCCACGGAAACGGGCGAGGAAGCGCTGGAGCCGGGGAGGAATGCCATCACCGCGTAATTCCCCGTCGTGACGGGGATGGAGACGGTACCGCCGCTCGCCGACTGCGCGACGCTGTCGCCGCCGACCCCCTGCGCAGACCCGCTCTGCGGGCGGGCTCCGACGAAAGCGTTGGTGATCCCCGCACCCGCCGCCGTGATCACGCGCGCTTTGATGGTGTTACTCGCGCTCTGGAGTGCGATGCTCACACTCGCATTGCTTCCGGACACCGTCACGGGCTGCGGCTGCGGCGGCAGGAAAGTGAAGACCGGCATGGTGTTCCCGCCCGCCTGCGGATCCTTGTTCATCTCCGGCCCGACTCCGACCATGTACGTCCCATTCGGTACCGGGATCGAAATGGAGGCTGTCGCCCCGCCGTAGGAAACCGTGCGCACGATCGGCGATCCCTGCCCCATCTGCTTGAAGGCGAAGACATCGAGATTCGTGCTCGCCGGAATACCGGAGAGCGACACAGTGATATTCGCATCGGATACCGAGAGCGGGAAGTTGATGTTCGTCTTGTTCTGCCCGCCTGCCAAATCCACATCCTGCTGGGAAGTCTGTGCGATGAAGCTCCCCGAAGAATTATCCATCGCGAAGAGGACGCGGTAGTGGCCATTGGAGAGTGAGCTCCCCGAATATGCGCCGATGGTGTTCGTCGTTGCGCAGGAGAAACCCTGGAACCCCTGGATGCAAATCTTCAGATTCTTCACCCCCGGCTCACCGCCGTCCTTCACACCGTTGTTCGCTGTTCCCCCTCCGACTCCGTTGTCCTTGAACACCGTGCCGGCAATGCTCTGGGAGCCTCCCTGCATGAGGAAGAACGGCATCGAGGTGCGCGTCTCGAGGAGCGCGCCGTTCCCGTTCTTGGTATCCACCTGCACGGAGTAGCCCGCTGTGGAGGGGTCCTTCGGTACCGGCGAGTTGGTGATGCCCTGAACGACGAAGCGGACGAGCATGCCGGTTCCCGTCGCCGCACCCGCCGTCGTCACGGTGACCGTTCGCGCGGTATTGCTGCAGGCGATGGAGGCGATGGTGACGGCTCCCGCTGCCGGGCCGTTGACGTCGTTGTTTTCCGGAACCGAAGGAGCGGTGGCACAGGAGGCGCCGAACGAAAACCCCGTGGGGAACGTCAGGACGAATTTGCCACCCGCAGCGATGGATTTCGACGCATTGACCTGCACGCGGTAGAACACGCCGGTCGCTCCTGCGAGCGGCGTCGCGGGCATCACCTCCGTCCGTATCTGGCCGTTTCCGCCGAAGTTGAAATCCCCGCCCGGTCCGGGCCCGCCCGAATCCATAGCGCTCGAGACACTCCCGGTTGCTTCGTTCCCCGGAGGGGAACCCGTCGTCGCGACCGTGTTCCCCGAGAGATCCTGTATGCGCACCGCCCCCGTGTTCGTCGCCACCTTCACCCGGAAACTCTGGCCGGGAGGCAGCATGAGGTTCCCGATCTCGAGTGTCAAATCACTCGGCACATACTCGATGGTCTTTCCTGCCATATTCACCGAGAGGCCTGTCGGAGCCTCCACCGTCCAGTTATTGACGTTATTGACGTCGTAGGAACCGGTACTCGAGGATTTCGTGGCGTTTTTGGCCGCATTGAACCGGAGTGGTTCGGACAGCCTCACATAGATCGTGAAGTTATCCGCGCTCGCGGAGACGATGGTGGGCTTCGTCGTATCGGTGCCCTGTCCGTTCACGTTGGCGCCGGTGGTGAACGCGATCTCGTCATTCTGGTTTCCCCCCGTCGAGGTATCGCCGTCGAAGCTGTTCCCCGCAATGTCCTTGATGCCCGTTGTGACCAGGACACAGTACTTCTTGGTAGATGCGAGAATCGCATTCGGAGAGAGGATCGCGGAGCCGTCCTCCTCGTTATATTCCGCCGTCGTTCCGGTGACGAGCACGTCGTCGCCGACGCCGGCTTCGCAGTTGCCGTTCGTTCCACTGCTATACAGCTTGACCGTCGACGACGAGATGGTCGCAGCATCCACCGCCTCCGTGAATCCGACCGAGATGTTGTACACGGCACGATCGACACCTACCGCATTCGCCTGCGGGAACGTTCCCGAGACATCCGGCCCCGTCGAGTCCGTCGCTGCAGCGACGAACGGAATGATCATCTCATTTCCCCCCGACGGCATCATGAGCGGCGAACCGTCGGTGTTCTTCACGGAAACACCTCCGAACCCGCCCTTGATCTTCAGGAGATACTTCGTCCCGGACACCATCGCGGTACCCGTGGTGCCTACTGACCCTGCCGGCGCCTTCTTCCCCGGCGTGATCACGAGTTCTTTGGTCGTGGAGAGCCAAGCCATGTTGCAGTCCGTCGGACTTGCGGGATTGCCGCCGACCAGAGCACAGGCGAGGAGATTGCCACCGCTCGGCTGGCCGTTACTGTCCACGTACAGCTGGACATTCGTCGTCGACAGGACCGAACCGGTCCCGTTGGTTGCCATCGTGGATCCGGTAGAGCTGCCTCCCGGACGGAAGTAGACGCGGATCTTGGCGTTGATCGGGAAGGAGGCGCCCCCGCGCGGAACGTAGTTCATGATCGTCGCCGGAGGGATGAAATTGCCGCCGCCCGAGAAGTTGCCGGTCTGGAAGCGGTAGCTGTAGGCCGCCCCGAGCGCCATGCCCGTCGCGGTCTTGATGCCCGTGGTGAACGTCGCCGTGTACCACGTTTCCGTGCTCAGCTGCGCATGCTCGCAGGCAACCATCTGCGTGCCGGCCTGACCGTTGAACATGTTGACCCTCGTACAGAGGTTCGTTCCCGAGGCGGCGCCCGCCATGGTGTTGCCTGTGTTCCTTCGTAGCAGCACCGTGCCCGTGTTGACGGTGGCCCCGCTCAGCGTGAGATCGAATCCACGGTCCACGTATGCGTCGGGCGGCGCGCCCTGTTGCGTGTCGGGCGGACCGCCGGTCGTCGGACCGAATGCGGCGGCGGCACTGACGAACAATACAAAAGAAGCTCCCGCAGCCACGAGGGCGGAGAGTATGCGCACAGAAGAAAATCTCATGTGAAATGGGGAAGAATTTTTTTCATCGTAACAAAATGTACCGCCCAGCGAGAAAATCCGGCTTTACCCTTCGTGATAATCCGTTCGTTGTAAATATTCTTTCACACGTGGCAAGACACGTTGGCCGCGGGGGAAGTTGTGCTATGCTTTGGCCGCTCTTTTCATGTATCAGTTGCCCAGGTGGCGAAATGGCAGACGCGCTAGCTTGAGGGGCTAGTGGGAGCAATCCCGTGGAGGTTCGAGTCCTCTCCTGGGCACCAACCTCCGTGTTTTATGTGCCCCCCACAAGCGCCGGCTCCGCCATTGCGGCAACCGTCGGCATTTCGGCCACCAGCTTCCGTTTGAGGCCAGTGACAGAGAAGATCCTCTCCGGGGAGAGGGAGAGGAGCTTGGGATCGCGCTGCGCTTCCGAGTAGAGCACGGTGTACATCTCCGGGAGCATGGGGTGCATCATCTCCATGAGCGTGACCTGCCTGCTCCGTGCCGCGTATTTCTCGAAACTCGTATCGCCGTCATTCAACACCATATCAATCCCCGTGGAGGGAACATGCTCGCCCCGCGGCGTTTTGAGGTACGCGAGCACCATGCCGTCGCCGCCAAGTTCTTTGGTCTGGACGGGGGTAATAGCTTCCGCTTCGCTTCGCTCGCCTGCTTCCTCCAGAAGTTTTCTCCACGACTCCTTGATCACCGTGAGGTCATGCACCTGGCAGAAACCGCCGAGGCACTTCATGCCGTAGTAGAGCGGAACCGTGAGATAGCAGAGCAGCATACCCGGGAAAATCCGCTTCTGTCTGAGCGCCTCTGCGACCGCTTCCGGTTCCCAGTCGATCTCCATGGATGAATCCAGAAACTTGAGCTTCCCGCTCTCGAGCCTCGTCGCTACGCGTCGGAGCTTTTCGTTGATCCCCCAGAACATGTACGTGCCCCAGCCGTGTTCGATGGAGAACGCGCCCGCGTGATTATCGAAGTGCCTCCGGACGAGCGGAAGGAACTGCGGATCGAACAGCACACGGAAGAGGAGCGATCCGCGGTCCGCGAGGTGATGGCGGAGGAGGAGCTGGTTCACGAGCGTCTCGATGTCGAAGTACACGAGGTCCGGGGTTTGCCTCCTCGCAAGGCACCCTTCTCCTGACGCAGTCGAAGGGTGGAAGATCCTCGGCCAGAAACGGTAGTTCATGCGCGAGATCTGCGAGCAGAGATGCGACGCGCCGAGAATATCGTCGGCGGCAAAATGCTCCTCGAGGAGCGCGCGGACGCTCTCCGTCTTCCCGGGAGCAATCTCCCCGTTCTTCTGCTTCTTCCGGAGCTCATGGACCGATTTCGCGAGATCCTCGCGCGTGAACGCCCGCGTCCCGAACACGACCGACATCTTGAGCTTGTCGGGAAGGATGGGGAGACGGATGAGATTCCTCGATCCGTTCGTGCCGCCGTTGAAGAGGATCCCGCGCGCGAAGCCGGAGGCGTTGTTCACGGAAACGCTCGAGAACGAGAGAACGATGAGGTACCGGATGTCCGGATCCTGCAGCTCGTATATGGGAATGCCGGTGATGAGATTGGAATTCACCCAGAACGGATGGTCGATGAAAGCGTGGTGGTCGGCCGTGGAGATCATCGCATTCCTCCGGAGTTGCCGCACCACGCCCTCGGCAATGTGCGGACCCAACCGCCCTGCAACAAGCTCCCCGATGAGCGAGAAGAGCTGAGGCTTGCGCGCATCCAGATGGGGAGCGGGGTTCACATCCAGGAAATCCTGCGCGTACCGGTGCAGCATCTTGTTCCCCTGCTTCCGCATGATCTCGCCCAAAATCGGCCGCCGTTTCCAGATGGCCTGTTTGAGGCCCTCGATGATCGTCATGGGGTTCTCCGCTGCCGCCGGACATAATGGGGGGTCGCCACTGAAGTTTTCCATAGGATTTCTGCCCTGCAGGGCAGAAATGTGATACGGCTTCGCGATGAAAACGCTACGAATGTTTTTTCGAAGGTTATTCCAATGGCGGCGAAGCGATATCGCTACGCCGCTATGAAGAAACGCCCAGATGAACAGTTGTATCATGTATATCGCGAAGTCGCATGAGAGGCACTCTATCACTTTTCTACTTGATAGACAATCCTCCTAGTACTTTGTCAAGTCCTCAGAGCGACTTTTATGGGATCAATGCCAAATTGTGTGGAGAAACTTTAATCCAAGCATGTGAGACAAGAAAAATATAAATGATACGGAGCAGGTATCTACCTGCGGTCGGCAAGAATAAGCCATTATCGTCAACCGCGGGTAGATACCCGCTCTGGTGGATGTAAGAATCACTTTTGGACAAAATTATTTTCTCCACACAATTTGGCTATGATCCCTTTTATGTATTCAGAACGAATCTATGAGCTTTAAGAGCCGCGCCTTGTCCGCACGATCGATTTCCAATTTCTTGATGAACGCCTCGAGATCCTCAAATGTTATGCGTTTCCCACGGGAAAGCGCTTTTAAGCGCTCATAGGCATCGGCCATTCCGTTCTTGCGCATGACCGTCTGTATGGCTTCAGTCAAAACTTCCGGATGCGCATGCAACTCTTCACTCAGAAATTCCTTGTCGACGGACAGCTTCTTTAAGCCCTTTCTCAAAGATTCGAGTGAAAGCAGATGATAACCGAAGGCGATACCGAGATTTCGTTGGACGGTCGAATCACTGAGATCGCGCTGCAGCCGGCTGATCGGTAACTTCAGAGCGAAATGATCGAACAAAGCCGAACTGATGCCCAAATTTCCCTCGGCGTTCTCGAAATCGATGGGATTGATCTTGTGCGGCATGGTCGAAGAACCGACTTCGGATTTTGTAACTTGCTGCCTGAAAATCCCGCGTGATACGTACATCCAGATATCCCGCGCCAGATCGATCAAAATCGTGTTGATCCGGACATAAAGGTGCGACAGCTCAGCGATGTCGTCGTGGGGATTTATTTGCGTCGTAAATTTGAGCGGCTCCAGCTTGAGCGAGCGAATGAATTTGCGACCGAAAGCCTCCCAATGCACATCCGGGTACGCAGCACGGTGCGCGAAGTAGTTGCCGACTGCCCCGCCGAATTTCCCGTCCATGGTGAACCGGCTGAGTGCGCCTCGCTGCTTCTCCAAGCGCTCGATGAACACCATGATTTCCTTGCCGAGTGTTGTCGGCGTCGCCGGCTGGCCGTGGGTGAGGCTCAGCATCCTTCGGTGCATATTCGGCGCGGCGATGGATCGGAGATTCACAATGAGCGCCTGCAATTCCGGCCGGAGAACCCTCCGGAGCGCATCCTGGATCAGGATGCCGTACGCCAGGTTGTTCACGTCTTCGCTGGTCAGCGCGAAGTGGAGAAACTCCGTCTTCATCTTCGCGCCCCCGATCCTCTGGAGCGCGCGGCGAAGGTAGTACTCGACCGCCTTCACGTCGTGATTCGTCACCTTCTCGATCTCGCGGACTTTCTGCGCCTCTTTCTCGTCGAAGGAATCCACGATCTCCTGGAGTGCTTTCTTCTGCCGCGCCGAGAGCGCTTTGAGTTCCGTGATCTCCTTCTCCTGCGCGAGCGCGCCGAAGTAGCTGACCTCGACGAAGATGCGCGCGCGGATGAGGGCGTCTTCGGTGAAGAAGGGCCGCAGCGCATGCACCCTGGCTGCGTAACGGCCGTCGAGGGGAGAGAGGGGCTGCATGGGGGAAGGATAGCGAAGGACGAGCGGGGGCGATAGGCACTACGCAGCCCTGCTGCTGAACTGCCGTCATTTGACAAGAGGAATCTAACGGAGTACAAGGTTACTTCTTGTTAAACAACTTTTTTAAAATGCGCCCAATGCCACTTCGTTTTTTTCAGGCGGCATCCAGATCTTGTTTCATGAGCATCTGTATGTGGTCGGCTCTGTCAGCCGTGATAATGGCTTCTCTCGCTGTGCCCATCCATGCAGCGAACAACACGGATTTTCAGCGGATTCCTGCCGTCGCTGTTCCTGCCGACGAAGCAGCAACGCAGCCGGATTATTCTCCTCAGAGTGATAATGCCTTGCCTGCAGTGAACCTCGATGAGGATGTTGAACAACAGAATATCTCTCCCGGTAGCGGAGAAGCATTGCCCGAAATAACAGCTGAGGACAACTCACAGCTCCAGCAGCAGTCTCTTCCGGGGGCGACCTCTTTTTCTGTCCGGGGAGTGTATGGTGATTACGCTGCGGAAATCCGCGAATCCACCCCCCGCAGTGACGGCATCCGTCACATAGATACCCCGAAATTGCTCAAGCGACTCAAGGAGGGGTACATTCAAACGTATGTCTATTTGATTTGGCACGAAGTGACGA
>JBBAAJ010000015.1:0-19470 GCA_041658365.1 Candidatus Peribacteraceae bacterium | reverse complement strand
TATGCCACCCGGGCGTCCGCGGCAACGCTGTACTACATCGGTCGCACGAATGACCGCTGGGAGAGGAGAGCCAACTGGTCCGCGATACCAAAAGGATCCGGGAGCGTTCTCCCGGCTGCCGTACCTGGAATGTCCGACATCGCCGTCCTCGACGCAAGCGGCACAACCGTCACACTCCGGAGCAATGTGCGCGTCGGCGGCCTGGTCATCGCGAACAGCTGGACAGGTTCGCTCGTGATGGGAAGCGGCACGCTCTTCGCCGGCACCTCCGGCATCAAAGTCGGAAGCGGGCGCCTCATCGGAGGCATCAACCCGCTCTCGACCAGCGGCAGCTACACACAATCCGGCGGCATCGTCACCGGCCTCCAGAATCTCTTCGTTCTCTCGGGCAGCTTGACCATCCGTTCCACGAACAGCTCGAGACCGCAGTTCACCGCAACGGGCACCATCGTCTTCGACGGCAACAGGCAGCAGGAGATCCTCATCGGCGCCAACAGGGTGACTGCCACCATCGCGAGCCTCGGTCTCGACAACCCTGACGTCGGCTCCGCCTCCCGCCTGGTTCAGCTGACGGGTTCCGGCCTCACGCTCACCGGGAACGTCACGATTACAGGCGGAGTCCTGGATCTGAGCAGAACCTCCCCGGCACAGGCCCTGACGGTCGCGGGGAATATCTCACTCAAAAACAGCGCGAACGCCCAGGTGAAGGGAGCCAATACCATCACGCTCGCAGGCTCGCTCACCGTGAAACCGTTGGCCTCCTTCGCGATGACCGGCGGGACGATGACGCTCAACGGCACCGCGCAAACGCTCTCCGGCTCTCTGACGTTCCGGAACTTCCAGAAGCTCGTGAGTTCCGCCGACACGCTGTACTTCTATCCGGGGTACACGTACACGATGAACGGCGCCTCGATCGTCGCCGGCCAGACGACGAACACCGTCCTCCTCTCGCTCAAGTCTTCCATCGCCGGGAAGCAATGGAATCTCACGACGGTTGCGGCACTTACGCTCACGAAGGTCGCACTCATGGACAGTTACTCTACCCGCGGGATTGACCAGGTCTGCCAGGACTGTACGGACAGCGGCAACAACTCGCGTTGGAACTTCGAGAACTCTCCCACGGTGACTCCGGGAACCACGTCCACATCCGGTGGAGGAGGAGGCGGTGGAGGAGGCAAGCGCAGCACAACAACGACTACCACTACGACCACTCCCGCTGTGACCACTCCCACAACCACCACGACCGCTCCGACTTCCGGACGCGCGAAGACCCTGCAGAAGCGCATTGACGCGGTTCAGAAGTTGGCTGACAAAGCGAAAGGCGCCAAGCAGAAGAGCCTCCTCAGAGTCATCCAGCGTCTGCAGAAAACCCTCAGCAGAATGAAGTAAACAGAAAAGGAATCCCAACACTCCGGCTCTCCGAGAGGAGAGAGGGGTGTTTTTTTAGTTCGTTTCCCCGCAGCTCACCACCTCCATACGCATCTCGCGGACTCTGCCCGTTTTCGTCCCCACGAGAAAACGGTACATCCCTTCCATCCCCGGTACGAACTCATACGTCTTCCCCTTCACCACCCACTTCTGCATCCCGGCATTCGTACCGTCCGGGTACACCACATCCCGGATGACGAAAGGAACCATGGATGAGAGCGTGAGCGTCCCGCCGAGCGGGAACATATGCGGGATACCCGGCTCCAGGATGACCCCCTTGATGATGCGCCGCTGGAAACGATCGTCGCGACATCGCCGGACTCTGCTCACGTCTCCCAGTCGCTCGAACCGGGCGAAAATCTTCCCCTTCGCGCGGTCGGCGATCTGCGTGAAAGCGGCGAGGCTTAAGTCCATGTCGCGCCCCTGCACGAAGGGGCCGCGGTCGTTGATCCGCACCACAACACTCTTTCCGTTCCCGCTGTTCGTCACCCGCACAAGCGTGTTGTACGGGAACGAGCGGTGTGCGGCGGTGAGAGCGTTCATGTCGAACTTCTCGCCGAACGCTGTCCCGTCACCGTGGAATTTTTCCGCGTAGAAACTCACCTCGTGTTCCTCCGAAAGGAGCTTAGAGTCCAGATCGCGCATCAAGACGAGGAGTTCGTCGCTGGTCATCGTCTTCGCTTCCAGATTGACGGAGAGACGGTACTTCCCGGCAAGTGTGGCGAGATCCTTGGATTCTGCCAATTCCATCATCTTCTTCCCCCCCTCTTCGTCCAGGGGCTCACTGCTCCGAGTCCTAAAAAGCCAGAGGAGAGCATCCTGCGGTTTCAGCGGATCGGACGGCCGGAAACGCTCCCCGGAATCGTCGAGGATCCCACGCGCCTTGGCATAGACAATTTCCGCATACCCCTCATCCAAGGGCCCGACGTCCATGAACGGTTTCCCGGATACCTTCTCCGCGGGCCGGTTGATGCTCCGCCAGAGCAGGAGGAATCCTTCGCGGCGCGCGAGAGCCTGCTCCGCAGCGGAGAGCGCACGCGGCAGAGTGCTCAGGAGGAGTGCAGCGAGGAGCAGGAAGATGACGGAAGTGCGAATGCGCACGCGGCGCACTGTAGCAAGGTAACGGTTCACTGTTAACTGTTATTAGGTAGTGTTCACATAAATCTTGAATCAAAAAACTGCATTACGCGCCTCGGAGAGGCGCTCCCTTGGGTGGAGGAATTTTTCCAACATGGGAGCAGGTCTCCGACCTGCGTAGGCATTGGTTACAATGAACTTTTATGTGAAAACTACCTAAATACCCTCATATCGAATTTGCTTCAGCCGGGCATTTACCACATCGGACAGCAACGCCTGACGTGTCGCGGGGCCGAAGACACCCGCGCCCCGGTCACGCGCCGAGGAAACGATCTTCTTCTCCTTCTGATAGGCGATGATCCCGCGTTCCGTCCTCGTACCGAAGAGTCCCGTGATATCCCCGTCTTTCAGGTACCCGTTCTTCCGAAGCAGACGCTGAAGCGCCGTCACCGGAGCTCCCCTGTCGCCCTTCGAAAGCACTCTGGAAGGCACGATGTCCTTCTCCACGGAAGCAACGACCTGCATCTTCGCAAGCAGTGTCCTGGACCTTGCGGAAGCCTGCTTGACCTTCCATGCCTTCAGGATCGCCGCTTTCGTCGCGGGCCCGATACGTCCTGCTCCGCTGTCCAACGCCTGCCTGACCACGCCTTTCTCCAACTGGAAGGACAGGATGGCGTGCTGCACGTCGCGGTCGAAAATGCCGTCCGTCCGTCCGCGGTAGTACCCCAGATACCGGAGTAATTTCTGCACCTGACGGACATCGGACCCCCCTGCCCCGCGCGCCAGATCCTGTGGAACATCGGGGAGGGACTGTTGTGTGATTGCCGCAGCAGCCGTGAGCGTCGCAGCGGTGCGTTTCTCGACCGATGTGCCGTCCCCCGGCAAACCGTACTCTGCGAGGAACCGCCCGAGCGCACTCTTCGTCACCGGTCCGAACGTCCCCGTCGCAGCATCATCGAAGTAGCCGGCCCGTTTGAGGATCGTCTGGAGGAACCGGGCGGCATACGACTGGTCGCCGGCTTTCGCGAGCGTCAGGAGTGTCAGCTCGTCCGTCTTGGACAACTGCGCGAGATACGAGCGATCCGCAGGGAATGATCCGAGCGAGAAATGCTCAGCCGGAACCCCTTCTGCATCCGGGGGATACACCGTTCCCCGTACAGAACGGACACCCCACACGAGTGCGCGTGCGAGGCCATCCTCGCCATACCCCATCCAGAGATCAATCCGATGGACATCGTCGCCCCATTCCACCACGCGCGACCCGCGATCGTGCACGGTGCCGACGCCGATCCCCTTTAGCTCGATGACCGTTCCGAAAGGATACGTGGGAGGCGCGGCGACCATGCCCGGGTACACCGCCGTGCCGTCCGCCCCGGTCCTCCCCTCCCCGTTGAACGCAATATCTTCCCCGTAGCTCCCGCGGAAGTAGCAACACTGGTCGGGCAGAGGCGAGTAGTACGCCGTTACGACAAAATCTTGAATGTGTGGTTTGTCCGCCGCATAGACGGGGGAGAAGAACGTCCCAATGAGGGACGTCGCTATCACTGCCGCAGGGTAGATCCGGAGTTTCACAACCTTGATGTACATGAGTGTGGGTGTTTAAATCTCAGTATTATAGCACAAAAGAACTTCGTTTTTTAGGCCTTTGTACAACAAAGACAAAGAATCATGTGATCCGTCAATCAGTCTTCGGTGTATTCCTATTTCTTCAGCAGCTTGTCTACCATCTCTACGAGCGTCTTGATCGTCATATCCTTCTTCACGAAGTAATCGTCCACTCCCAGCTTCTGTCCGCGTTCGCGGTTGGTCTGGTCGTCGAAGTTCGTGAGGATGATCACGGGGAACGTCCGTTGCTCCTTCGGCAGTTTCTCGAGGACCCCGAATCCGTCGAGCACCGGCATGTTGAGGTCCAGGAGCAGGAGATCGGGAAGATTCTTCGCGATGATTTCCAGCGTTTCCTGACCGTTGACCGCTGTCAGCACTTCGTAGGCGTCCTTGTTGAATTTCCGGAGATAGAGGTCCAGGAGGACGGTATCGTCTTCCGCGATGAGGAGCTTGTACCTCGCCATAGGATACAGTATACCACCTTCCGTGCGAGGATTCAATTTTTTTACCGGGAAACTTTGCCGAGAAACTTCCGCGTTGTTCCATGGTCAGGAGGGAGATGTGGATCTTGCGTTTAGCTGTGTGCAAACGTACGATTCCCACTTGTGAGCGTCAAACGTCCACGGAAACGAAGCGGGTTCACCCTCCTCGAGGTGCTCATAATCATGGCGATACTCGCCATACTCATGAGCTTCGTTTTCCTGAAATTGAAGCCGTTCGCGCGCAAGCAACAGGCGTTCGATCTCGCGCGGCGGGCGGCGGTTAAGAGCATCGAGAGCGGTGTGGCACAGTACGTTCTTGACAATATGGCTCTCCCCCCCGGCACGCCGACCGGAAAACCCACGGTCGCGAAGAACATCTGCCAGGAAGCCGTGAAGGGGACGGATTGCACGATTGGCGCAGGCGGCGTGGATCTCTCCGGTCTTGCCCCGAAGTATCTCCAGGTCATCCCCGTCGATCCAGCTATGACGGGAGCGCTGGTAACCGGCTACAAGCTCTATAGCGACGGTGAGGACGTGTACGCGCTGGCCTCTCTCCTCGGCTCGACGCCGAGCGGCGGTGTCGGAACCAGCAGCAGCGCGGGGTCGAGTCCGAGCGCAAACCTTATCGCATACTGGGCGCTCAATGATAATGCCGGGACGGCGGCGGCTGACTCCTCGGGCAGGGGACACGACGGCACGCTCCGGAGTGGCGCCACATGGACGCCGGGTCTCTCCGGCTCCGCACTGCAGTTCGACGGATCCAACGATGAGATGAGTGTAGATGCCCATGCAGATTTCAACTCCCTCGGCGCCTTCAGCCTCACGGCATGGGTCCACCCTTACTCGTGGCGGAACGCACGAATCGCCGGGAACAATGGATACTTCCTGAATCTGCGTTCCGACGGGCTGGTGGACTTTGCCGTCAGCAACGGCAGCACTACTATTACGAAGACCTCACTCAGCCAGCTTCCACTGAGCCGGTGGACGCACATCGCCCTGGCATACGACGGTTCCAAGCTTCGTTTATACGTCAATGGCGAGCTGGATTCCCAGTACGATGTACCGGGTATAGGGAAAACGGTGGCTGATGCGGGTACGTTCCGCATCGGGGCTCCGACGTACTTCCACGGGAAGATCGACGATGTCCGTCTCTACGGCATTTCCCTCGGCATCACTGAGACGAGGGCACTTGCGGCGCAAGGTTTTCCGTCAAGCTCGCTTTTCGCGTATTGGAAGTTTGATGAGGGCATGGGCAATACGGCAGCTGACGCGACCGGGCGCGGTCATACGGCGACAATCCAGAGCGGTCCCACGTGGGTTGCCACCTCGACACCTCCCACGAACTACAGTAATGCCTTCTCTCTTCTCTTCAATAGAACCGGATTTGTACAGGTGCCAAATCATAGCGACTTCACCATCGGTGAAGGATTCAGTGTGGTTCTCTGGGCATATTTGGACAATTCCATGCCGGATTCCGGCTTTGTTTCCAAGATGGACACCTCGGCAAAGGGTTGGACCCTGTTTAATTACGGTTCTAACCGGATATGCCTGACGATCAATTCATACTCTCCAGTGGTGTGTACTGCCTATATCAATAGTGCAGGATGGCGGCATCTGGCAGCTGTTTGGGACGGTTCGAGGGCGAAGATCTACCTCGATGGTGTCCTGCAGCAGGATGCGGCGGCTTCGGCTCCCACCAACACAACGGTAAACTTATTCATCGGTGGCTATAGTTACTATAGTTATGGCACTCAAGTCTTCGATGATAAAATCGACGACGTCCGATACTTCAACCGGGCCCTTGCGTACTCGGAGATCAAGGTCCTGTTTGGCCAGTAATTACTTTGACGCATTCGGGAACGTGCCCGTATTCGGAGCGATGATGATGAAGAACGCGCCGTCCTTATAGATTTTGTAGCCGGAAAGAGCGGGATCCGTCGTCGCCGGATCCACCGGGATATCCGAGAGGTACTTCGGGACCAGGAAGGAGAGATCGATTCCCTCAACCGGAGGATTGACGCAAGCCAGGCCTTTGTTCGAGTACTGGCAAATCCACTTGGCGTTCTGCTCTCCGTAGCCGATGTTTGCCGGCGGAAGGACGCCGCTGATCAGCGCCTGTGTCAGCGCGGAGCGCAACTGACGCGCGTCGCTCTTGCGACGAACGTCGTAGGTCAACCCCATGTGGAACATGGGCCGGAGCTTCACGGCGACGATGCCCATAAGAATGCCGAGGATCGCGATGGCGATCAGGAGCTCGAGGAGAGTGAATCCGGGCCTCTGCCTACCGGAACTCGAAAGACAACATCCCATGGCAGGCATCATACGCCCGCTTCTGCATGCAACTATGCAAACGAAATGCGCACACAGTCCTTCAGGACGGCGGGGGCGAGCATCTTCTCCACCGTCTTCGTCGTATCCTTCACGAAGGGCTGCGTGAGGAGGGCGTTCTCCTCCTTGAACTTCCTCTCCTTGCCCAGCATGATCTTCTCGAGGATCTCCGGCGGTTTCTTCTCTTTGCTGAGCTGTTCTTTCCAGATTTCACGCTCCTTCAGGACGACTTCCTGCGGGACATCGCTGGACCGGAGGTAGGCCGGGTTCATGGCGGCGGAGTGCATCGCTGTGTCGCAGGCTTGTTCTTTGGTTCCGCCTTCAAGCCCGACGATCACGCCGATTTTGCGGTTGCTGTGTACATAGGTGCCGAGGACCGGCGCACTCATTTCCCTGGCGTCTCCCACCGAGATGTTCTCGCCGAGCTCCAGAACCGCCGCTGGGACTTTCTCGCTCGCGTAGGCGGAGAAACCGGTTTTCCCTTTCTCGAGCAGCGCATCCGCGAGATCCTGCCCGAATTTCAGGAAAACGTCGGACCTCGCCACGAAGTCCGTCTCGCACCGTATCTGGACGAGGGCGGCTTTCGTATCTGTGCTCGCGATGAAGACGGCTCCCTGTGTCTGGGCGCGCGCGGCCTTCTTCACGGCTTGCGCGATACCCTTCTTGCGGAGAATTTCGATGGCGAGCTCCTCGTTGCCCTTGGCTTCCTCGAGGGCGTTCTTGGCGTCCAGAACTCCGACACCCGTGCGGGCACGGAGCTTGGCGACATCGGAAGTGGAGATGGACATGGGCTGGATGGGGGGAAGGGGGGGGAATGAGTAGCTACTAGCTACCAGCTACTGTCTGTTTCGCATCAGCCAATTCCGACTCAATGGTGCTGAGGATGCATTCAATGGATTTCACCGCGTCATCATTGGCGGGGATGAAGACCTTGAAGTCGTCCGGATCGGCGTTGGAGTCGCAGATGCCGTAGACCGGGACACCGAGCTTCTTGGCTTCCAGAACCGCCACGCGGTCCCTGGCCGCGTCCACGACGAACACGGCGTCTGGAATGCCCTTCATGGAGGAAACGCCTGAGAAGCCCGCGTCCAGTTTCGTGAGTTCTTTGCGGAGTCCCACTTGCTCTTTCTTCGTGTACTTCTCCACCTCGCCGGTGCGGAAGGACTGCTGCAGATCCAGATAGTAGCGGATGCGGTTCTTGATGGTCGTCCAGTTCGTGAGGAGCCCCGGGACCCACTTCTTCGTGACCACCGGCTGGCCGAGCGCCGTGCTGACTTTTTCAATGGCAGCGAGACTCTGGAGCTTCGTGGAGACGAAGAGGATGGTCTTGCCGGATTTCTGCAGGGCCTTGAGCTCGGAGCAGGTTTTGACCAGCGCTTCATGCGTCTTTTCCAGATCGAAAATGTGGATGCCTTTGCGGACGCCGAAGAGCGCGGGTTTCATCTTCGGATTCCACTTCTCTTTCCGGTGGCCGAAGTGGCAGGCGGCTGCGAGGAGGTCTCTGAGGGAGGGGATGGGCATGGGAATAAATTGTTAAATTGTTAAATTGTTAAATTGCTTAAATGACATAAGCGTTTGTAGTTGCCAGCAACAATTTAGCAATTTAGCCATTGAACAATGGAGGAAAGAAAAACTTGGAATAAAGCCAGTTGTGGTAATCCTTAGTTCATACCTTCGACGTCTTTTCGCGCGTGTGCGGAGGAGTCCTAAGGGACCAGGACCGCGGCGATCGGTCGAAAGCGGAATGCCCCACGTAGATAAGAGGCAGGGGATTTATACAGGCGCATCAGGAGGTTTGCAAGAGGATGCACAGTACCTTGAGAGATTGACAAAGTGCTAGGAATAGTTTTGACAGAAATTGAAATCAGAAAGACAATCACGCACCAGGCCAAAAAACCGATGACGGTCTTGGCGATCTTTGAAATCACCGGATATCTGTAAGAAATCTGCTCTTAAATGGGCAGAATTACAGCTGAGAAACAACTAACCACTAACAATTTTTTTAAGAAAGGAGGTGTCCCACCAAGAAATTAGATAAAAGCAGAACCTTGAAGCATTGGAGCTTAAAGGTTCAAAGCTGCGTTCCCTAGAAGAATCTGGTTTAACCAAAAGGAACCCTGATCATGACGATCATGTCAGCTTTTGTGGCATCGAAGCTGCAAAAGATCAGAAAGGCGGCCCCTTCGCGGATTAAGCTGGGGGTCGTCGGTACGATGCGAAAGGTATTCGAAGTCGAGGCGGGTTTGCGGCAATTCCGCGCGCTGAAAGCCTGCCTCGTTGGCAACAAGAAAATCGAGCTGGTTACCGCGGACTCGATCGTCCCCGACGGGGCGCTTTGGGCCGGGCAGCTCGATGAAACCGAGGCGACGGTTCGCAAGTTCGTCGCCGATGGTGTCAATGCGGTACTGGTCAACGGCGTCAACTACGGCGACGAGTGGGCTACGGCTACCATCGCCAAGTGGACCAACCGGGGAACGGGGTGTCCGGTCTACACCTTCGTCCCCCCGGACCTGCCGTTCGGACCGGATGGATCGAGGAAGACGGATGACGGCTGCGGCATCCTGCCCGCGCGGCAGCAAACGCGCGTCAACATGGGTATCAACCCCGGCTGGATTCCGTCATCGGCGCTCGATAGCAAGATCTTCGCCCAAGGCGTCGACGACATGCTGCGGGTAGCGGGCGGCGTTAAAGCTGCGCGATCGGTGCGGCTTCTGCAAGTCGGGCATGACCAGCAGACCTTCAGCGCCATCCAGTGGAGCGCGCCGGTTTTCCAGAACAAGTTCGACATGTACGTCGATACCCTGGATAGCGGCGAGTTCCGCGACATGCTGAGGGCCGGGCTGGCCAAACCGCCCGAGTGGCTTGAGGAGGTGGTGGCCTATGTCCGGCAGTGGATCGACTTCAGCAAAGTCGAGGAGCAGTTCCCCGACACGCCGAAGCTGGTCGCTCTCGGGTTCGGTCTGATCCTTCAGATCCTGGTCGACCGGCAGCTCAACTGCGTTACCATGAACTGCTGGCCGAACATCCTCGAGGATCTGCGGTTCATGGTCTGTGCCATCAACGGCCTCTTCTTCCAGCATGGCATCAGCGCGGCTTGCGAAACCGATAAACCGGGGACGCTGGCCTGCTCGATCCTGCAGGGTATGGTCGTTGGTGAGGATCCAACGAAGTTCGTCAGCTTCTTCGCGGATTGGACCACCGTGAACCAGTTGGCAAACGCTGTCATGTTTTGGCACTGCGGGCCGTTCGCTCCCTGCAAGATCCGGGGTGGCGGCTGCGCGCAGTGTGGCAAGGGTTGGATTATCCCCACTTCGAGCGGCTGTGCCGGCCTACTCGACGGCAAGTGGGCGGAGATCGGGGAGCCGATGACGCTGCTCCAGCTTCGCCCGGACGAGTATGGGAACTGGGTGTTCGTGGCGTTCAACGGAAAGGTGACCGAAGGTCCCGCGACCATCGGTATGCATTTCTGGCTGGACGTCGGGGACATCCGCCGGCAAGAGCAGTTCATGATGGACAACCCGGCCGACCACCACAACAGCGGGATGACCGGCAACATGGTTGCCCTGATCCCCGAAGTGGCCCGTTGGCTGGGCTTCGCGGCCGTCACGCTGGATAACCTGGCCGCGTAGAACAGTCGAGTGTGTTCGTGGAAAGTTTCTCAGCTGGAACCGGCCTCCGCAATGCTGCAAGGCAAAGCGGAGGCCGGAACCTAAAACGAGATCAGGTTTCTTACCGACGCATACTCTCAAAGGCTTTGCTTAAGCTCGCTCAATTTCACCCTCTCCTGCTTCAAGCTGTCCCGATCCCTGATCGTCACCGTGTCTCCTAAATTCGTCTGATAGTAATTGACTTTTGTTGACACTTTCTCATTCTATGCAATCATATGTTCATGGAAGAACATGTACCTGAGGATATTCCCGATACAAGATCGGGAAATGCAGATAATGATGCTGAAGATAAGCTATTGGAAAAAATCGGAGGGCTAAAACAAAGACATGCGGAATTATTGCATCTCTGCGCGTCGGCGGGCGACACTACATCGATACGCGGGTTGGTAGCGCGTAGCGGGAAAAACAGAAATACGATAATGAATCATGCCGCCTGGCTGAAAGACCAGGGATTTGTCGAAATAGTCCGGGAAGATTATAAATCGGGAATTCATATTGTTGTGACTGATATAGGTCGCCGCGCGCTTGAGATTCTGGAGCAGAGCCACGAGCTGATGGATGATGATTATGGAACTCGGGTGGTATCTGCGGAAAAAATCAAACAAGCGGCCCAGAAAGCCAGATCGTTGCTTCGTAACCTGCAAATTCCTCCCGAATTGCAGTATGTTGAGGACGAACTAAGACTTCGGTTATTGCCGACTGCCTTGGATGCTTTTGCAGAAGGTCGTTCCCAGAAGACCGTCTTATCTTTGCTTGAGGGCAGGTTGGCGGTATTTGTGAAACTTGTACACTCGCGAAACGGAGCTCCGCGTCCATCCTGTGCGCAATTTTTTGGCTTGGATACATCGAAGGAGCCGCCGGTCGATGATGATTTTTATAGTCGCGCAGTCGCGCAGGAAGAATCCACTGTCGATCCGTATTGGGGGGAACTTTCGGAGCCGGAAAATGACGATGACGAGATCCTCGATCGAGACGAGCTAGGAAGGCCTGTATATCGGGCCGGCTGTTCCCCCGAGGAACTGAAGGCAGCTGATCTTCAGGGGGTTCAGCCTTCCGGCTCCGTTGATGATCTGGCAGAGGAACCGGAAGAAACAGCCTTTGGGCCGAAAATAAGCCCCGAACTTGAGGCATTACGCGTTGGTCAGTTTCGAGGACCTGAAAGAATCCTGCGCGACGAAACAGTGCGCGCTCAGGCTCAGGCGCTGTACGACTCGGCAAGACTGTCAGGGAAAACGCATCAAGGCGCGTTGACCAATGCCAGGGCATATCTTGAATTACGCTATAAAGAAAATTTGATAAATCAACTGAAATTCGATGAGTGGCAAACAAAGGGTAATCACTAAACAATCAACAGATTCTTCGCAGCTTATCGGACAGTTCTCCCAGCTGCACCCTCTCCTGCTTCAGGCTGTCTCTGTCCCTGATCGTCACCGTATCCTTCGCTCCCTGTTTCTCATCCTCGCCGATGGTGCCGAAATCCACGGTGATGCACTTCGGCGTGCCGATTTCGTCCTGACGCCGGTAGCGTTTGCCGATACTGCCCGTGACATCGAAATCCACAACGAGGTCTGTTTCTTGTACAACTTTTTTATACAGTTCTTGCGCCTTATTTATGAGGTTTTCTTTCTTGCTTAGCGGCAGAATAGCGACATCCACTGGCGCGATCTCCGGCTTGAGTTTCATCACCACGCGCGTCTCGCTGTTTTCCAGTTTTTCTTCTGTGTAGGCGTCGAGCAGTGCCGCAAGGACGATGCGGTCGGTTCCGTATGACGGTTCCATCACATGCGGTATGAATTTTCGGCCCGGATCGTCCGGGTCGGTATAGTTCATATCCTGTCCGCTGACCTTTTCGTGCTGTGACAGATCGAAGTCGGTCCGGTATGCCACGGCCGCGGCGAGCTCGCCCCAGCCGAAGGGGAACTGGTACTCGATGTCCGTTGTCCCCCTGGAATAGTGCGAGAGCTCGTCTTTCTCATGGTCGCGCAGCCGGAGATTCTTCGCGTCGATTCCGATCATTTCCGTCATGAAGGACCAACTCATTTTCTTCCACTCTTCAAACAGTTTCTTCCACTCCGTGCGTTCGGGGTCGAAGAAGTATTCGATCTCCATCTGCTCGAATTCCCGCGTGCGGAAGGTGAAGTTCCCCGGCGTGATTTCATTACGAAACGCCTTGCCGATCTGCCCGACGCCGAAAGGTAAGCGCATGCGCATGGTGTCCACGATGTTTTTGAAGTTGACGAAGATGCCTTGGGCTGTTTCCGGCCTCAGGTACACGAGGGCTGCCTCGTCCTCGAGGACGCCCTGGTGTGTCTTAAACATCATGTTGAACTTCTTCGCTTCCGTCCAATCCTTGGCTCCGCAATTCGGACAAGCGATCTTCTCGGCCAGGAGCATCTTCTGCACCTGATCCAGCTTGAGGATTGCGGCTGCCTCCACACCGATCCTGGGCTCCAGGAGTTTGTCCCCTCGGAATCTTCCGTGGCAATTTCGGCATTCGACAAGCGGATCAGCAAAGTTCGTAACGTGACCGCTTGCCTCCCAAACTTTCTGGTTCATCAATATGGAAGAATCCAACCCGACCATATCTGCTCTCTTGTGGATGAAGGTCTCCCACCACAAACGTTTCACGCGGTTCTTCAGCTCCGCGCCCAGCGGGCCATAGTCCCATGTATTTGCGAGACCTCCGTAGATCTCCGATCCGGGGAAGATGAAACCACGGCGTTTGCAGAGGGAGACTAAGGAGTCGAGGGATGGTGCGGGCACGGGGAGAGTATGATATAATAATCGGATTATATCCACTGCAATGCAGCTTCTCCTGATCGTCGGCTCGGTCCTCGCTGCCCTGATCCTCATCCGGATCTGGACGGGAGCTTTGAACGTGGGCGCGGTGGAGGGCGAGTCGCTCGCGAGCATCGAGCGGCGGCATCCTTTTCTGCCGCATCTTCAGACGATCCTCGTCTCGCTCATCATCGCGGGGGGGCTTTTCTTTCTCTCGCTCAAGTACGGGAAGACCACGTCCATCCGGTCCCTTACGGAGTCCATGGCGGCCTCGCGCACGCTCGTCGTGTTCGCGCTCATCGCCGCTTTCGGGCTCTTCGATCAGTGGCGGTGGCACGGAACGAAAGATCGGTACAAGTATTTCTACGCCTTCGTGCTCGGCACGCTCGTCACGTGGGTACTGATCGCGTTCAAGCGCGCGCTTTTCGAGACGGGCATCCAACAGGATCCCTTCCTCGTCGCGCTCGGGATCACTTGCATCGTCATCGGATGGAGGTTCCTCTTCGGTCCGTGGAGCGCTTCCATCAAGGCGACGGTTCTTGGGACATTCATTCTCTGGGTGACATACGCGATTCTCCGGTTCGAGGCGCGGGAGGAGCTCATCGCCACGGGGCTCGCCGCGCTGGTCGCGATCATTCCCGTGCTCATCTGGTGCGCGCTCTTTCTCTCGTACCACCGCCAGCGGCTGAGCGTGGTGATCCTCGCTTTCTTCGCGGGCATGCTCTCCACGGCGCCCATCCTCTTCTACAGCGAGCTCACGAGGCGGGCGATGGAGCTCAATTTCTTCTTCTTCAAGATCGTCCCGTTGAGTTACGGGCTCACCTCGCGGCAGTTCGTCGCGGAGAGCGTGCTGCGCGGGTCGTCGCCGATCAATTCCATCCTGCTCACCACGCTCGTGACGTACCTCCTCGTCGGCGTCATCGAGGAACTGTCCAAGTACTGGGTCCTCCGGTACTCGAGCCGCGAGTTCTTCCGTTCCATTGACGACACGCTGCAGCTCGCCATCATCGTGGCCATCGGCTTCGCGTTCGCCGAGAACCTCGTGAATCCAACGTATTTCGTCGGCTTCGTCCGGGAGTACCTGATCCAGCCGCCGACGCCGGAGTGGGGGCCCTTCCTGGGCGGCGTCGTGGGGCGGTCAGTGCTGACGGTGATGGTGCACGTCCTCTCCACGGGCGTGCTGGGCTACTTCTTCGGCCTCGCGTTCTTCGCTTCGCCTCTCATTCGTGAGCAGTTCACACACGGGAAAGCACATCCGATCTTCGCTGCTCTCCACCGGATGCTCAGTCTTCGCACGGAGGCGGTCTACGCGCGCACACAGATCATGATCGGCATCGTCTCGGCCGTCGTGCTCCATGGGCTCTTCGATTTCATCGTGACGCTCCCGGATGTCCTGCCCGGGAACCCTGCGACGCTCGGAGCCCTGCTCCAGTCACCGGCTTCGTCATTCCTGCACAACATCTCCCTCGCCCTCGTTCCCTCGGTACTCTACGTCGTCGGTGGATTGTGGCTTCTCATGGCGCTCTTCGAGCGCAAGGAGGATATGAAGGAATTTGGCGCCGTCGTCGAGACCCAAACATTTGTCTCGGGCTAGGGAGACGGGTACCATACGGCAACATTTCCCGTCTTCATTCGTATGGATCTCCGTAAGCGTTTTCTCACCCTCTCCTTCGGCGTGCTCCTGCTCCTTCCGCTCGGAGCGTTCGCGCGGCCGGTCACCGACATCGTGGATGCTTCGCAGAAGACAGTCTCTCGTGCCAGCTTCCTATCGTGGACGTTCGAGGCGCTGGGGATTTCCAAGGGATCACAGGACTGCACGCTGCCGTACACGCGAAGCCCGCGTGGACTCCGTTCGACTCTCTGTGCCGCCCAGACGTACGGGATACTGGAGGTCTTCGGCACGGGGAAAGGATATGTTCTGGGGAAATCCGTCACGCGGGGCGAGGCGCTCATCGTCGTCACCCTCCTCTTAGGCAAGAAGGAAACGGCGGATATCGGGGGTTTCAAGGATGTGAAGACGGACAGCGAGAAACAAGCGGTGATGAACGCCGTGGCGCTCAAGTGGATGGTGCCCGTCCGTTCGGCGCTCTTCGGGATCGCGCGGCCGCTCACGGGAACGGAAGCGCTCTCGCTCCTCCAGGCGACCTCCGGGCGGCTGCCGTCCAGGGTCCAGGAGATCACGATCACGATTCCGGGGTCATCTGCGACGGAGACGCTCCCCAAGCAGGAACTCCTCAATGCCGTGTGGCAGCTCATCAACCGCGACTACCTGCATAGTGACAAGATCGGCGAGGACGAAGCGGCTTACAGAGCCATCGAGGGGATGGTGGATTCACTCAAAGACCCGTACTCCACGTTCTTCCGCCCGGTGACGGCGAGTGACTTCCAGTCACAGATCAAGGGGGAAATCAGCGGCATCGGCGCGCAGATCGAGGAACGCAACGGCGTGATCATCGTCGTCGCGCCGCTCCCGGGGTCTCCAGCGGAGCGCGCGGGCATCACGGCGGGCGATGAGCTCCTGGAGGCCAACGGCACGGTGCTCACGGGGCTCGGTTCCGAGAAGGCCGTCACCTACATTCGTGGCGAGCGCGGAACGTACGTGGAGTTGAAGATCCGGCGGTCGGGAGTGGAACTTACGGTCACGGTGCAGCGGGATATCATCTCCATTCCGGAGATTCAGGTAAAGTGGCAGGGCTCTGTTGCCGTCGTGCAGCTCGTCCAGTTCGGCGAGACGACGGAGCGCCAGATCCGTTCGGTGTTCGTGGACATCGCGAAGAAGAATCCGCGGGGGATCATCCTGGATCTTCGGAACAACGGCGGCGGGCTCCTCAATGCGGCGGACGTGGTGGTGAGCAATTTCCTGCCGCAGGGGAGCATCGTGGCTAAAGTCCAGAGCAGGTCGGAGACCACCGAGGAGAGGACCGGGAGCGCGCCGACGATCGATCCGAATACGAAGCTTGTCGTGCTCGTGAACAGGGGGTCCGCGAGCGCAGCGGAGATCGTCGCGGGAGCGCTGCAGGATCATCAACGCGCCACGATCGTGGGGGCTCAGTCTTTCGGGAAAGGCACGGTGCAGGAGGTCATCGGCTTCCGCACGGGTGAGGCGCTGAAGATCACCATCGCGGAATGGCTCACGCCGCTTGGCCGCAAGCTGGAGGGGGTCGGCGTAAAGCCGGATATCGTGGTCGAGTCGGCGGATCGTGACGAGCAGCTGCAACGGGCGCTGGATATATTGAGATAACATGTGGGGCAATGAGGGCAATGAAGGGACGAAACACATTTTACCTTACTGCCCTCACTACCCTCACTACCCTCACTGCCCTCACTGCCTTCTTTGCCCTCTCTCCGCCTCATCCTCGCCTCGGCTAGCCCGCAACGGAAAACGTTGCTCAGAGCCCTCGGCCTCGACTTCGAGGTCGTGCCGAGCGGGATCGAGGAGGACGATCATTCGGAGAACGATCCCGCGCGTCGTGCCGCCGATTTAGCCCGGCTCAAAGCCTTGGACATTTCAAAAAAGAACCGGGGAGCGTTTGTCATTGGCTGCGACACTTTGGTCGTAGCTGCGGATGGAACTCTTCTCGAAAAAGCCAGCTCAGCCAATGAGGCGCGCAAGATGCTGATTTTGCAGAGTGGGCGGACATCGCTTGTACATTCAGCTCTTTGCGTCGTTAATTTGAGCGGAGGGTTGCACGAAGGAATCTCGACTTCCAAAGTTTCTTTCAAGAAATTATCGGAAAAAGAAATCGACTGGTGGATTGATTCCGGCCAGTGGCGTGACCGTTCGGGCGCTTTCCAGATCGACGGCCGCGGCCAGCTGATGATTTCGAACATCGAAGGGGATTTCACGGGAATCGTGGGTTTGCCGGTGTTTTTGTTGGGACAGTTACTGGGAAAAGCGGGGTATCCTCCGTTGTCCGCAGCAGCGACCCCGGGTCGCTGACCGGGACGCGGCGTCCCGGCTGCGGGAAACATTATCAATTCACTTCCTACATGTTCGAGTAGAATTGCGTCTTCCTATTCTGTGTGCGGTACTCCTCGCGCTTGAGTGCGCGGAATCGTTGGAGACGCCTGGTGCGCTTCTTCTTGTGCGTCCTGCGTTCCCTCAGGAGCTTGATAAACCGTGCTTCCTGCACCTGCTTCTTGAAACGGCTCTGCAGCCGGTCGTTGGATTCGTCGCCTTTCTTGATCGCGTACACGGCCATAAGCTGGCTTAGGGTAAGGGAGAGACGGGGGTAGTGCAAGGAGAAATGCAGTCATAAGGGACCGAAGGAACCGAGGGGACCAAAGTGACCGAAGTGACCGAAGTACAACAGCATTACCTCGGAAACCTCGGTACCGTCGGTCCCCTCGGTCACCTCTATCGTTTTCCCAAGATATCCGGCCACGGTATTAGCGGCGTTTCACCTGGGTTCTCCCGCTCAGCAGCGAGAGATTCGATGATGCGTTTGGCGAGCTGGACGTTCGTGACGAGCGGGATATTGCGGTCGATGGCGGAGCGGCGGATGAAGTATCCGTCAGTCTTTTCCGCCGAAGACGTGTGCTGCGGGATGTTGATGACGAAGTCGACTCTTCTGTTCTCGAGGTACTCCTTGATGTTCGGGTTCCTCGGCTCGGAAACCTTGTGGAGGCGGACGCTCGGGATGGAGCGGGAGGAGAGGAATTCGTGGGTCCGGTGCGTGGCGAAGAAGGCGAAGCCGAGTCTCTGGAGTTCCTCGATGGCCGGGAGCATCTCGATCTTGTCCTCCAGTTTTCCGATGGTGAGGAGGATGTTCTTGCGCGGGACGTGGAAGCCGATGGCCTTGAGCGCGAGGAGGAGCGCCTGTTCGAGGGTGTAGCCGAAGCAGGCCACTTCGCCCGTGGAAGCCATCTCGACGCCGAGCCGCGGGTCGGCGCCCTTGAGCCGCGTGAAGCTGAATTGCGCCGCTTTCACGCCCACGTGGTCGAGGTCGAGGGTCTGGTAGCGGATTCCCTCCGGAGCGCGTCCGAGGAGCGCCTGGGTCGCGAGTTGGGCGAAGTTCACGCCCGTCACCTTGCTGGCGAAGGGGAAGGATCGGCTGGCGCGGAGGTTGCACTCGATAACCTTGAGTCTGTTGTTCTTCGCGATGAACTGGATGTTGAAGGGGCCGGAGATCCGGAGGTTCTTCGCGATGTTCTTCGCGATGACCTTCATCCGCCGGAACGTCTCGATGTTCACGCGCTGCGGCGGGAGCACCATCGTCGAGTCTCCCGAGTGGACGCCGGCGTTCTCGATGTGTTCTCCGATGGCGTAGAGGAGGAGGTTCCCGCCCTGCGCGACGCCGTCGAAATCGATCTCCTTGGCATTCACTTCGAATTTGGAGATCACCACCGGCGCTTCCTTGGAGACGTTCGTCGCGGCGTCGATGTACTCCTTGAGGTCCTCCTCGTTATGGACGACGGTCATGGCGGCGCCGGAGAGGACGTAGCTCGGACGGACGATGACGGGATACCCCGTTGTCCGTGCGAACTGCTTGGCGGAGGCAAGATCCGCGAATTCCTTCCATTCCGGCTGGTCGATGGAGAGCTCATCGAGCAGGGACCCGAACTTGTGCCTGTCCTCCGCGCGGTCGATGTCGGCTGGCGCAGTACCCAGGATGTGGACGCCCTCCCGCGCGAGCTTCAGAGCGAGGGAATTGGGAATCTGCCCGCCCATGGAGACGACCACGCCGACAGGGTTGAGGAGGCGGATGATGTCCAGTATGCGTTCCAGCGTGAGTTCCTCGAAGAAGAGCTGGTCGCACTCGTCGTAGTCGGTGGAAACGGTTTCCGGATTGCTATTGATCATCGTCACTTCGAAGCCCTGCGCCATGAGCTCGCGCACGGCCTGCACGCAGCACCAGTCGAATTCCACCGACGAGCCGATGGAGTACGGGCCGCCGCCGAGGACGATGACGGACTTGGGACTTGGGGGTCGCGATTCCTTTGTCCTAAGTCCTATATCCGACTCCGTGCCGTTGTACGTCATGAAGAGGTAATTCGTCTTCGCCGGAAACTCCCCGGCGAGCGTGTCGATCTGCTTCACGACGGGAACGATGCCCGCGCTGCGCCGCTCGGCGGTGACGTCTTCCTCCTTGCTGCCCCGGATG
>JBBAAJ010000014.1:0-19694 GCA_041658365.1 Candidatus Peribacteraceae bacterium | reverse complement strand
GCGGGTATCTACCCGCGGTTGAACGATAATGGCTTATTCTTGCCGACCGCAGGTAGATACCTGCTCTGTATCATTTATATTTTTCTTGTCTCACATGCTTGGATTAAAGTTTCTCCACACAATTTGGATATGATCCGTTCTTAGGCAGAAAGAAGAGATTCTGAAACCGGAAGAGGTACGCGAGGAGGAAGAGGAAGCCGGTCGCAGAAGCTAAACCGGCGACAATCACCGGAAGTGTCGTGAGGAATGGCATGGTAATCCAAAGCAGTGCTGCGAGAACAATGCTGAATCCGGCCAAACGAAGAGCATATTGACGCGGGAAGGCGACAGGGAAGAGCTTCAGGGCAGCCGGGAAGAGCGTGAAGACAAGGAAGAGATGCACGATCATCGAGGTGTAGATCGCGCCGACGAAACCGCTTTTGGGAACGAAGAAAAGATTGAGACTGATGGAGAGCACGACGGCAACGAGCATGCGGGATACCAGAGTGCGCCACTCATGCTTCGTGAGGAGCGTGTAGAAGCTGAAGAGCACGATGCCATTGAGGAACTGCGGAACACTCAGGAGCATGAGAGCCGTATCAGCGCCCGGTTGCCCGGCGTGCGAGAGGTATGCTTCTGTCGTGAGGAGCCGCATGATGGGACGCGACCAGAGGAAAGAGAAGAGCGCTGAGACGGAGCCGATGACGAGGATTAAGAACAGCGTTTTCCCGAGGAGGCCGCGGACCGACTCCCCACGGCCGTGGCGCTCGCTTAAGACCGGCAAGGTGGAGTTGAGGAGGAACGTCGGAACCAGGTACGTCATCTCCGCGATCCGGGAGGCGAAACCGTACAAGGCGTTCTGGAGCGCGAAATCCTCCCGCAGGAGCGCAATCATCGTGAGATCGAACTGGCGGTAGAGAGCGATGCACAGAAACGCGATGCCATATGGCACGGCGCGCCGGAGGAGTGCCGAGAGAACCGCCCGATCAACGCACAGCCGTATGCGCATCTCACGGACAGCGAACACGACGGAGAGAACAAGGAGAACGAGCGCTCCAATAGAACCCACCCAGAGAAAGTAGCTGTAGACCCGCACATCGCTGCTGAAGCGGACTCCCTGAAGGATGATGACCGCCATGAGACTGGTCGTGATGATGCGCTGCGTTACCTCCGCGATGAACACGAGGTGCATTTTGTAACGGATCTGGAAGATGGTGCGCAGCACGCCCGCGAGCAGCGTGAAGAATGGGACGAGCGATGCGATGCTGATGCCAATCGGAAGGGGGCTCCCGCGCCACGCCGGTATCACCCACGCGATGGCGACCGCCGCGCCGAGCGAGAGACACGCGATGACCGACCGGAGAACGATGAGGCCGCCGAGCACGCGCTCCCTGTCCTTTGCGGTGCTCACCTCCCTGACGGAAACGGCATAGAGCCCGAAATCCGCGAGAATCGCGAAGAGCTGGAGGTACCCGTACGCGGAGTTGTAGGCGCCGGCAAGCTCCTGGCTCAGCCCCATGGCGACGAACTTCACCGATACGGCGCTGAGGGCCGCCATGGTGAACTGGCTTGCGATCTGCCAAAGGGTGGATGTCGCTATGGCACGGGTGGACACGGAGGCAGCTTAGAACGGGACAGGTATTCTGTGCTACACTTTCCTGCGATGCCACTCCCCTTCAAACACCTCATCTCCACGAAACAGCTCACGCGAGCGGACACGGAGGAGATTCTTCGCATTGCCGGCGAAATGGAAAGCATACGGAAGCAGGGGGGCAACGAACTCCTGAAGGGAAAAATTCTCGCTGCGCTCTTCTACGAGCCCAGCACGAGAACGCGGCTCAGCTTCGAGACGGCGATGCAACGCCTCGGGGGGGACGTCGTGACCGCCGAAGGGATCCAGTTCAGCTCGCTCTACAAAGGGGAGACAATCGAGGACACACTGCAGATGATCAGTCAGTACGCGGATATTGCCGTCATGCGGCATCCTGAGCAGGGCAGTGCCGAGAAAGCGGCTGGAGCGAGCAGCATCCCGTTCATCAACGCGGGGGACGGCCCCGGCCAGCACCCGACCCAAGCCCTCCTGGATCTCTACACCATCAAGAAGGAATGCGGGCGCGTCGACGGCATCACGATTGCCATGGTCGGGGACCTGCGCTATGGACGCACCGTCCACTCCTTAAGCTACCTCCTCGGCCTCTTCAAGAACGTGCGCTTCATCCTCATCTCCCCCGCCGAGCTCACGATGCCCGAGAAGGTCACGAGCTTCTATAGGGAGAAGGGCATCTCCTACGAAGAGGGCTCGGACATCGCGGTAGGACTCGACGCAGACGTGATATACATGACCCGCGTCCAGCAGGAGCGGTTTGCAGACAGAAGCGAGTATGAGAGGCTCAAGCTCAAGTACGTGCTGAAGGCATCAATGCTCAAGGGAAAGAACGTAGTGGTGATGCATCCTCTGCCCCGCGTCGGGGAGATCGCCACCGACGTCGACCCCCTCAAGAACGCCGCCTACTTCCGGCAGGCGAGCAATGGCGTCCCAGTCCGGATGGCGCTTCTCTCGATGCTCCTGGGAAAAGCTTAACGCCGACCGATGAAAAAAACGCTCATCCGCGGCGGCACGCTCGTAACCGGGAAAGAGATGCAGAGGAACGACATACTCGTCTCCGTTACCGGAGAAATCGAGGAAGTGAGACCTGGGATTCCCGTGCCGAAGAACAGCGAGGTGATTGGCGCCGAGGGCTTGCTCCTCTTCCCGCTGCTTACCGATTGCCACGTCCACTTCCGTGAGCCGGGCTTCGAGCACAAGGCCACCATGGCCACGGAGGCGTGTGCCGCACTCGCAGGGGGTATCGGCACCGTCTGCGACATGCCGAATACTCTCCCGCCCACAACGACCATCGCCGCACTCGCGGACAAAGTCCGGCGCGCAGCGACTGTCGAAGGATGCATCATCAAGTTCTTCTTTGGCATCACGGAAGCCGCGCATCTGCAGGAACTCCGGGCACTCTGGACAGGGACGACGATGGAGATGAAACGCCTGAGGCAGCACTGCTGCGGCGTGAAGCTCTATTTCGACCACTCGACCGGCGACCAGCGAATCGCGGGAGATCTCATCGAAGAGGTATTCCGTGCTTGTGCGGAGCTCAAGATCCCGCTCGTCGTACACTGCGAGGATCCCGACGTGAACGCGGCCGCCGCGAAGAAAACGACTCGCACGGATATCGCCGCACATTCGCTCCTCCGACCGCCAGAATCCGAAGAGCGCGCCATACAGCGGGCATTGGAACTTGCGAAGAAGCACACTGGCGCTCTCCATATCGCCCACCTCTCCACGAAGCAGGGCGCGGCACTCGTGAGACAGGCGAAGCGCGACGGGCTCCAAGTCACCTGCGAGGTGACCCCGCACCACCTCTTCCTCACATCGGATGACTATGTGACTTTGGGCACGTTCGTGAAAGTCAATCCTTCACTCGGCACGCGCGAGCACCGCGATGCGCTCTGGGAAGCGCTGACGGACGGAACGATCGACTGCATCGCTTCCGACCATGCCCCTCACACACTGGAAGAGAAGAAGAATCCGGAGCCCCTCAAGGCACCCAGCGGCATGCCGGGGGTGGAAACGATGCTCCCCCTCCTCCTCACGGCTGCTGCTGGCAGCTGGCCCCATCCTGTTTCGGAGCCGGCCCCCGCCTTCCGCCGACTCACCTACTCCGATATCGTCCGGCTGTGCTTTGTGAACCCCAATCGGATTTTCCCGCTCCACAGTGAAGCACCGGCGAAAGGCGCCCCGCTTCGCCTCGCACTCATCGATCCTGCCGCCCGTTGGACGATCGCCCCTGCAGCGCTCAGGAGCAAGTGCGGCTGGACACCCTACGAAGCCTGGCGGATGACAGGGGCTGTCGTTCGCATCCTGCAGAGATAATATGAAATCCAAAAACATGCCGCATTTTCCACGCAGCCGGGACGCCGCGTCCCGGTGGTTCGCCCCGCGTATGCGGGGCGTCTGCGACGCAGCGTCGCAGCTGCGGAAAATACAACAACTATTGAGACTTCATATTACACCTCGACAATAATCGGCATCACCATCGGCTCCCGATCGAGCTTCTTCCGGAAGAAACGGAAGAGGGCGCCTGTGACCTCACGCTTCAGCCCGCTGATGTTCTTCTCGCCACGGGCGAGATTCTCCTCGTAGGATTTCCGGATGATGTGCGTCGCCTCCTGATTGATCGTTCCCTGTTCCGATCCATAGATAAGTCCACGGGACAGGAGGAGCGGGTCGGAGACGAGGCGCATGGAATCGCTGTAGACTTTCAGGATGGCGATGAATATCCCCGCATTGCTCATGGCCCTGCGATCGTCCATCGTGCGCTGCCCCTCCGCACCGGCGCCGCGACCGTCGATGACGATGTCATGCGGCGAGAGCTTGTGCTTGGATTTCCGGGCATTGCCCTGCTGGTCGAACTCGAGGATTTCCCCGTTCGTGAGGAGATGCACGCGGTTCTCGGGATACCCGATCGAACGGACGAGGTCCGCATGCGCGGCGCGCATGTAGGGTTCGCCGTGCTGTGGGATCACGTGTTTCGCACGGACGAGCCGATGCATGAGGAGAATATCGTTCTGGAGCCCATGACCGGTCGTGTGGATGGCGAGCTCCTGGTTGGTGCATACATGCGCGCCGAGGAGGTTGAGGTTATTCACAACCTTCGCGACCGCCCGCTCGTTCCCGAGGATCGGGTTGCTGCTGAGGATGACGGTATCCCCGCGCCGGATGCTGACGTGCTGGTGCGTGCCGAGGCCCATCCGGGCGAGGCTCGCGCGCTCCTCGCCCTGCGAACCGGTGGTGAGGATCACGATTTCCCGATCGGGGATTTTCTCCATCCCCGGCCCCGCCTTGCGGATGAGACCGCGGGGAATCTGGAGGTAACCGAGATTCTGCGCGATTTCGATGTTCTCTTCCATCGAGCGCCCGGAGACGTAGACCTTGCGATTCAGTGTCCGCGCGTGCTCGATGACCTGCGCCAGGCGGTTTAAGAGCGAGCTGAACGTGGAGACGAGGAGACGCCCCTTTGCCTCGCGCATAATCTGAAAGAGCGTTTCGGAAATGACTCTTTCCGAGAGCGCGTTCCCCGGTTTCGTGGCGTTGGTGGAATCCGCGAAGATGGCGAGGACGCCTTTGTCACCCAGCTCCGCGAGGCGCTGAAAATCAGCCGGCGGCTCATTCATCGGCGTGAGATCGAATTTGAAATCCCCCGTGTGAACGATCGTGCCGTACGGCGTATGGAGCACGACGGCAGCGGAGTCCGGGATGCTGTGCGTGACGCGGAGGAACTCCACCTGCACTCTGCCGAGTTGCACAGGCTTCTTGAACTCCACGGTGTGGAGGCGGGCCCGGGAGGTGAGCTTCTCCTCATCGAGCCGCTTGCGCACGAATCCCATGGTGAGCTTCGTGCCGAAGCACGGCGGGAAGTGGAGAACGGGGAGAAGGTGCTGCACCGCACCGATGTGATCCAAATGCCCGTGCGTGAAAAGAATCCCCTTGATGTGGCTTTCTCTCCCTCGGAGAGAGGAGACATCAGGGATGAGGTAATCGATGCCGGGCATGTCTTCCTCCGGAAACTGGATACCAAGATCAATGAGGTAGAGATCCGAGTCCACTTCGACCACGAGGCAGTTGCGGCCGACTTCCTCGAACCCGCCGAGCGGATAAATCCTGAGACCTTTCCCCGGGTGAGGGACCACAGGGTCGCGTTGCGGCTGGCGCTGAGGGAAGTGCTGCCGGGGCTGTCCGGGGGCCCGTGGAGGGCGTTGGCCCTGCGGTGCCGCTAATTGCTGCATGTTGGAAACAGGTGACCCGGCCGGCATCACCTTCTGCATCCATTCGTGAACTGTCTTCATGAACTTGTGATGAAATAAGTAGAAGTACTGTAGACCTCCATCGTACTCCCTTCGGGAGGTACTTGGCAAGACCATTATGTTGTAACAACGGTTTTTTGGCTTTAGAAAAACAAATTATTAGTTTATAAAACATGATACGGCTTCGCGATGAAAACGCTACGAATGTTTTTCGAAGGTTATTTGAAATAGCGGCGAAGCGATATCGCTACGCCGCTATGAAGAAAAGTCCAGATGAACAATCGTATCATGTATATCGCGAAGCCGTATGATTTAACATGAGATTTTCTTATATTTTTTTGCGCTGCCCCGCCACTGGCCTTGCGAGTGTCGGGTAACCCGTGTAGCCTCCTTTCCCGTATGAAACTCGAGGTGTCGACGGGGCAAACGAAGGCACCTGCGGGCACGCTCCTTGTGCCGGTGGTTTTGGGTCAGGGAAAGGGTGACCGCGTCTTTCTGTTGATCCACAGCGAGGGGCGAGGGGAGGGGAGCGACAACCTCCGCGAGGAATGCTTAAGCGTCCTCACACACTCTGTCCTCGAAGCGCAGGGGGGAGGATACGAGCGTCTCGAGAGCGCCCTCAAGGAGCTCAACGGTCTCCTGAAGGGATTTCTCTTGAGCGCCACGGTCCGCGACGTACATGCGATTGTCGGCCTCCTCGAGGCGAACGGCTTGCTGCATCTTTCCCATGTCGGAAGGGCGGAAGCCTACATCATCCGCGACGGAGTCGCGACACAGATCACGGAGTACTCCCGCGGGAAACCCCCCTCAGTCTTCATGCATATTGCAAGCGGTCCCGTACAGGAACGCGACCATTTCCTGGTATCCACTCAGCGCCTGCTGCGGGCGATCACCCCCGCGCAACTCGCACAGATCGCGCTGCATGCGGGGGAGAGCGTCATCCAGAACATCGTCTCCAAGCTCAGTGCCGAGAAGGAAGTCGCCTGTGTCATCCATATCCGCGTGGTCGGGGGTCCGGAGCCTTTCCTGGAACAACGGGGGCTCAAGGGCTCTCTTCCGATGCATCCCATCTCCCGCTCCCGCGCACGGGCTGCGCGCAGCGGCATGCTCAGCGCCGTGACAGATGTCGTCCAGCGCGTGAATTGGTCCGTGCTCTTCAGTAGACTCCGGCTCAGGAGGGAGAAAGCGAAGGAAGCCCGCAGCACCGTGCGTGAGACCGTCAGCCGCTTCCTCCAGGATCTTCACGATCCCGCCCGAAAACGCCGGGCCCACCTTCTGCTCCTTGCAGGCAGCGCCACCCTGTTCCTCATCATCTGGATGCTCGTGCAACTCTCGCTCAGCAGCCAGCGGAATCAGACCCGCGGAGAACTCGCGAATCTCGTGAAACAGATCAATACCGACATCACCACAGCGGACAATCGTCAGCTAGCCGGAGACACGGACAGCGCGAACGCCATCCTGCAACGCGCGGAGGATCGTGCGCGCCAAGTGATGACGAACGAGAGCGGCCTCTTCCGAAGCGAGGCTCTCGAGCTCCTGGACCGGATCAAATCGAAACGGGAGGAGATGAACCGCGTGATCCGTGTGGTCCCGCCACGCGTCATGGCAAATCTGAGCGCGAAGAAAGCCGACATTCTCGCACAGGGCTTCCTCGGTTCCCCGAACGGTGAATTCCTCGTCTACGACCGCCAGAATCTCTACCGCGTTTCCCTCAATACCGTCGAGAATCTCGAGAAGCTGGGCACGGAGGAACTGATTCTGGATGCCGTTTCCTTCCCCCGCTTCCAGAGTAAAATCTTCCTCACGACGGGAAACAGCATCATCGAGATCATCAACGGGCAGCCCACGACGATGAAGACGGAGGACCCGGCCGGGTGGGTGACTGGCGCGGATATCAAAACCTACCTCCGCTACCTCTACTTGCTCGCCCCAGAACGGAAGCAGATCTATAAATACGAGCGGCTGGCAAGCAAGTATGGTCCACCAGCCGAATACAACATCAACGGCGACCTGAGCGGCGCTATAGACATGACCATCACCGGGCCGGCGTACGTTCTGCGGGACATTTCCTCCGCGGGAAAGACAGGGCAGCGGGACGTCGTGAAGCTCCTCCGTGGCGAGAAACAGACCTTCAACATCCGCAATCTTCCGCCGGGCGCGCTGGATGGCGTCACGAGGATCTTCAAATCCTCGCAGAACGGGAATTTCTATTTCCTCGACCCGGAAAACAAGCGCATTGTCGTGACAACGAGCGACGGGGATCTCGGGGATTCGCTCTACCTGAAACAGTATGTCCTCGACTCGGATCAGGTCGGCCGGCTGAAAGACCTCTACGTGGATCCGGAAGACGCCCGCCTCTATGTCCTCGACGAGAAAAAGCTCTACGCAATCGACCTGCAGAACCGTTGAAAACAGCTGTTAGCTTTTAGCTGTTAGCTTTGAGCTTTAAGCTGTGAGCTATGAGAAGGATTCCTCAAAGCTCAAAGCTCAAAGCTCAAAGCTCATCTGAGCCCAAAAAAGCCGCGCGGAAGCCCGTTCATTGTAAAAAAAGAGTCATGGTCTTCGGCACATTCGACCTTCTCCATCCCGGTCACGAGTTCTTCCTCAGAGAAGCGGCCCGCAGGGGTCCGCTGACCGTGGTCGTAGCACGAGACGAGAATGTCCGGCGCATCAAGGGGAGGATGCCCCTCCAGACACAAGAACAACGTATCGAGGCGATACGTACACGTTTCCCGACGGCGACCGTGATCCCCGGCGACCGTCGGGGTTTCTTAATGCCCCTGCGCAAGCTGGTTCCGAATCTTATCCTTCTGGGCTATGACCAGACCCTTCCTCCGGGGATCAGGAAGGATGATCTTCCCTGTAGAACAGAGCGTGTCGTGGCCTTTCGCCCCCGTCAATTCAAGAGCAGTCTTTCGCGATTGCCGGGGAAGAGAGGGGTTGCCGAAAAAAAGAAAACGTGATACAATAGTCCGATGTCTTTCAAACAAAAAACAGCACTTGCCGTGGGTATTTTCCTCGTCGCCCTTCCCTCTTTTGCGGCAGGAACGTCTCCGCCAAACGTCAAACAGATCGGCGCAGAGCTCAAAGACGGCGCACTCACCGTGACATGGGCTCTGGACGGGGGCACGCAAGGGATCGCCTTCTACCGCTTGTACTTCAGCCGCGTATCCATCCTCGAGAACAACGGAAACTACGACGATTTCCAGCAGACGACCGGCCCCGAGACAACCTATGTTTTTCCATCTGTCCCTGTGAAAGGGAACAGGATCTTTCTCTCCGTGCTCGCGGTAAATAAAGCAGGTCTCGAGAGCGAAGGATTCGAAACAGAAGTGACGGTCGATCTCAAACAGGGAACTGCCCCACAAAAGACTCCCACGCAGGGAGAAGCATCGGCAGGAACGACTGCCCAGCCCATGACGATCGTTTCCGTCACGCCGGTTTCCGCAACGGGAATACTCGTGACGTTCTCAAAGCTGATCGCTGCTGGAGCGGATATCACTCCCCGGACATTCGCCATATCAGACACAGGCGGGACAGTGCTTGCGATTATAGGAGCGGAAGTGAAAGGAGAAACCGTTCTGCTCTCGGTGCAGCCGCAGGTACCGGAGAAAGGATATCTCATAGGTCTTCTCCAGAATGTTCCAGCGGCCGATGGAACGAACGCGACATCGTCCCTGCCACCGACGGTTTTTCGCGGCTTTCTCCCGAGGGAAACGCCGTCCCCCGCTCCGCAAACTCCACCCATCCCGTATGGGAAGAACCCTTTCCTCGCCCCCCCAGCTTCGCAAACGCAGCCCTACGGACAGGCTCCTGCCCTTCCCCCAGAAGACCCGGCGGGCCTGCTTCTTAAAGCGGTACGGCAAAGAAGCGGCCTCTTCAGCGTTCTCGCCCGCTGGGCAGGCAGTATCGACAGTCGGCGGACTCTGGAATCCTACGTCCTGTATACGTCGAACGATGGTGCGCGCTTCGACCGGAATTCCGTCGTAGGCCGCACGGAAACTTCCGTGCAATTCAATCGCATCCCCCCGGGAACGTTCGGGCTCCGTGTCGCATCGAGAGATGCGCGCGGAAACGAGTCCGCTGGCATCCAGAAAGTCATCGTTCTTCCTGCATCGGGAATCGGTCTCCTGGGACTTCTCACGGCATCAGGGATGCTTGCAGGACAACGCTTGCGCCGCAGAAAAGAGACCTCCGGAAACTGCTAAGCTGCGGACATGCAAAGGAGGAAAACGGGGTGGTGGCTGCTCTGCATAGGACTGATCGTGCTTTGCCTCTTCGGGATACGCGAGTGGCAGCTGAAGCCCGACGGGCGTCTCCACCTGCGCTTCCTCGCCGTTGGGCAGGGAGACAGCGCGCTCATCGTGCTCCCGCGCGGCCAGACAATCCTCGTGGATGGAGGTCCGGACTGGACAACGCTCGAGGCTCTCGGGAAATACCTGCCGTTCTTTGACCGTCGTATCGATCTCCTCGTCCTCTCCCATGCGAACAGGGACCACCTCACGAGTTTCCCGGAAATCCTCCGGCGATACCGCGTGGGGGGGATCCTCCTCCCCCGAACCGATGCGACTCTGTCCCCTGACAGCGAGATTCTCACGCTCGCGAGAGCATCGAACGTGCCGGTAATCACCGGCGCGGCAGGAGATATCCTCCGTCTCCCAGACGGAGCCGCGTTCTCCGTTCTCTGGCCACCCGCACATGTGCCTGTCTCTTTCGTACGCGACGCCAATAACACGGCCCTTGTCCTGAAGCTCACCTACAAGGAACACACTGCTCTCTTTGCGGGGGACATCGGCTCCACAGTCGAGAATATTCTCGTGCGTGCCCGTGCGGATCTCGCAGCGACTATCCTGAAAGTACCGCATCATGGAAGCCGCTTCTCGTCCTCCACCGGCTTTCTCCTCGCTATTCGCCCGTCTCTCGCCGTGATTTCCACCGGACCTAATCCATACGGCCATCCTCACCCGTCGATTCTCCGGCGTCTCCAGGATCTCGGTATACGTATTGAGCGAACTGATAAGAGCGAACCGATTGATGTTGTATGGTAGCGCTGGCGCTCGCTGCAGATCCTGACCACGTGTAAGCTGAATCCGTCATGATCGTCATTCTCATCGCCGCAGGAAGATCCAGGCGTTTCTGGCCGCTCTCCGAGAAGAGCTTCTTTCCCATCTGCGGGACTACTCTCCTTCAGGAACAGGCGCGCCGTCTGCGGTCAGCAGGGGCGAAGGAGATCCTGCTGGTCGCAGGTGCGCACAACCTCGCGCAAACAAAGGCCGCCTTCCCAAGCTTCAAAGTAGTGAAGCAGAAAGATCTGGATCTCGGCATGCTCGGGGCGCTCCTCTGCGCACTGCCTGCATGCGGCAAGAAGCCCGTACTCATTGTGGGAGCAAATGATGTCATCGAAGCCGGTGCGTATCGGGAGCTCTTTCGGCGTGCAAAAACACTCGTAAGCGGCGGGCTCATCCTTGCGCAGAGAGTGCGTTCGCACTTCCCCGGAGGCTATCTGTCTCTCCGTGGAAAACGCATCCTATCCATTGTGGAAAAGCCGGCACCCGGCGCCGAGCCGAGTACGCTCGTCAACATCGTCGCACACGTCCATGCTTCCGCCCCGGTGCTCTTAGGCGCCCTCAGGGAAACGCGCCACACGAAAGACGACGGATATGAACAAACGCTTGATCTCCTCTTCAGGCGCGAGCGGTATGAAGCGGTTCTCTATACGGGAATATGGCAGGCGATCAAGTACCCCTGGCACCTTCTCTCCCTCCTGCCGTTTCTTCTCCCCTCAGGAGAGAAGCCAAGAGTCCACAAAACCGCTTCTGTTCATCGCACAGCGGTCATCGAAGGTCCCGTTATTCTCTCGGAGGGCGTGAAAGTGCTTGCCCACGCAACGGTCATGGGACCGTGCTTTGTCGGCCGGGACACCGTCATCGCGAACAATGCTCTCGTGAGAGGGAGCTCCGTCGGCCCGGAATGCGTTATCGGTTACAATACGGAGATTGTCCGTTCCGTGCTCGCAGGCGGCGTCTGGACACACAGCAGCTTTGTCGGTGATTCTGTCATCGGCGAGAACGTTTCCTTCGGCGGAGGAACCATCACAGGTAACCTGCGGCTTGACGAGGGGGAAATCACATCGATCGTCCAGGGAAAAGTAATCCCGAGCGGACTCCGGAAATTCGGCACGATCATCGGCAACCACTGCAGAACGGGGATCCATACCTGCATCGCCCCCGGCATGAAGATCGGCAGCGGATCATTCATCAGTTCCTCCGCCCTTGTTACCGCTGACATCCCCGACGACTCTTTCGTGAAAGAGGAAAAGGGGGAACTGACGATCCGCCCCAACCGGGTCTCCCCTCTTCCGCCAGAAAGCCGCAGAGAGTTCCGGAAGAAAATCACTGGTATGAACCCCAGAGCAAGCTCTGGACTCCTTTTTCCGATGCCAAGCATCGGGGAATCAGACCATCGCCTTCGCTAGCTGATACACGACATCCATGCTCCTCGTCGCGCTGAAGCCACGCAGGGCGAAGGCGGATTAACCAACCAAAAAAATTAAGAGAGTTTTCCACACCCCTGTGGATTATCGGCCATTTGCTTCCCAAAACATAGAAAGGGTTCCCCACAGAAAAAATTCTTTTCCCGCAGAAGCTTGCGGCTCGGCTTTCCTTCGCGAGCCAGGCTGACATGCCCCTGTTTCTCCACAATTTTTCCACACTTTCTTCGCAGCAATTTCTAGCGCAAAAAATAGGTACTTTCAGTATCATGAGCGAAAATTCCCTGAGTACATCATGTACTCTCATACGGTTTCCCACAGGATTACCCTTTGTTTTTATAATCCAAACAATTCCTTATGATGATTACGAAATAGATATATCTATAAAAAAACTTATAATACTTATCATCAGCACGGTGAAATGAAAATATAGATGGGCTTGCTTCATCGGGAAACTTCCTCTTCAATTTGCCTATGAAGTTCTCATGCAGAACACAGGATCTTCTCGCGGGATTGCAGCTCGTGAACCGCGCGATCGGTTCCGATCAAGTGCTTCCCATTCTCCAAAATATCCTGATTCATACAGAGGGGAAGCGGTGTACGTTGAGTGCGACGAACCTGGAAGTCTCCATTGTGACGAGCTTGGAAGTCACGATCGAGAATGAGGGGTCCATCACTGTTCCCGCGAAGGCCATTCTCAATTTTATGCAGTACAGCCAGGATAATGAAGTTGTCCTGGAGACGAGTGAAGGAACACAATTGAGGCTCCTTTCGAAACAGGCGAAGGCAATGATTGCGGGGGAAGCGGCAACCGGATTTCCAACAATTGCCAGTATTCAAAAAGAAACAACACTCTCCCTTCCCACGTCCCCTTTCCTTCGCGCACTCAATCTCGTGACATTTGCCTGTGCCAGGACCACGTCCCGCCCGGTAATTTCAGGAGTTTTTGTTCATGTAGAGAAGGGAAAGTTGGTGCTGGTGGGAACGGACAGCTATCGCCTCTCTGAGTACAAGATCAATGTGGAGGGATTGAGCGGGGATATTTCCTGTATCATTCCGGCAAAATTTCTCGAAGAGCTCAAGGCGGTGATCGCTCTTAGGCGGAGCCGTGAGGAGGAAGGGGGAGAAGGAAAGGGGAAGAAAGAACAAGAGAAAGAGAAAGTCGAGGTTTTCCTTGGTTCGCAGCAGATCGAGGTGCATGTGGGCCCCACGAAACTCATCAGCAGACTCATAGATGGGAAGTTCCCGGATTACCTGCAGGTGCTCCCGAAGGAGAAACATACAATGGCGACAGTGGGGGTGAACGATCTCCTGAATGCCGTGAAGCGCATGCATTATTTCGCCAAGGAGCTCAATAACAACATCACGTTCTCTTTCCTGAAATCGACGGTGCATCTCGCCACCAAACAGACACAGAGCGGCAAAGATGAATCCACCATCAGCGCACAAATTGACGGGAAGGAAAACAAAATCGCCATCAGCTCCACCTACCTGATCGACTTCCTTTCGCGCATCGATACGGAGAATATACACATCGAACTCTCGGACAAAATGCACCCGGCGGTATTCAGACTCGGGGAGAACGAGCAATATCTGCATCTCATCATGCCGTTGCGCATGATTGAGGAATGATGTACCACCTTTGCGTTCGGCAGAGGAGAGGAGCGTTCGGTTGTGGAGGAAACCACTTTTACACGCAATGTATCCGTCCGTCTGCATCGGTGAGAAAACTCATCAGGAACTCCTCAGCCTCCTGAGGAGCAAACATGCGCTGACGATTTCCGGCCTTTCCAATGAAACAGCCAAAGCGATGATCGTGAGTCACATGCTCATGATGGATCCACGGTCGGCCATGCTGGTGACGGAGAATAGAGAGCGGAGTGAAGCGCTTTTGCACTGGTGCAGGTTCTTCGGGCAGGATCCGTTTCATCTGGAGTTCGGTGAGGAGCCGACCGCGGAGGAGGTGGGAGCCGTCATTCGTCTCATGCGGGGGGAGAGACTGGCGGTCATGAGCCGCGAAACCTGGGAACACCCCCTCCCTTCCTTCGGGGAGCTCACAGCACATGCCATCACCCTCCGCGCAGGGGAACACATCGATTTCACTGCCTTGTTCTCTTCTCTCATCCAGCTTGGTTATCAGCATTCCGCTGACCAGCATCTTTCCCCCGGCGAGTACCGGAGAACAGGGGAGGTATTGGATATCTACCCCGCGGGGGCGCACACACAATGGAAAGTAGTGTTCTCATTTGGGAGAGTGGAGGAAATCCGTCAGATGAACGCAGAAACCAATCGCCGGGCGCCAGCGGGAGAGCTGGTGATTTACCCCCTTGCATGGGAGGAAACGCAGCCGCTTGCCGCACAATTTCCCCATGGCACCCTGCTGATCACTGACGAGCAGGAAGACATGATGCCCCCCGAAGGAGCGGACACGCTCTCGCTCACAAGTTTTCCGGAGAACGCGGAGCAGCACGTGCATTTGCGGTACCTCTCGGTGCTGAAGTTCTACACGCTTCAGGATTTCGTCAACGATGTTCGTGACAAGCTGCAGCAGAAATGGGCGCTCATCATTGTGAGCAAGCGCGCGGAGGAACTGAAAACCGTGCTCAAGGAAGAGGCGATCCCGTTCGTCGATGCGCCGGAACGGAGCCCGGGGGAAGTCACCATTGTCCAGACAGCAGACGATGCGTTGCTCCCCCACTCGCTCCAGAACCCGGATCAAAAATGCGCACTCATCACTGATCGGGAGATTTTTTCACTTCGTCGGGAAACAAAACAGCGTTCTGTGCAGCGTCTCGCTCTTGATTTCATTACATCGCTGCAGATGGGGGACTTCGTCGTGCACATGGAGCACGGCATCGGGCGTTTCGAGGGGATGACCGGCAAAGTCGTGGATGATGTGGAGCGTGAGTATCTGGAGATCACCTACGCGGAGGGAGACAAACTGTTCGTTCCCGTCGATCAGGCGGATAAGCTCAGCAAGTTCGTGCACGAGGAGGGGGAGGAGCCGGTGCTGACGCGGCTCGGGTCTCTGGAATGGAAGAAAATCACGAAGCGGGTCTCCGAGGAAACCCAGAAGATCGCGAAGGAACTGCTGGGCATTTACGCGAAACGCGCGAAGACCAAGGGGTTCTCCTATCCGGAGGACAGCGAGCTGCAGCAGAAATTCGACGACGCGTTTCCCTATACGGAAACGCCGGGCCAGATCAAAGCGATTGAGGATATCAAGCACGACATGGAGAGCGGGCACCCGATGGACAGGCTCGTCTGCGGGGACGTGGGTTTCGGGAAGACGGAAGTAGCGATGCGTGCGGCATTCAAGGCGGTGCAGGGGGGCAAGCAGGCGGCGTTCCTCGCTCCCATCACCATCCTCGCGGATCAGCACTATCGCACGCTCCTGAAGCGGACGGAGGGATTCCCCATTCGCATCGAGATGCTCTCCCGCTTCCGGACGCCCGCAGAGCAACAGGAGATTCTGGGAAAGCTTCGCGAGGGAAAGATTGATATCATCGTCGGGACACACCGCCTCCTGCAGGACGACGTGGAATTCTCTAATCTCGGACTCGTCATCATCGACGAGGAGCAGCGGTTTGGGGTGAAGCAGAAGGAGAAGCTCAAGTCCCTGCGTGCCTCCATCGACATTCTGACCATGACGGCGACACCGATTCCGCGGACGCTGAATCTCGGTCTCCACAAGCTGCGCGATATCACGACGATCACCACCCCGCCCCCCGGGCGCCTCCCGATCATCACCGAAGTGCGCAAGTACTCGGATGCGCTCGTGCGTGAAGCCATCCTCAAGGAAATCAACCGGAGCGGGCAGGTGTACATGCTCCACAACCGCGTCGAGACCATCGATGCGTTCGCCATGAAACTCAAGAACCTCGTTCCGCAGGCGGCCATCATCGTGACCCACGGTCAGCTGAAGTCGGAAATCCTCGAGGAGCGGATTCTGGATTTCAAGAGTGGAAAATACAATGTACTGGTGAGTTCCACGATCATCGAGAACGGCATCGACCTTCCCCGGGCAAATACCCTCGTCGTCAACGAAACGGAAAAATTCGGTCTCGCACAGCTCTACCAGCTGCGGGGGCGCGTCGGCAGGGGGACGGTGCAGGCATACTCGTACTTCCTCTATCACTCGCAACGGCTCAAGGACGACGCGAAAAAACGCCTCAGGGCCATCGTGGAGGCAAGCGAGCTCGGCTCGGGATTCCAGATCGCCATGCGCGATCTGGAGATCCGTGGCGCGGGGGAAATCCTCGGCGCCAACCAATCGGGGAACATGCAGACGGTTGGTGTAAGCCACTACCTCCGCCTCCTCAAGAATGCTGTGGAAGAACTGAAAGCGGGCGGGAGAACGGAGGAAGAGGATCTCGGTGGGACGACGGAAATCATCCTCCCGTTCGAGGCGCTCCTCCCGGCGTACTACATTCCGGATGAGCAGGAGAAGATCAATGTCTACCAGAAGCTCGCCGGGAGCGAAGATGAGGAAATCCTTGCGGAATTCGAGGAGGATATGCAGGAGGAGTACGGGCCGCTCCCCAGGCAGGCCGAGAATCTCTTCCGGATTCTCCGTCTCAAAATGGCCTGCCGCCGCGCGGGAATCATGCGTGTGAAAATGGAAACAGTCTCCCCCGTGCGCCGGGATCTGGTGCTGACGCTCGCTGCCAGTGTGACGGCTGAGGAAATCATGCAGCTTCTCAAGCGTTGCCCGCAGTGGCGCATCAGCGGTTCGACCTTGCGCATTGCGGAAAACGAGATGGAGAACGTCGCCGGCACGAAGGAATGGCTTCCTGAACTCACGGCGCACATCCAGTCACTCGTGCGGCAGAAAACGGCGAAACCCCGGGCGAAGAAGGAGCAATCGGAGGATACTGTGGCTCTTTGATCTACCCGTTTGATATGCTGAAGATACCGGTCCTGTAGTTCAACGGATAGAACGACCCTCTCCTAAGGGGTAAATGCAGGTTCGATTCCCGCCAGGACCACCATTTTTGATCGAATATTTATTATTTTAAAATCACCACCTGTCTCGTGTCCGTCGGCAGCATCGAAGGCTTGATCTTGAACTCCTCCACCGGTTGGATCTGCGTGAGGCCGCAGACCTTCGCAGCGCCCGCGAGATCGCCGCCCTTCACCGCGAACAGGAGAATGACGCGGGGATCAGCAGCTTCCACGAGAGGGGTGATTTTCTTCGGGTTGTCGGCGGCAAGGACCAGGACATCAATGTCGCCGAGACGTTCGAGATCAGCGTCGCTCCAATCCAGAAGCGGGGTGTCAATGAATGCCATGCGGATGCCCTCTGTGACACAGGAGTAGGCAATCTGCCGCCCCTGCTCCTGGCCAATCGCGTGGACAGTAATGCCGAAAAAATCGTACTCTCCCGGCCAGCTGAGGACTTTCTTGCTCTTCATTTCCTCTGCGGGATGACTGAGGAGTGCCCACGAGTCCTTGGAGGGAATGGAGGGAAACACCTCGAACGAAACGGAGCCGGTAGAAACCCGGCAGGCGCAGCCGGAACTGGCGGAGAATGTAATCATAACGGCGGCAATTGTAGCAGGGGGATGACGGAGCGGCTATTCCTCCTCGCGGACGATCTTTGCGCCAAGCGATTTGAGTTTCTGCTCGAGCCGGTCATAGCCGCGCTCGATGTAGCGCACGTCAGTGACGACTGTTTCCCCCTCCGCGCAGAGACCGGCGAGGACCATGGCGAACCCTGCACGGATGTCGTTGCTTGCCACTTGGTGCCCCTGGAGGGCAGTCGGGCCGATGATGAGCGCCTGATGGGAATTGAGGATTTCGACGCTCGCTCCCATTTTCTCGAGCTCATAGAGGTAGGCCATGCGTCCTTCGAAGAGGACCTCGAAAATCCGGCTCACGCCGCTTGCCTGCGTAAGGATGACGCCGAACGGCGCCTGGAGGTCTGTGGGAAACCCCGGGAAAATATTGGTTTGCAGCCGGATACCGACAAGATTGGAATTGGCCCCGTCAATGAACAATTCGCCGTTTTTCTCCCAGGAGAATTTTCCTCCGGCCCTGCGCAATGTGTTCAGGAAGAACAAGAGATGGTTTCTGACAGCTCCGCGAATACAAATTTGCCCCCGGCTCGCGATTCCGGCGAGGATGAAGGCGCCTGTCTCCAGATAATCCGATGTCACCGTGTGCTCTATGCCAGCTGGGAGAAAAGCTCCTTTTCCCGCCACCGTGAGTGAGTGGGAGCCGATCCCGCCAACGGGCACGCCACGTTCTGCGAGGAAGCGACAAACATCCTGGACATGCGGTTCGGCGGCGGCGAGTTCGATGCGGGTCTCGCCGGGCAGGAGGGCGGCAGTCAGGAGAATGTTCTCCGTTGCGGTGACCGAGAATTCCGGCAGGATCACTTCACCGGCAACCGGCCGGCCATGGAGATGCAGGCAGGTATCCGTGCTCAGGTTTTCGATGCCGAGTTGCGCGAAGGATTCGATGTGAGCATCCACGGGGCGTTTCCCCAGCACACAGCCGCCGGGATACGCCATAGAAACCTCGCCGAAACGCGCGAGCATGGGGCCAAGGAGCACGATGGAACCGCGCAATTTCGAGACGAGATCGTGTTCAATGTGCCTGTTCGTCACGCCGTCGGAATTCACAGTGACGGTCGTGCCTTTGCTCTGCGTCCTCGCCCCGAGGAACTCGAGAATCTTGAGCATGGTTTCGGTATCACGCAGACGGGGAACGTTCTGGAACGTCACGTCCCCTTTGCACAGGAGCGATCCTGCGAGGAGGGGAAGAGCCGCGTTCTTCGATCCACTGATTTGGACTGTGCCTTTGAGCGGGATATGCCCCTGAATGCGGTACTGGACATTGGTACTGGGCGTCCTGCTGCGATCCACGCGCTTCATGGCCTCGCGGGCAAGATGCGGGATGTCCGAGGGGGGAGCCTCTCCCTGTGAACGCGTGGAAAACTCTCGACGGGTATGGCGAGAAGTGGGCATAGCGGAAGCATACCTGGGGATGTCACATGGGACAATGGAAGAGATGTCAATGGGGGCGCGTCTTCAGCAGAAGGAGGCAAGCTCCCACAGCAATTGCGACGTCGGCCAGATTGAAGACGGGGAAGCGGCCGACAGCGATGTAATCTGTCACGGCCCCCGTGATGAGCCGGTCGAAGAGATTGGCAATCGCGCCTCCGATGATGAGACCGAATGCAACGGAAAGAAGCTTCGTGAGTGGCGTGCGCAGCGCGATGAAGCAAACGATGCAAAAGGCGCCGATCACCAGGAGCCCCTGCCACGGGGAAGGGAGCAGGATACTGAAGGCGATCCCGCGGTTCCTCAAGAGCGTGAGTTCGATGAACTGCCCCACAATCGGGATCGGAGTAGTCAGCTGCTGCAGG
>JBBAAJ010000013.1:0-19737 GCA_041658365.1 Candidatus Peribacteraceae bacterium | reverse complement strand
ACCGTCGGTATCACGGCACGTTCGGACATCGCCAATGCGGAGCGCACGCTCCAGCGGATCATCCGGATCATCGCCCGGAGCGGCGCGACGGTTCTCCTCGATGCAAAACGTTGCAAACACCCGGCACTCAAGAAGTACCGCACGTACCGTCGCTGCCGCGAGCTCCAGCTCCTCGTCGTGCTCGGGGGCGACGGGACGATCCTCCGCACCATCCGGGAGATGGACGACCTCCGCGTACCCCTGCTCTCCATCAACCGGGGCACCATCGGATTCCTCGCGGAAATGAGCCTCCACGAAGCGGAGAAAATGCTCCCCGGATTCCTCCGCGGTCAGGGGCAGATCGAGGAACGAAGCCTTCTGCACATTACGGCGATGCGCGGGAAGAAAGTCCTGTGGGAAGGGCGTGTCCTCAACGAAGCCGTCGCCGCACAGGGAGCGATCTCGCGGCTCATCGACCTGAAGACCTCCGTGAACGGCGACTCGCTGGCCACGTTCCATGCCGATGGCCTGATCATCGCGACCCCTACAGGCTCCACGGCCTACTCGCTCGCCGCGGGGGGTCCCATCGTGCATCCGCAGCTCTCTGCGACCATCCTGACCCCCATCAACCCGCATAGTTTCAACCAGAAACCCATCGTGCTGCCGGCGGAAGATACCATCGAGGTGACCATCCTCACGAAACCGCGGAAATTCATCGACGTCCAGGTGAGCCTCACACTCGATGGTCAGACGTACGTGGCGCTGGAACGCAACGACACGATCCGCGCCGTCGCCGCGAAGGAGACGGTGAAATTCCTCCGGCGCAAGGAGGAATCGTTCTTCACGTCACTCCGGAGCAAGCTGAAGTGGGGCGAACGGCCAGAGCTTACCTAAACTAACAAAAAATGGTATAATTATCCGATGGCCCACATCGACCCCAAGAAGCTCTCATTTCTGCAGGGAGAGGAACTCCTCTCCACACTGGAGCAGGAAGCGGTCAAGAACGGCATCTCCGACATCCACATCAACCCGCAGAAAGCCGGCGTGAAGATCGAATGGCGTGAGCTCGGGTTACTGGCAACGCTTTTGACCGTCTCTCACGAGACCTTCGAAACGATCAAGCGACGCATCAAGTTCAAATCCAGGCTCAAGATGAACATCGAGACGATCGCGCAGGACGGGCAGTACACCTTCCCTGCGGCGGGGCGGATGATCAACGTCCGCGTCGCGAGCCTCCCGTCGCGGTTCGGAGAGGCATACACCCTCCGTCTCCTCGACCCGCAGCGCGGCATCGTCCCGCTCGAGCAGCTCGGCTTCCCCCTGGGAATCAAGCAGAAGCTCATGGAACTCGTCGAGCTCCCCAACGGGCTCATCCTCGTCACCGGACCGACGGGGTCGGGAAAGACCACGACGCTCTACGCGCTCCTCTCGACGCTCTCCGGGAAGGACCGCAACATCATCACGCTGGAAGATCCAATCGAGTACGAACTCAAGGACATCATCCAGAGCCAGATCGATATCGAACACGGCTACACATTCGCCACCGGACTCCGCGCCATCCTCCGCCACGATCCGGACATCATCCTCGTCGGTGAGATCCGCGACCAGGAGACGGCCCAGACCGCCATCGACGCTTCCCTCACCGGGCACCTGGTGCTCGCCACTCTCCACACGAACTCCGCCATCGAGGCTATCCCGCGCCTCCTCTCGATGGGGGTGAGCACGTACACGTTCGCGCCGGCGCTTCGCGCGGTCCTCGCCCAGCGTCTGGTCCGAACCATCAATCCGGAAATGCGGGAAACGGTTGAGCAGCGGAGCGAAAGCGAACCCAGGTTTTACACGGGACAGTGCTCGCTCCCGGAACTCCTCATTGCCTCCGAGAACATCAAGAATCTCATCCTGAACCAGGCGACGGCATCGGAAATCCTCGCAGCGGCACGGAAGGAGGGCTTCCGCACGATGGCGGAGTGGGGAGAAACCATGGTGAAGGAGAAGGTGACAAGCATGCTGGAAGTCACACGGGTCACAGCGGTGTAGGAACGTATTTCGGCAACGCAGCTTGCTTGCGTCCATGCGCGGGATACGTCTATCATGGGCAACCAATGTTCCCCAATCGTCGGCGACACCAGTACATCATCGGCACGGAGCATCGCAGATCACGCTTCATCGGCAGAGTGGCGATCGTGCTCATTGCGCTCCTCATCGCCTGGTACCTCGCCTTACGGGTGTTCGCGCTTTTCGACCACGACATCGGGAAGAGAGCCGCCACCCTCCTCTCCATTCGATCCGGCCTGGAAGGAGCGCAGGTTTCGCTTCAGGGAGGGGAGTGGCAGCGGCCTGAAACCAGCCTCAAGCTCTATCCGGGCGACAGCGTCGCAACGCGCGGGGGCTCGGACCTCGTCCTGACGTTCTTCGACGGCACGCGCGTCCGGCTGGACAGGGGGAGCGAGCTCATAATCGAGAGGAACGATTCCTACGGACAGAAGGGCAGCTCCACCATCGAGCTCACCGTGAAAACGGGAAGAGTGTGGATCAACACTCCCTCCATCATCACGTATTCCGGTTCCATCACCCGCACGGTGGTCCTGCAACTCTACCGGGTGGAAGTTCCTGCAAACACCTCTGGCCTGCTTTCCCCCACGGAAATCACCGTTCTCCGCGCTGCGGGGATCGGACTCAAGGCCACGCTCTCCTTCGGCATCGCTGGGAACAACGAAGTCTACGTGGGAGAAGGACAACACCTGAATATCGGTGAAGACGCAAAACGCGCGATCCGCGGCGGGAGCGATCCCTATGACTTCCGCGATCCGATTCTGACGCAGGCCCTCAAAGACGAATTTCTCCTCTCCAGCTACAGCCTGTTCAGCTCATCTGCCATGCCGGGACAAACCTCTGCCGGCGCAGAATCACCCCTTCCAAGCGACGATCAGAACCTCGTCCTGATGTCACCGGAGAACGCTGCGAGCATCACGAGCAGAACCGTGCTCGTCAGCGGTCGCGTAAGCTCGCGCGTCGCCCTCCTCCTGATGAATGGTCAGAGCGTACCGATCAGGAAAGACCTGAGTTTCTCGGTGGACATGAGCCTCAGTAAAGATCCGACAACTCGGATCCGTGTGGAGGCGCAGGACGCGCAAGGCCTGATCCTCGGACAGGCGGAACTCTCGGTGACGAACGCATACAAGCCGGTCGTCTCGCCGGTCCGCATCAAGTCTCCCGTCGGCTCGGGCGAAACCCTCACCACCTCCCTTCGGGAGATTGAGATCACGGGCGAAGCACTGCAGGGTACGGCAGGGATCATCGTGAATGACTACCGTCTCCAGCTGTTCAAGCCCGCAGACAAGACCTGGAGCTACCTCGCGAGCACGGCACTGGGGAACCTCCTCCCGGGACCGAATCTCTTCACGGTGCATGCGGTCGACGCAGACGGCAACAAGAGCGAAGCGAGGAGCATCGAGGTCATCCTGAAAGAGAACGGAGCGGGAACCGCAAGCGGGGAAGTGGTCCAGCCGCCGCTCAAGCAGAATCCGCCGCTCACTCCGGGCGTCCTCACCGTCGAATCTCCGCTCGCAGGCGCGAGCATCACCACCACAGAAAAGGAGGTAGTCATCGAGGGTCGGACGTCCGTGGAGACCTCTGGCATCTCCGTGAACGGCTACTCGCTCTCGCTCTACCAGCCGGGGAAGACGACGTGGAACTACATCGCGAGCACGGACCTCCGGACGATGAAACGCGGCAAGAACGTCTACCGCATCGTCGCGAGGAACAAGGACGGCGAAATCCTCGACATCCTGGAGTACAGCATCACGTTCAAGCCATAATTACATTGTTACATTGCTACATTGTTTCATTGTTTGTTTGCAACAACCGTGCATTTCGCTTGCCCGCCCGTACCGAACGTCGGTACGTTCGGGCGGGCGAGCAATGTAGCAATGAAACAATGTAACAATGAAGTAATCGAACAATTAGTGATTGGAAATCCTCATACCAAGAGTTGTGAGCACTCTGGCAAACTCCCCCGGCAGTGGGCTCGTAACGTGCACGTTCTTTCCGGTAGGGGAAACGAACGCGAGTTTCCACGCATGGAGACAGAGGAAGCGAATGTCCAGCCGTTCGCCGAGCGCCGATGAATCTTTGTTCCCGTACTTCCTGTCCCCCAGCACGGGATGGCCGATGCTCTTGAGGTGCACGCGTATCTGGTGCGTGCGCCCCGTGTGGAGATCGAGCGTGAGGAGCGCGATACTTCCTCCGGATGCAACGGTCCTGTACGTCGTCCGTGCGCTGCGGCTCTTCGTCGTCTGCAGGACAGACATCTTCGTCCGGTTCCCTGTATGCCGACCGATGGAAGCATCAATGATCGCCGCGCGGGGAGAGGGGACACCGCTGACAAGCGCGAGGTACTGCTTCTCCACCTTCCGGTCGTGGAACTGCCGCTGGAGCTTTAGGTGCGCTTGCGGCGTCTTTGCGATGAGCAGGCAACCCGTCGTGTCCTTATCGAGACGGTGTACGAGTACCTCCGGGGCGGAGAAGGGGAGTGAGCGCCGGGAGAAGAGCGATCCGAGAGATCCGAGGATCGTTTCCTCGCCCTTCTTCATCCCGCTTCCCGGATGCACCGCGATCCCGCGCGGCTTGTCGATCACCATGCATGCATCGTCCTCGTAGAGGACAGAGAGCCGGAGATTGCCGTATTCCTCAGACAATGTATCGGCAGCACGTTCCTCTTGAGTTAAAGACACTCTGTCGCCTCCACGCAAATGGAGCGAAGGCTTGGAGACGGTTTTCCCATTCACGCGAACGCGCTTTTCTTTGATCGCTTTCTGCGCGCTCGCGCGGCTTTTCACGCCTTCTTTCGAGGCAAGGAAAAGATCCAGACGCACCGGTGATGACACGGTCCAATCGGCCACGGAGTCAGTGTAGCGCAGAAGCCGGACGCTCACACCGGGCCAAGTGTTTTCCTCATCAGACGTTGCGCGGTTGCCCGAAGCCCCTCATCGATCTCATCAAGCTGTTCAGGCGAGCGCATGCGTTGTTCAACGGATGCTGCGACTTCCTCTTCCGTCCCCGGATCGAGGCCACGAAGTCTGCGGCTGGTATTTCTGCCCTGCTCATCGCACCTTACGCAGAGCCGCTCATAGGCCGTCCGATTGGTAACTGTCTCATTGGAATGTTTCATAGTGGTTATACTATACATAATTACGAATATTATGCAATAGGTCGGAAAACCGCGACTGGTATCCTTCACTCCATGAGTAACGCAGACGAACTCCTCACGCGCGCTGTCGCAAACGTCATTCCACGGGACCTCGCGGAGAAGAAGCTCGCGTCGAAAAAGAAGCTCCGTATTTACCTCGGCATCGATCCGACCGGCGCGAAGCTTCACCTTGGGCACTCCGTTCCCTTGCGAAAACTCAAAGCCTTCGCCGACGCCGGCCACCACGTCATCTTCCTCGTCGGGAGTTTTACAGCGATGATCGGGGATCCCTCTGGAAGGGACTCACAGCGAGAAGTCATGACGAGAGATGGTGTAGAGAACAACTTCCAGACCTACAAGAAGCAAGCCTCGAAGATTCTCGATTGTGAGAAGGATGTGGAAGTGCGCTACAACGATGAATGGCTGGGGAAACTTTCTCCGACGGAATTCCTCACGATTGCCGGACACTTTACCAAGCAGCAGCTCGAGCAGCGCGAGATGTTCGTCCGCCGCGAGAAAGAGGGGAATCCGATCCACATGCACGAAATGCTCTACCCGCTCCTCGTCGGCTACGATTCCGTCGTCTTAGACGTCGATTGCGAGCTCGGCGGATCGGATCAGGAGTTCAACATGCTCTGCGGGCGGACGCTCCAGAAAGCATTCGGCAAGCGCGAGAAATTCGTCCTCACGACCAAGCTCATCGAGGGCACGGACGGCCGCAAGATGAGCAAGACCTACGATAACTGCATCTACCTCGAGGATGAGCCAAACAACATGTACGGCAAGGTCATGTCCCTCAAGGACGACCTGATCCCGACGTACATGGAGTGCTGCACGAAGATTCCGATGGCGGAGGTCGGGGAAGCGGCGAAAGCGCTCAAGGGCGGAAAGGTGAACCCGAAGGAGCTCAAGATGCGTCTCGCGCGTGAGCTCGTGACCATGTACCACGATCAAGCGGCAGCAGAGAAAGCCGAGCGTGAGTTCGAGAAGGTGTTCCGGGACAAGGGAATCCCCGAGGACATCCCGCAGTTCCGGGCGAAGAAGGGCATGCTCCTCATTGATGCGCTCGTGGAGAGCAAAACCGTCTCAAGCAAGAGCGAAGCCCGCCGCCTGATCGGGCAGGGCGCGATCAAGGTGAACGACAAACCCGTTCTGTCCACCGATGCGAAGGTGGAGAAGGGGATTACCAAAGTGGGGAAGAGGAAATTTGTGAGAGTAATATTCTCATGACGCGTAGGAACCTCTGATTCACCGACAATATTTCACATCAGCAGCGGCCACCTGTGGTGAGCCTGTCGTATCCATTCTGGCCGCAGCGAATAAAGATTTGTTTCACCAGTGAACCGCAGGTAGATACCTGCTCCCTATCTTCATTTCTTTTACCTGCACAGGAGCGGGTGTCTACCCGCGTCCATCCTACTTCACCACCATCACAAAGTACCCCGACGTCTGTTTCTGACTGACTCGCCGGAGGATCGGAAGGCTTTCATCCAGCGCGCGTGCGAGGAGGGTGAAAAGCTTCACGCGCCCGAACGGCAGGAAGAGGAGCAGTGTCTCGAAGATCCCCCTCACCGGGCAGATCTTCACGGAGCGGCAGTCGCGAAAGAGGTACGCGATGCCGTCGCAGGTGAAGCGGTAGTAGTCGCGGTAGTCCTGCGCATGCGCGTGGTAGCGGTAGACGAAGGGCACGTAGATGAGCGCTTTCCCGCCGGACTTGAGTACGCGGAGGATCTCCCCGATGCCGCGCTTGGGGTCGTAGACGTGCTCGAGGACGGCGATGCAGAAGACCGCATCGAACGAGGCGTCAGGGAACGAGAGCGCATGGATGTCCTCCACGTAATCCGGCGAGTACTTGCTGGTGTAATCCGTCACGCGGTAGTCCACCTTCGGATCAGTAAGGTAGCGCGCGAATTTCTCCCTGAAGCGCGGGTTCACCCGGTTCCCGCGCGTTCCATCGATCCTCATGCCCCCGCCGATGTCGAGGAACTTGCCGCCAGCGCGGAAGACCGACTCGATGGAAGATTCGAAGAACGAGTCCCACTCGGGCCGCAGTACGCGCGCGAAGAAGCCCCGGCTTGAGCGATGCATCGTCGGTGCCGGGATCTGGAAATCTGCGATAGTTGCGGATGGCACGGAAGCATTCTACCTCACGTCATCCTGAGAATATCGAAACACAATTCTCAAATTTTTCAAAAGAAGAGGGGAGGGGATTGGATAACCGGTCACTCCCCCGCAGCTGCGACGCGGCGTCGCAGACGGCCAATAGGCCGAACCTTCGACCCCGGGACGCGGCGTCCCGGCTGCGGGAAATTGGCGGTACATCATTCCACAGCAGTTTTTTCGAGTACAGTACATACAACAATCGCTTATATAAGCCATAAAGAGGGGATAAAGGTATATTCAGAACATAGTGAATAAAATTCGTCTAATAACTTTTATCCACATCGCTGTGCATATCTTGGAGCAGACGAGAATCACCTGTATTTTGTATCTTTCCTCTTCTGTTTGCGGATAAATTGATGAGAGGGGAGAGAAGTAAGCGAAATAGTGAATAACGCACAATGTATCTTGTGCGTTATAAAATAACAGGGGTATCACATCGCCTCCATCTCCATGATCGCAATGTTGGCTCCGATCTTCGGCAATGTGTACGCCCACGGCGGCCAGAGATTTATTTCCACTTTCGATACCTCCGGTAAGTTCTTGATTACCCGATAGGCTTCCGAGGATGTCTTCCCTGCCACACTGTCCCGGATGAACTTCCCGAACTTCGCCCCGCTCGGTGTTATCGGGTTCAGAACATAACGCTGGTTATACGTCAAATCAGCGGTGATCTTGACCCACAGGAGATCGTCATCCCAAGGCGCGATGACGTGGATGTTCACGTTCTCTTTCGTAAGCGAACCGGGGACCACCATGCGCTCAGCGGGAACCCGCTTGAGGATTTCCTCTTTCAGGAGCTCCAGGAGCTCGTTCTCATCGTAAAGAATCACGGTGTATTCGATGCTCCCTCGAACCGGTATGGAAGTGACATTCTGGCCGATGAACGACTCCGAGAGTGAGAAGTCTCTGAATAAAACTTTTGTCAGCTCATCGTACTTAAGCTGCACGAAGTGCGTGCCGTTGAGATTGTTGAAGTTGATGCGCTCTTCCTCCACTTGCTGCTTCGCCACCATGAGAAGTTCCTGCTCGAGGCGATGGCGCGCCCCCGGATGATTCGCCGACCCCTCGACATCTTCTTTGGTCAGCAAGTTCACGTAGGACGTCGCGCCGCCCTGAGCAGGCTTCCCGTTTCTGGCGTACACCAGGCTGCGCTCCTTCTCCGTCAGCCCCGGAAAATCCCACTTGATCATCGCCGGAACATTCCCGCGCTGCCCCAGCACTTCGCCGTACTGATCGAGAGGATCGGCCACAGCAGCAATCTCCTGCTTGGAATGCGGCTCCAGAATCACATCGCTCTGCAGTCGGAATCGCATCCCCGCCTGGTTCACAAGCCTCGTTTTCTTCCGCAACGAATACCGTTCATCCGAGTCGTTGAAGACGGTCACCATCATGCGTGCATTCGTTCCAGTGAAATTCTTACTGATCTGGTCGTAGGTAATGGTGCGATCGAACTTCACCGTCAGCCGCTGGAGCGGCAGCACACGCACACGCTCGCCGGGAACCGGAAGGACCGCGCCGGACGCGCGGAGATAGACATTCGTCGTGAAATTCTCGGTCTCCTGATTGGGCCAGATGCGGATCTCGGCCGAGGGAAGGAGACGGAAGAACACGTAGAGGAATGCACCGATGCTCAGGAGGAAGAGCACCCAGATCCTGAGCTTCGGCAGCGAGAGAAGCCCCACACTCTGGAGACGATTTCGGATATCCCGCCGCCAGGAAACGGGGCTGAATGCGCGGAGGGCTTCAGCCGCAGACGCATGGGACCCGAGGAGGAGCTTGATCTGCTTGACGGTGGTCACGGTCTGCCAGCCATGCGATTGAGCGGCATCCAAAACACGTTGATCCTTCGTGGCCAGCACGAGACGGCGATCAGAATGGAGGGCGCGCGCTTCCAGAAGGAATCCCCCGAGTTCCTTGTCCGGAAGATGATCCAGTGCCTGCCCCGGGACAACGAGGAGAAACGGGCCGGCCGTCCGGCGAACGATCCCGAGGAGCACCGGACCGGAGGCCTGCTCCTGCACAATGGAAACGGTGAATGTCGCCTCTGTTTCAGGCATGGCCGCAATTATAGAGTAAGACACATCCTACTCACTACTCACTACAAACTACTCACTTCTTCTCCAGCACCTTCAAGGACTCGAACTTCTTCCCCCCGATGAACTCCAGCATCGCCCCTCCGCCCATGCTCACGAACGTGTATTTCGAGAGCGGATAACCGTACTTGAGGTGGAAATCGATGGTATCCCCTCCTCCAAGAATACTGATCGCTCCCGCCTTCGTCGCCCGGGCGACGGCTTCCGCCACGCGTTTGCTTGCGTGCGAGAAGCGGTTGTACTCGTAAACGCCGAGCGGACCGTTCCAGACGATCATCTTCGATTGCTCGATCACCTCGCAGAAACGCTGCGCCGTCACCTTGCCGATGTCGAAAATGCACATGTCCCCCTCGAGATCGTCCACCGGGAGATCCACTTTCTCCGCCTTCTCATCGAGCGCGGTGGCGACGACGACGTCGCGGGGGACGTGAATTCTGGCACGACCATCCTTTTCACTCTCGAGCATGAGTTCCTGCGCCTGCTCCAGCCCCTCTTCATCGTACTTCGACCCGCCGACGGAGAATCCGCGCGCGGCAATGAAGGTGTTCGCAATGCAGCCGCCGAGGAGGATAGAATCGCCTTTCGCGAGGAAGTGCTGGATCACCGGAATCTTCGTTTCCATCTTCGCGCCAGCGACGATGAGCGTGAGCGGCCGCTTCGGTTTGGAAACGACCGCACCCAGGTGCTCCACCTCCTGAGCCAGGTTGAACCCCATGTACGAAGGCAGGAGCCGCGGAACCCCCACCATGCTCGCGTGCTCGCGGTGGCAGTTCGTGAACGCATCGTTCACGTAGACATCGCCGAGAGCGGCAAGCGCCTCGACGAACTTCGGATCGTTCTTCTTCTCCTCCGGATGAAAACGGAGGTTCTCGAGGAGGACGACCTCGCCGGGCTTGGCTTTCAGGATGACGTCCGCTGCTGCTTTCCCGATGCAATCCTTCGCGAAATGCACCATCGTCTTCAGGAGCTTCTCGAGCACCGGAACAAGCGGCTCCTGCGAGAACTGTGGATCGGGACCATCTTTGGGACGCCCCTGGTGCGCAAGCAGAATGAGCACCGCCTTCGCATCCAGAATGAAACGCATGGTTTTCAGGATGGCTTCGATGCGCGTCGTGTCCGCAACTCCCCCATCTTTCATCGGCACGTCAAACCCCGCGCGGAGCAACACACGCTTCCCCTGGAGCTTCGCCTCATCGAGCGTGCGGTACTGCGGCATCGGCTTCAGTCTAATTCACCTTACACCCAGAGAGCCAGCAAATTTTCCATCGGCCACTCCCCTCCCCTCTTTCCCACGAGGTGTCCGGTGAGCACGCCTCCGTCGTTCACGACGGTATCCACCCTCCCGCCTTTTCTCGCCGAGGGAGCGAGGTGATCCAGCAAATCACAAACGGGAAGCTGGAGGGAGACATCAAGCAGGTAGCCGCGCCGTCCGTGGAGGAACATCTCGGAGAGCTTAAGCTCCAGATCCACGCGCGACAGAGTCCGATAGAAATCGAAGAACCCGTCGATCCCGCGCGAGGCGAGGAGCGCGTTCCAGCGTTTGCGCGCATCGTGCCGGCAGCGGGGCCCCAGGAGACCGAGGACGATCCGTGACATGCTACAATTGTAGTGATGCTCGCCGCCGCCGCCACGGTGTTCGCCGTGACATGGCTCTCCTACGCCGTCGCACTCAGAGCGTACCGGCGATTCCGTCTGCTGGATTTTCCCGAACGCTACGCGCTCAAGCGTACGGAGCGCCTCCCCTACCCGACCGGTCTCGTCGCGGTCGCGGTGTTCGTCTGCGCCATGGCGGTGCTCCTCCCCTTCCGGGAGAAGGAACTCGGCCTGCTCGCCGCAGTGGCCATCCTCGCGATCACGAGCTTCATCGATGACCGCACTCCCCTCCCCTCCTGGGTCCGCCTCTGCGTCCAGATCGCCGTCGCGGTCATTCTCTTCGTCACGGGCTCACGCATCTACTCGATCACGAATCCGCTCGGCGGCGTGCTCAAGCTGGACTCCGTTTCCCTCTACACCGCGTTCTTCGGCTCTCTGCCCGTCCTGAGCGGCCTCTTTACTCTCGGCTGGCTCCTCCTGACGATCAACGCACTCAACTGGCTGGACGGCGTGAGCGGACAGGTGAGCGTCCTCTCCACCATCGGCTTCCTGATGCTCGGCTTTCTCGCGTTCTTCCGGAACGGGGAGACGGAAATCGCGCTCATCGCCTTCATCCTCGCCGCAATCGCGGGGGCGGGGGCGCTGTTCGATTTCCCACCGCCGAAGATGCTGATCGGCGACACCGGTTCCATGTTCTTCGGCCTCATGCTGGGCCTCCTCAGCATCTACCACGGCGGCAAGGTGGCGACGGCGTTCCTCGCGCTCGGCCTTCCCCTGCTCGACGCGCTCTTCGTCGTGCTTGGGAGGATCGCGCGGGGCCACTCGCCCTTCCGCGGAGGACAGGACCATCTCCACCACCGGCTGCTGCGCTATGGGTGGACGGAACGGCAAATCGTCGCCCTCACCGCCATCGTCGGCATGACGTTCGGAGTTGCCGCGTTGTTCCTCTCGACACCGGGCAAGGGTATAGCTGCGCTTCTCCTCGTCGCGGTGGTTCTGACCCTCAGACTCCTGGCAGGATCTCCTACCGCTCGAACACCATCGGAGCGCTCACAGTCACAAACGCCCCGCGCGTAGCGATGAAGAGCGTCTTGCTGCCGCGCGCGAGCACGTTCACGGTGGCGACGCCGTTCACGAAGTCGAGAGAGGAGAGTTCTTTCGGCCGGATTTCCGCTTCCCCGAACTCCGGGATGACGAAGAGCCTCCCCTTAAACGACGGCGAGAGCACCGTATTCCCGTCCTGATCGAGCGCCGTGATCTGCACGCGCTGCCATGTATGGGTGAGCTTCCCGGAATTTTCGATGACAAGCCGACTGACGTCCGTATTGGAACCTGCGATGACCGGCACGGACACTGTTTCCCCTGCCGCAGCGGTTTTCACCTCCGAAACCTGCCCCGTCTCCGGCGTCCGCGCAGCCGGAGCATTGGCCACAGGAACCGGAGAGGTTGCCTGCCGGAGGCTGAAGCGCATGAGTCGCGCCTTCAGACGTTCCGCCCGGAGGACCCGCTGCCGCTCACCCGGAGACTGCGTGACGATGACGGGCGAGGGCAGCTTCGACACCACAGCGCTGCGCACAATGGTCGGCGTGTAACGCTCGTACTGCTGTACGAAGAGCATCGGGCTCAGAGTGTAGAGATCGCCGCGCTCCTGATGGAGACCGGCGTTGATCGCCTCGGTGAAGGACAGATTTGCCAATCGCGCCTCGTCGCTCGTGAACGGCCAGTACGGATGGAACGGGGCAGAGCTCTTGTCGATCTGGAAGTGGAGGTGAGAGCCGCTCACGAAACCGGTCTTCCCGCTCGTCGCGATCTGTTCGCCCTTGTACACGACCTGTCCCTCGGCGACGAGGACGGCGTCGAGGTGGGCGTAGATCGAATACACGGTCGTCGTTTTCTCCGGCTGATCGGTGTCCGGGACGTTCGGATGGCGGATCACGATATGATGGCCGTACCCCGTTTCCTGCAGGCTCACCTTCTCGACGATCCCGTTCGCGATGGAGACGATGGGCGTACCGACGGGCACGCGGATATCGATACCCACGTGGCTCCCTCCCTGATCCTCCCCGGTAATGTAGTTCCCGAGATTCCCGATGCTGTACACGGAACGAGCCAGGGTGTTTCCCGCGGCTGCCTGGAGTTCTTTGGGATCATACGTCGGAAGAGGAATGAGCACATTCTGCGGGACGAGGCGGTACGTATGAAGCTTTGGATCACCGCCGTACTGCGCCCAGCGGGCAAAGTCAGGGACTTTGTCAATAGGCGGAACCGTGCCGACGAAGGCGATTGCCGCATCATCCTCCTTGCCAAGAACGGACTTCCAGAAAACATACCAGCCGTGCTGGCCGACCATGTTTCCGACGACGAAAGCGAAGAGGGAAAGCGAGGCAATGATGAAAGAGAGCTTCTGCCGCGCGATGCGCAGCACGCTCGGCTTCTTCAATTTGTAGAGTGCCTGTACGCGGAATCCCAGACGAGAGAGTGACATGGCCACGTGGTAGGATGGATCTTGGCTTTGCGCCTTGTTGTATCCTCATATATCATATTATATTTTGTTAAAAATGTCAATGGATGACCGATGCATCATGAGGGCTGGGACAAGCGAAAAAATGCGCAGAAGTGCCGGTTTTTTGGCTCAGAGCCTGTATCGGGAACCCATCACCATTACGCTCATCGGGGAATTGGGGGCAGGAAAAACGACGTTCGCACAAGGGTTTGCCGCCGGTCTGGGCCAGAAAGAACGCGTCGTGAGCCCCTCGTTCGCCCTCGAGCAGCAGTACGGGAAACGGCTCGTCCACATCGACCTCTACCGGCTCAAAGAAACGCAGGCCAGGGACATGCTCCATCACTCGGAGGACTTCCGCGGCATCCGCCTCATCGAGTGGGCGAACCGCGCGAAAGGAGCGGATCTCCATGAGGACATCCGCATCACCATCACCGAGCTCCCGGAGGAACGCGGTACCCGTCTGATCGCCATCGAGTTCTTGGACATCGCGCTCCCTTCCCTGAAGGAAATTCAAGCATGGCGCAGGGAAGTCTCGCTCCCCGAACACATTGTGCGGCATAACGACGTCGTCGCGGAGGTCTGTGAAAAACTCACGGACAACCTCTGGAAATGCGGCACCGTCGTCCGGAGGAACGCGCTCATCGCCGCAGCGCGAACACATGATCTGCTGCGTTTCGTGGACTTCCGCACGCAGGACATGGATGCCACGCGTGAACAGAACGCACTGTGGGAGGATCTCCGGAAACACTATCCGAAGGATCACGAGGGAGCCGCGTGCCAGTTTCTCTCCGAGCGCGGGTATCCCGAGATCGGCGAGATCGTGCGCACGCACCGGGGACACTCGGAAGATGGAACCAGGCAACCGAAAACCATCGAGCAGCTCGTCCTCTCCTACGCAGATAAACGCGTGATGCTCGATAGAATCGTCACGCTCGACGAACGGTTCGAGTACTTCGCGCAGCGCTACGCCGGCGGCAAGACCACACCGTTCGCGAAGGCCTGGTACGCGAAAGTACGGGCAACGGAGAAATCGCTCTTCCCGGATGGTCCTCCGCTGCTCTAGAGCCTGAGCACCAGTTCCTGCTGCAACACCCGCAGCAAATCCACCTCGTGTTTGTAATAGAGCACGGCAGCAAGCCCGAGGAGGAAGAGACACACCCACACGGTGATCAGCGACCAGCGATGGATCCGGAGCAGCGGTTTCTTCAGATCGGGATGCGGCGTATACAGGTACATCCGGAAATTCGAGTAGAGGTAAAACGTGCGCTCAAGGATCTCGATCTTCGGCACGATGGTTCCGATGGCGCGCGCAATCGTAAGCTCAGAACGGAGGACGCCGCTGAGCGCGGCCAGAGCAAACGTGTGGTTTAAGTACACCGCGAACGTGAGCGCGAGGAGGAAGAGCGCGATGTCCACGATGCTCTCGAAGAGAACCGCTCTCCACGTCATCATCCATCCGTAGCGATGGAAATCGCGGTATTTCACTATGTCGAGACAGATGTGCGCGATGATCAGCACGAGGAAGAATCCGAGGTTGAAGATCGCGGCAGCGAGGAATGTGCCGACGAGATACGCCGCATGGAACGCGGGGATATCGTCGTGTTCGTGCGCGAAGAGGCGAAAGCGATGGATGATCGTCTGCATGTTGTTTGTCTTTTTGTCATTATAACAGTATTCGAAAAAATGTGCAACTCCTGCGTTCCGCTCACTACCTGCAACATTCACCAGCGGCATCAGCGGAATAAATTCTGTTCACGGTTGATTGTGATCGGGTATCTACCCGCGGTCGACGAGTCTCTGCCGTGATCAACAAACGCAGGTCGGAGACCTGCTCCCAAGGTAAAAAAAATCTTTGGGAGCGCCTCTCCGAGGCGCGGTACTGTCGTAGGTAGACACCTGCTCCCGTAGATGGAAGTGATTCATAAGACCGAAGAAATCCAAGCTGCAAAGTCAGTGAGCACTTATCTGCGTTATTCGTGAGATGTTGCCGCGAGCTTTCCGTACTCCTCCGCGAGATCGCGCGCCGAGACAAGGAGAACCTGCCACACGTCGGGCTTCGAAACGGGATACCACAAGACGCCATCTGTCGGCACAGAATCAGCGATAAGGTCTTCCTTGCTCTCCTCGATAACCAAAGGGGGTGGTGTAGGGAAAGTGTTCCAGAGCTCGCCCCCTCCTGTGAAATCCCGCGGAAGAGAATTCCATTGTTGGGTCGAAGCGTAGGCGAGACCAAGCTCTTTGAGATCTTCCCTCGTGAGCTGTTCTTGCCGCGCGAGTCGATCGTAGATGACTTTCCAGTGATAATTCACGGCACCATACCGACGGTACACGTGCCGCGTGCTCATCCAGCCGGCAATGGCTTTGCAGGTAATTTGTTCGGCGGAACGTACGGGAAAATGGGCAAGAGCCAGTGCGCGACTCCGTTCGGTAGGAAGATGCTCCCCCTCTACAGAAAGAACATGATGCGATCCGACAACGAGCCGTTGAACGTCACGCAGAACAGAACGAGGGAGCGCGACCTTCCACCACTGGGGATCTTCGCGTGTCCTGCGGTAGGTAATCCTCTTCAGGACATGCGGCTCATGCTCATCGTCACTCGGAAGAGGAACATATCCCCGCCAGGGAATGAGGAGCACTCCGGCATCACCCTCCTCCTTCAGAGCATCCTGAACACTCTGTGCGCCGGGGGCGACGAGGAACTCATCGGCATCGAGCGGCAACACCCAATCGGGGGAATCGTGCTGCACAACCTCGCGCGCAATATCCGTATAGATCTTCGCCTGATCGTACGAAAAATCGCTGATGGAACGCACATCCACCGGCAAGCCTTCCGCTTTCAGCGCTTCGAGAATTTCCAGGGAGTTGTCCTGGCTCCGATGATCCACGATCACCATCCGATGAACGAATGCCGCATGATGACGGACGAACGCCTCCAGAATATCGCTTTCATTCCGCACCACGCTGAAAGAAATTATCTTCATAAGTTCGGTGAATTTATCTTAGCATGCTCTTTCCGGCGCCCAGCACCTCCCGAACTTTCTTCAGCCTCTCTCTCACCTCCTGCTCGAACCCACGATCCGTCGGCTCGTAAAACGGCCGGCTCTTGCGGAGTTCTTTGGGCAGGTAGCTCCCGGCCACGATACCTCCGGCATGGTCGTGGGGATACCGGTACCCGACTCCGTAGCCGTGCGCCTCGCGCATCGCCTTCACCGGCGCATTCCTGAGATGCATCGGCACTTCGAGCGACGGCGACGTCTCCACCGCTTCCTTGGCCAGATCCTTCGCCACCTTCACCGCATTGCTCTTCGGAGCCTGCGCCAGATACACGCAGGCATGCGCAAGGAAGAACTCCCCTTCCGGGAAGCCGACCATCTCGAACGCCTGCCATGCGGAGACGACGAGCTGCAACGCGCGGGGATCGGCGTTGCCGACGTCCTCACTCGCGAAGATCGTCATCCTGCGGAACAGGAAACCCGGATCCTCGCCGCTCTTCACCATCTTGAAGAGCCAGAAGAGCGCGGCGTCCACGTCGCTGCCGCGCATGCTCTTGATGAAGGCGGAAATCGTATCGTAGTGATCCTCACCGCTCCTGTCGTAACGCTTGTATCTCTCTTGAAGCAGTGCTTCCGCCTGTTCGCGGGAAATCTTCGCGCCGATCGTGATGCAGGCAAGCTCGAGGAGATTCAGGGCAATGCGCGCATCCCCGCTGGAGACGCTCGCGATGTGCTGCAGCGCTTCCTTCGAGACCTTCACTTTCCCCGCATAGCCGTCGTCATGCCGTATCGCCCGTTCGAGGATGGCTACCAGCTCATCCTCCGAATGCGGCGTGAGCAGGAACACTTGGGACCGGGAGAGCAGAGCGCTGTTCACGGAGAAATACGGATTCTCGGCAGTGGCTCCGACCAGCACCACGATCCCGCTCTCGACCGACGGCAGGAGCGCGTCCTGTTGGGACTTGTTGAAACGATGGATTTCGTCGATGAACAGAACCGTGCGCTGATTGAAAGAAGTTTTCAGTCTCTCGGCCTCGGCGCACACTTCCTTGATGTCCTTGACTCCACTCGTCACCGCATTCAACCGGACGAAGTGCGCTTTCGTCGTCTCCGCGATGATCGCGGCGAGCGTCGTCTTCCCGGTTCCCGGAGGTCCGGCGAGGATCACCGACGTCAGGGCATCCGCTTCGATCAGTTTTCTCAGCACCGTCCCCTCCCCTAAGGTCTTCGTCTGACCGATGAAATCGGAGAGTGTCTGTGGTCGCAGCCGGTACGCGAGCGGTGCGTGTGGGTCCGTTTTTTGCGCCATTAGATGCGGGGATAAAAGCATACCCCGTAATCTCCTTGCGTGTGAAGAAAAAGTGGCTTAGGTTAATTCTATGGCTACGTACAGAAAACTTACCGTCAATGCAAAATTCAGTGAACCACCGATTGTCAGCAAATTGTTTGAAGGTACTCTGTCAGGCACGGACTATTTGGGCCAATTCGGTTATGATCGAACGGAGAAGCCAACCCCAGATACTGTTTTGGCAGTTGTAAGAATTTCTGATAGAAGCATTCAACGTGTCCGAGCGCAAATCGAGGCAAATTTCAGACAAGCGGGAGCAACGGACATTTCCTTCGAAGAAGAACCCCTTGAAAGCGTCACAACTTGAACGGATTGAAGTTGGTGTCACGGTCGTAATAGTCCTCCTTTTCCGCACGCTTCAAAAAGGCGACGATTTTGTATGTTGCCGGAGTGAAGATCGCCTCTATGCCAACCTTAAATATATAATTGGCGACGATCAGGCTCAGCGCGATCGACCAGGGAAAAACTCCGAAGGAACACGCAACCACCATGAAGATGATGGTATCCACTCCCTCCCCCACGATCGTCGACCCGATCGTCCGCGTCCAGAGCCATTTACCGGAAGTCCAGATTTTCATTTTCGCCAGTACGTAGGAATTCGAAAACTCGCCGAGGACGTATCCGAGGATGCTCGCAACGATGATCCCGCCGCTACTGACGCCACCGAGAATCGCGGCGTACGCATTGTCTCCGGCATACCCCTGCCACGTCGCCTCGCCCGGAAGTTTCTGAATGACGAGGAAACAAAGACTCATGAGGAGCGCCGCAGCGAAACCGGTCCAGATGACCTTCCGGCTTCGGCCATACCCATAGACTTCGGTAAGGATGTCACCGAAGATATAACTCAAAGGGAAGAGAAGCGTCCCCGCATCGAAGCTCAAGCGTAAGCCCAGAATCGACACTCCCCAATCGACGATCTTCGCCGACGAAGCGACATTGGAAATCAGCAGAACGGCCACGAACGCGGCCATGATGAGATCGAAGTAGCGGTAGGAACGCATAGTGAAAGTTTACCATGGGATAAATAAGTGGTATTCACATAAATAATCCTGCGCCGCGGCCATGGATGACCGCTGCTGATCGGGCATGATTTTCTTCCACATCAGCAGCACCCCTCCGGGGGTGCGGCGATCCCTCTAGTCCGTAAGTGAAATTTTTGCTGTATCCTACGTATGTTCGGGGCGTAGCTCAGTTGGCTAGAGTGCCTGCTTTGGGAGCAGGAGGTCGCGCGTTCGAGTCGCGCCGCCCCGACCACATTCTTCACACTGTTTCCTATGCCTCCCTTCTCCAACATCCAGCCCCTCACCGTCATCTTCTGCGTCGTGACGTATATGATGATGCCAAAGCCGTAATGCTGCATCTCTCCAGGTTCTGCAGGCACACATTCCCCCTCGCGCTCGCCCTCTGGTCGCTCCCGCTCACCTCGAACGCGCAAGTGCTCGAGGTCCGTCCGACGCTGGTGGATAACTCGAGCATGGTCGAACAGGCGCTCCGGGAGAACACTGCCCGCACGTCCACGGTTCTGGAAGGCAACGGCTCTCTGCTCCAGATCACCTATCGGAGCAGCGAACCCATCGAGGTTTACCTCGTCCCTCTCGCCGCAGAGAAGAGCTTCGTCCCGACGGACTACGTGCGCTTCACTCTGCCGATAACGCAGGAGAGCACGGTCAATATCGATCTGACCGTTTCGCCGGGCTGGTCACCCGGAAATCACCGCTACTACTTAAGTCTCCTCAGCCGGACGGAGAACGCGGACGCTGCCTTCGTCAGAGTGCAGTTCCTCCCCGCGTCCGCGGGCCAGACCTTGAAAGCGCTGGTACGTCACATATTCACTCCCGAGCCGTACACCCCCTCGAGCTACCACGTGCTCCGCGGTT